>JAYEGI010000033.1:0-5506 GCA_034659035.1 Methanobacteriota archaeon
ATTCAGCATACCTGTCGAGGGTTTTCGTGTCGTTTGGAATATAAATAGAAATATTTTCGATATTATGCTCAGATATCTTTAGTATTTTAGAAACGTGTTTTGGGATGTCTACTTCCTCATCGTTGACAGAACTCTTTGACGTACCATCACTCATAATTTCTATTATGCATGGATACTCATTGACATCATACTTCATCTCGGCAGTCCCGAGTAACCGTAAACTAAACTATCCGTTCCACTATGACCTTCTCCTATTTGATTGATTCTATCACCCCCATAAATAGTGGAGTGGAGTCGTGGCAGTGGAAAGAGATACAGAGCTTCGAGGAGCGAGGATTTACCAGAATTGTTTTTCCCGATCAAAACATTGACTTTTGCTAGTTTTATCGGTTCTTTGCATATTTTGATACCTCTGAACTCTTTAATATCGATTTCTGAAATGAATGCCCCTGCCATGTATGGCTATTTGCCTCGAGGATACTTAAAGACTACAAGAAAGTTGACCATATTACCTCGAATCCATCCCAAACACATTTCCCTGATAATACCTCGAATACACCGCACCAAGCGGATTGTGCGCAAGCACACGATCCTTCACCGCAAGTGTGGTCACCGGCGCATCCGAGTGCGCTGTAAAGAGGATGTCGTGCCCGATGCAGAGCCCTATTATAATATTTAACTCAGTTCCCTCCGCATTCAGGATCGCTGCCTGCCCGAGCGGATTACACATAGTCTCATGCGCTTCCGGATCTCTGATCTTTACAAGTACGAGATCGCCTTTGTCAGTCCCGCCAACCTTGCAGCAGACCGAATGCACCTCGAAATCCCGCGCAAGGATCTCATGCACGATTCTCGCTTCTGCAGAAAGCCCGATGCAGAATGCAACCCCGACTCTCTTGAATTTCATCTTTTTACAGAACAGGATCAGTTCTTCGAGGCGTGTCAGTTCCATGTACCTCGATTCAATCTCGGAAGCGATCCGCATCGTCCCCTTTGCTGACGTATAATCGATATCTGTCGCTGTTTTCGTACAGTTTTTGCCCTGCCGGCAGTCCTTATTGTCACAGAGAGCACATTTCATATCACTTTCCAATTCCTGCATGGTCATAACTATCCGATGGCTGTATTGGCGACTCCTCTCTCACCACCGAATCGTTGAGTTTGATCATCTTGCTCATCCCGTTGTAATGCCGGACTATCAATCCCCTCTGCTCCAGATCATAAAGCGTCCGCGAGAGCGTGGACGATGAGACTCTGGTTCTCGATGATAGTTCAGACTGATTGATCGCGCCTGTGTTGATTAGTTCGTTTATGATCATTTGTTCTTTTCCTTTCAGGGTTCTTAATATGACCTCAAGACTATTTTTACCTGTAACCGCATGCCCCCCAGAGATTTTCACGTGCGGTGCGAACATCTTCTACTATCAGATCAATCCATTTCATTTCCATAATCTCCAGTAATAAGTTCCTCAGGGGTGATGATGACTGGTACAAACCGCGACTCGGTCTCGCAGCCAGATAGCTTGGAGGGGTGGTTTCGAGATACAATGTCGGCTTGTTCAACTTCTGATCCACCACCTATATATTGCCATACTCTGGCGTGGAGGGTGTTAATGCTTTCAGATTCACCCCAAAGTACCGTTTGCCCCCGTGCACAGTCTCGACGACCGCGCCTTGCTCTATAAGTTCCCGAAGATACTTCGCTGCCTCGTTCCGGTGCATTCCAAGCGATCCAGCGATCTGATCCAGCGTAAGCGGTCTCCGTTCCAAAAGCGGCAGGATATCCGCACGAACCTCGATTCGCTTCTCCGCGATGATCTCTACCTCAAAATTCCCGCAAAACTCCTCCAGTATCCGCACCATCTCATCCTCGTCCACGGGCATGACGTCCTCATACGGTGGTCGTACAACGGTATTTAACTGAACCAGATCAGGATTGATTACGGAGATTGCGTCCGACAGCGCGGCTATCTCGTCAGATCCGTCGTTTATACCCCTAACAAACATGATCTCGAGCCAGAATTCGCCTTCAAACACCTCTCGAAACATCCTGAGTCCTTCGATGATCCGGTCCACCGAAAGACTCTCATGCGGCTGATTCACAGCATGGAACGCGGAAGAGGTGGCAGCATCCAGCGATGGCAGCACGATATCAGCGTTTGAGAGATCATCTCTCACATCTTCCCGGAACAAAAGCGATCCGTTGGTTATCACCGCAACAGGGATATCAGTCATCGTCTTGATCACATCGATCATCTCACCGATTCCCGAATGGAGCGTTGGCTCCCCGGATCCTGCAAAAGTGATGTAATCGGTATCTGCCTCTCCCTCAGGTAAGAAATCCCGCAGCTCACATAATATCGAATCTTTCGAAATATACTCCAGCCTCTGCACGGTCTTGTTCGTGGTTCGTCCGATCTGGCAGTAGACGCAATCAAACGTACAAGTCTTGTACGGCGTGATATCCAGACCAAGCGACCTCCCGAGCCTGCGGGACGGCACAGGACCAAATAGGTGGCTCATGTTACTCAAAGGTAAACACCCTACCAACACCGTTCTTATGGTACGTGTCCGGGAATCGTGAGACGATCTCGCTTAGATGCTGGGTGCAGTGGCACGGAGAGAGGAACTTCACTCCGTTTAGCAGGTGATAATCGCTAAACCCATGAAATCCTCCGATGATTCCGTATATCTTGCCAAATCCGGATGCTGCGTCCATGATCTCCCCTATTCCCGGGTGTGCGCATCCTGTGATGACAACCATGCCACTTTTCGTTTTCAGCACCAGTGACTGCTCTTTTATGGCTGTACCAAGTTCGCCTGTGGTATATACCCGATCGCAGATCTTTGCCGGTTCGTGTACCTCTACCACTGGATTTTCGATCTTGTCCTTAAACGACTCTGTGAATGACGCAAGCAGACAGACCTCGGCATCGTGGTTCGCCCTTAAGAGGTCGGACAAGCCCCCTGTGTGATCCCAGTGTTCATGCGAGAGCAGGATCATTGTAAGGTCTTCGGGGTCAATCCCCAGTCTTTCCATGTTGCGCAGCAAAATCGATCCGTTTCCTCCGGTGTCAAAGAGTATTCGCTCACCGGACACCTCTATCAGGCAGGAGAATCCCCATTCGCTCGTAAGTCCGGTTGCAGACGCCTCCGGATATACCTCGTTATCATAGACTGTTGTGAGTTTCATTAATCTGTCTCCAAGTTTCAGGTTCTTCGCTATTTCATGTGGGTTAAATGGGGTTAAGATATCTTGCCAACGATATGCCGTGGTGATGAAATCCTGAACATTTCGATAACAGTGGGAGCTTTGTATTCAGTACATCCTTCCCGTGATCTGCTCCAGTTGATGTCGGGGATATTGTAGTACCCATACAAAACAGCGGAGAGCCAAGTTCTTATTGCATCAGACACTGCCCCATCAGAAATCCTATTTTGACCCCAACAACGGGCAGAAGATGAGTCGTATCCGGAAAAATTCTCACCGTTCGTTCTTGGCATCTTGCAATACCCCCACCTTCCTTTTGTCATTATCGTGGGTACAAAGTATTTCCTGCGCATCAGTCGAACCTTCTCCTGATCCTGAACATCCCGATAACGCACAGCAAGCCAACGAGAGCGATGACCCCTATATGGGTGAGTGCCGGGACTGGTACTGCAGGTGTTACGACAAATCCGGGTGATCCGCTATCCAGCCCATCCATAGCTGCATCGTAGATGTCGTTCTGGTTTGTATCGATCACAATATCGTACTTACCAGACACGAGCGGGGCCTGCCAGACGAGAACCGGCGCCACATCACCACTCATGGATACTGTCCCGTCCGAAACTGTGATCACGCCCTGTGAAGGGATCAGATCGCCGTCGTTCCAATCCCGATCTACGACTACAAATATGTGTACTTCCGTGCCAGATGCGAATCCTGAGCCTATAACATATATATCTTCGTCATCCTGATAACCGTCGCGGGATGTACCAGTAGCTGAGGACGCGGCGGCGGTTGGTGACAGCAGTCTACAAAAATGATCCGCTTCATGTAGCCATATCCAGTGTTCGCCAACCCCCGACCACCAATCCGGTATTTCTTCGATCTCACGATACTCTCCACAAGCCTCCACGCGATCCCCTACCGCGACACTGATGTACACAAAAGGAGGTACTATGGGGTAACCAACTGTCACCACATCCCCAATTGTCAGGTTGCCTGTTGGGTCGAAAAGGATTTCATCGATCCGGACATTAATGCCACCGGCGCCAACCGCATTAATAACCGGCTCTCCGGCTACCACGCCTCTGAAGTTGACAGTACCCATATTTTCATCATTCGGACGCGCAGCAACTGCCGTGCCCGAGCACGCAAGCATCAGCAGCACAGCGAGCACGCACGCGCTGAGAATTGTTCGCGAAACAGTACGGATGTCGGTTGTGGGGTGGTGTCTTATCATAATAGTCAACTCCGCAGTATTACATCATACATACACAGCCCACCACCCCCATAAAAGCATTTCGCCCCGCTCAAATATCGCCATATAGGGTCATCACCAACCACTCATGCGAGACTTTTTAATTTGTTCTTGTCGGTTGAAAACATGGCACCAACCCGGCAAATATAGATATGATTATATGGGTGTAATCAGTGAAATCGGTGTTAAGCTGTTGCTAAAATAGTAACAGCCACAGATTAACGCAGATGGGCACAGATTATCTGTGTAAACAACTTTTCAGATCGATAATACTCTATTATGGCAGTTGTGGTTGCGTAATACAATCCGACATTCCCAGAAAATAATAAAAAGACTCACTCATGCGCCCACAAGCCCCAACGCATCCGACAACCCCTGTAGCAATCACCTCGCCCACTCCCAGTCCCATGACCTGCACCCACGTCGTCGTGCCCGCGAGCAGCAGCATGCGCACGCCCGCCCGCGCCCTCAACCAGACGGCTGTGACGGACAGCCAATCAATCCGGACTAAGCATCCTGAGAATCTCAATCCCGCGCTCGATGCAATCCATCTGGTCTCGAATGCGACCCAGGTCGGTCTCGCTCTGCATATCAGCAGCAATCCTGGCAACCTTATCCGAGATGATCTTTCCAAGCAGGGATGTCCCCGCCGTAATCCCGCCCTCCGGCTTGACCTTCTCTTCCGTAGCTCCCATATCTTCTCGCTCTTTACTCACTTCTCCCATTTCCTGCTCCACCATTCTAAAATCGCAGATCGGGCAGCCGACATTTCCTTGATACCGGAACAGCGGCGCACCGCAGCGGCGGCAGTGCTCTGCAAGCATCGTCCCGCCAAGTTCGAGCAATCTGGACATGGCATCGATCTCATCCATAACCTCCTATCGATCACCCATCTTTAAATATGATATGGTGCGGATATACCACATACAGATTGGAATATGGATGATGCCCATGTCGATCAAAGAAACAGTTGAACAATGCAATATTATTCTGGATACTATCCTGAACGATACATCGGTGCCCCGAAATATACGGCATGC
>JAYEGI010000034.1:0-5443 GCA_034659035.1 Methanobacteriota archaeon
ATTCCGTAGAGGATGTGCTTCTGAAGAGCCGGATGAGGGAAATCTTCAAGTCCGGTTCTGTGAGGGGGTGCATAGCAGCCTCGGGGCTATTACCCCGGAAAGAGGTGGCTATGTGCCCTACTTGACAAGCAAAGATTACCTGAGTTTGAGTTCACCAGTAATCAGAAGAAACATAAGGACGTATCCAAGTACAAGCATGGCGAGCGAGATGATCCAGACCCACTTAAGCAGCCCGCCCCTGAGTTCAGGATCGTTCGCATCGATCATGCCTTGATCCGCTTCAGCCGGAATGTGTTTTCGCGCTCCATCTCTTCGAGGCGCAGTTCGATGAAGCGCTCTGCCCCGGCGAGTTCCGGAATCACCTTGAACTCGAGCGCGTTGACCCTCCGCTTGGTCCGCTCGATGTCGTCGAGCAGTTTCTTTATCGCGGTCTCGACCTCGGCAGCAATGATTATCTTTTCGACGAGTGTCTCGTGTGACTCGACCGCCTCATCGATACAAGAACTCGTCCCTATAATGCCGTATCCCCGCTCGCAGAGGTCTTTTTGTACCTGGGATGATTCGATCTTCGGGACCACCACACCCATCACGTTCTTGCTCTCAAGTTCGATATTCGGAGCGTCCTTTAGTGCGAATGCGATCGATTTTATTGCAACTGCACCCTCCACCGCCTTTGCAAGCCCCATCTTCTCATTCGCAAGTGCATAAGCGGAATCGAGTTCTGATCTAACATTCTTTGCCCTGTGAAGCAACTCAAAAAACTCCAGAATGAGACCGTCGCGCTTCATCTTCAGCAGCTTGTGCCCGCCCTCTGCGAGTTTGATCTTCTTTTTCAGTTCTATGAGCTCGGACCTGGTTGGTTTTATGTCCCGGATCGCCATGATAAGCCTACCTGTTTATTATTCGCATATTCCTCGGTTGCATTCCCATGGTTTGTAGCACCATGGATAATAACCTTGTTGCTTGCAGCAGGATGCGCCCTTGTAACCACAGTGGATCCTCCTGATCGAGACATGAGTTATATATACGTTCCCATCCGGGTCGACCGCCACACCTATCCCGGATTCATTTAGATCCGCTGCTCCGGTATCTTCTCCGGATTCACCATACGCCCATGCGTCAAGGCATGTTTGTAAGAACTTTTCGTAGTCATAGATCGGTCCCGGGACTGAAAGCGTCTGTTCGACGGAGATATCGAAATAATATATCCCGCTTTTCTCTAATAAGCCACCCAACTCGTCATCATCATCGTCGTCATCATTGCTGCCATCAGTACCCTCATTATCATCTCCGGAGTGCTTACGCGCGGCGAGATCGAGGCTATACGCGCGGGCAACTTCTGCGATCTCGCCGTTCCGTTTCAGAGCCAAAAGTCCGTCATCCTCACGTTCACTGTTCACCAGATCGAATATATCCGCTTCCAGCTTTGTTGAGGCAGGCAGTGAAACAGGGATTTTAAACGGCACCGGAGAACCGATATCCACCACAGTCCACCAGTCGTATTCATCGACAGACATGCTGGCGATCACGGCATCATAAATATCATTGTATGGTTTATCATCAGCGAGGTAATATTTCTCAAGCGATTTTGGAACGATGCGTGCAAGAGTCGGCTCGATGAGAACGCACTTCCCTGATACGTTCGCTACGATCCATGCATGATCTCCAGCACCTTTTTCGTACTCGAATCCCCCAGCAGAGATATTGTGCGGCTGATTCCGCACTCCGGTGACGATCACGGTATCGACGCCGTGCCCTTCGAGATACCACTCCATAAACGCAGACATCTCTGAGCAGTCGAAATAATCTTCCTGATACGTGCTCGTAAGGAGCGGCAGGATGTGTACCAGTTCGGATCTATTGGTGACATTGTGCCCTGTGTCCTGGTAATACGGATCCGGGATGTCGCGAACAGGGTTAAATATACCATGAAACACAAATAGCAGCAATAACGCGGCGATAGGGACAATTGTTAGGGTAATTAGCCATTTCTTCAAGTTCCGTCCCCCCTCCGCATCAGGTCAGAGAATATGTAATCCTTGATATGTCCGATCAGATCGCATACACGGCATTCACAATCCACCCCCAGAAGAGGTTATAGACCCCAAACACCATCCCAAGTCCGACCAGAATCAGCACACCTCCCGCGATTCTTCTGATTGCCATACTGTGCCGCGATAGTCCTCTCACCTTCCCGGTCAGTGTGCTGGTTGCATACGCGATTCCAAGCATCGGAATTGCGAGCCCGAGCGAATAGATGAACAACAGAGTCCCGCCGTACAGAACGTCGCCTTCGGGTATGACTGTTACCAGGACACTGCCGATCAGCGGTCCGAGACATGGCATCCAGACGATTCCAAGCGATAACCCGAGCAGCAGACCCCCCATAATACCCTCTCCCTGTGTAGTCTGCGGCGTAAGTGCGCTTAACCTGTCAAAGATTGGCAGATCGAAGAGCATGACAATCCCAAGCGCGATGATCATGATCTCTGCGATCATCTCCATATATCCACGATACGCATAGACGACAGAACCGAATGCCGAGAATATCACGCCCATCGCCGTGAAGGAGATGCAGAGTCCGATTACAATAGCCAGAGGTCGTAGTTTACCTCGTTCGGAAGAGTATGCCATGATCGCCGGCAGCAGGGGGAGAACGCATGGGGATAGTACGCTTAAGACTCCTGCCCCGAATGCGGCGATAAGCGAAGGAATCTGTGGATCGGTCATGAGCTATACTTCTGCGCGCTGAAGTGTTAATACTTGGGGTGAAAGACCGGCCCCCAACCCCACATACGGATGGGCTTATGGAAGAGCCAAAACTTCATACATACGGCAGAGATATACTAAAATAGAGTATCAACAAGGATAATACAAACGAGGTGACAGCATGGAACTGTTAGATGTCAGAGAAAAAATTGAAACAATTGATAGGAAGATACTGAAATTGGTCGCAGACCGCACAGATCTTGCAGGCACGGTTCTGGAGCTAAAAAAGGTAGAAGGAAAGAGCATCGAGGATGGGGGGCAGGAACAGGTCGTTTTGAATCGAGCTGTCGATTACGCAACCGAACTGAATCTTGATATCGGTTCGATCAAGCGGATCTATGAGATTTTGATCCGGATGAACATCGAACGACAGCATGAACTGCGCGGTGAAGGAAACTTGCCATAATGTCAAAAATTGCGGTAATCCTGGGGGCAGAATCCGATATGGATATCGCTGATCAGGTAACCGAGGTTCTGGACGGGAGTGGTTACGACTATGATCTTCAAGTCATCTCTGCACACAGAAATCCTGAAAAACTGGATGAGTATATCGGGGGGAGTGATGCGCTGCTATTTATTGCGATTGCGGGATTGTCGGCAGCGCTGCCAGGTGTTGTTGCTGCAAGGACGGATAAGCCGGTTATCGGGGTTCCGGTCAGCAAGAAGCTCGGCGGGCTTGATGCGCTGCTCTCGATTGCGCAGATGCCGCCGGGAGTTCCAGTAGCCTGTGTCGGAATCGATAACGGCAGGAATGCCGCATATCTCGCGATACGGATGCTGTTGATGCGTGACAATCCTTAAGACTACAGAAATCAATAAGTGTTTGCAATCTAATAATTTTAATTAGAGGTACAATATATGGGCGTAAAGAGAAAAATGGTCGAACGTGTTCGGGACCTGATGAGTCAACCCGAAAATATCAGAAACATCGGTATAGTTGCACATATCGATCACGGCAAAACCACACTCACGGATAATCTGCTTGCGGGCGCTGGCATGATCTCGAAGGATCTTGCAGGCACGCAGCTCTTCATGGATTCTGATGAGGAAGAGCAGGAGCGAGGCATCACTATCGATGCCGCAAACGTCTCGATGGTGCACGAGTTCGAGGGCGATTCTTATTTGATCAATCTCATAGATACTCCCGGTCACGTGGACTTCGGAGGGGACGTCACACGAGCGATGCGCGCTGTTGATGGTGCGGTCGTCGTGGTCGATGCAGTTGAAGGCGCGATGCCGCAGACAGAGACTGTGCTTCGGCAGGCACTCAAGGAGAATGTAACTCCCGTCCTCTTCGTGAACAAGGTCGACCGGCTGATCAACGAACTTCAGGTCGATCCCGAGACGATGCAGATCAAACTCGGGAAAGTAATTGATAATGTGAATAAACTCATCAAAGGGATGAGTGAGGAGAAGTACAAGGAATGGCGTCTCGATGCTGCAAACGGGACCGTGGCATTCGGATCAGCGTTGTACAACTGGGCGATAAGCGTTACCTACATGCAGAAGAGCAATATAGGTTTCGCAGATGTATTTAATTATTGTAAAGATAATAATATGAAGGCGCTTGCTGAGAAGTGTCCGATCCATGAAGTATTAAACGATATGGTCATCAAGCATCTGCCAGACCCGCTTGTATCCCAGAAGCGACGGGTTCCTGTGATCTGGCACGGCGATGCGGATTCCGAGATCGGAAAGCAGATGGCCGGGTGCGATCCGGATGGCGATACCGCGCTCATGGTCACGAAGATCACGAGAGATCCACATGCCGGCGAGATTGCGACAGGCAGGCTCTTTAGCGGAACGATCGTCCGCGGTCAGGAACTGTACATATCAGGCACATCAGCCACCGACCGGATCCAGCAGGTGGGTGTCTTTATGGGGCCGGATCGGGTTGAGGTCGAGAAGATCCCGGCAGGAAATATTGTGGCGGTAACGGGGCTTAAGAATGCGATCGTCGGAAGCACTGCAACGACGCTTCGGGATATGTATCCGTTCGAGACGATCACACATGCAAGCGAGCCAGTGGTCACGGTTGCAGTCGAGGCAAAGCACATGCGGGACCTCCCGAAACTGGTCGAGGTTTTAAGGCAGGTCTCAAAGGAGGATCCGACGCTACAGGTCAAGATCGACGAGGAGACTGGTGAACACCTGCTTGCGGGGATGGGCGAACTGCATCTTGAGATCATAGCCCACCGGATCGAGCGTGACAAGGGCGTCGAGATTACCACGTCCGAGCCGATCGTTGCGTACCGCGAGACCATTATGAGCAAAGCAGGACCGGTCGAAGGGAAGTCACCGAACAGGCATAACAGGTTCTACATCGAGGTTTCACCTCTCGAACCGGCGGTCGTCGATCTGATCAAATCAGGTGAGATCAGCATGAGGATGGACAAGATTGAGCGGCGGGATAAGCTGATGGAGCTTGGTATGGATAAAGATGAGGCAAAGAGCTTCTCCGCAATTTCGGAATCGAATGTCTTTCTCGATATGACCAAGGGAGTCCAGTATCTCCGCGAGACTATGGAACTGATCCTTGAGGGATTTGAGGAAGCGACCACTGCCGGACCAATGTCAAGAGAGCCGTGCCAGGGCCTCAAACTGAGGCTGGTCGATGTTAAGCTCCATGAGGATGCCGTACACCGCGGTCCCGCGCAGGTGATCCCGGCAGTCA
>JAYEGI010000035.1:0-19756 GCA_034659035.1 Methanobacteriota archaeon
CGATTTCCTGCTGATCGTCGGCAGACACTCCGCAACCTGGGCAGCCTGCACTTTAGTGAACAGAGCTGGGAGGATGCGCTGGCAGATTATGATGGGGCGATTGAGGCTGGCAATGCGGTCTTCGCAGAGGCACACACCGAAGTCGGTCGCAAGGCAGAGGTGGGTGAGACATCCAGGCTGTATGCGCGTTCAGCGTACTGCTTGCTGAAACTGGAGCAGATCGAGAAGGCGGTTCTTCGGCTGGAAGCGGGAAAGACGCGTCTCTTAACAGAGGCACTGGCACTGGCTGATGCTGACCTGGATATGCTTTCTGTTACGCAGAGGCAGGAGATGTTAGAGGCGCGTGAAGCAGTACGTTTGCTGGAAGCTGAGATGCGTCTCTCTTCTGACGTTTCAGGTCGTCGCAGCGACGTTCTACTTGGCGAGATTCTTCGCAAGAAGCGCACATACCTGAATGCGCTTGTTGACTCTCTGCGCTTGCAGCATCCTGATTTTATGCCCACAGGACTTGATTTACGCAGCATCCTGGGACTGATACCAGAGGGCGGAGCGCTGGTAGCGCCGCTTGTCACCTCTATGGGTAGCGCGGTCTTTGTGATACCTCACGGGGTAGATTCGATCGAATCTGATAATGTGGTCATGCTGGATTCTCTTACTGAGGACGATGTGCTCGAGCTGCTGCGAGGACCGGCGGACGTCATAGGACTGGGCGGCTGGATGGGCGCGTATTCCGACTTCTGTGATAAGAAAAGGACAACGGCTGATACGAAGCGATGGCTGGACGTGATCGAAGCGACCACAGACGAACTCTGGGCCATGCTGATGGGTCAGGTTCACAAGAAATTGCAGGATCTGAACCTGACTGAAGCAGCGCCGGTTATTATGATGCCGCAGGGATATCTTGGGCTGCTGCCTCTGCACGCAGCATGGCTTGACGTGGATGGAGAAAAACACACCTTCATCGACGACTACACAGTGACTTACGCGCCGAGCGCCTACTCACTCAACATAAGCAAAGGGCGCATGCAGGACCCATCTCGACAAAAGCCCTCACTGCTGGCAGTTATCAATCCAACAGAGAATCTGGACTACGCCCCGGTGGAAGGTAAGGCTGTGGGATCTCTATTTGACCCTGCAGACCTGGAGACACTGTCAGGACGTAAAGCTACAAAGGATGTGGTTGTGGAAAAGGTCCATGGACGGACATACTTGCATTTCTCCTGTCACGGCTTTTACAACTGGCAGGATGTGACGAAATCAGGATTGGTGCTTGCGAACCACAGCATCTTGACACTGTCTGAAATCATTTCAAGTCTTAACCTCGACACAGCGCGGCTTGTAACCCTTTCAGCCTGCGAGATCGGCATGACCGACATCCGGCAATCGCCAGACGAATTCATTGGGCTTCCAACCGGGTTTCTCCAGGCAGGCGCTGCTGGTGTTATAAGAACCCTTTGGGCGGTCAATGATGCAGCCACCAGCTTGCTGATAAAACACTTTTATCGGGAGCATCTGGAGAAAGGGCTGCCGCCTGATCAGGCGTTGCGCTCGGCTCAACGATGGTTGCGAGGCGCGACACGCAAGGAACTGGGCAAAACCTATAAGTCCATTGATCATGGGCATACCGTGAGTTTGTTATGAACGGAGATCCCGGTGATAAGCCATATACCAATCCATATTATTGGGCGGCTTTCACATTTACAGGCGTATAACGAGAGGAAAGGAAGATGCCAGGCATAATGACCCCTGACAACATACAAGCAGCACTCGAGAGTCTTGAGAGCGAACTGCCCTCACTGACAGGCAAAGAAACATGGGAGACGATCAAGGATGAGTTCCATGCACTGAAGCATAGGCTGCAAGAGAGTGACAATCCTGAAGAACGCGACAGACTTGCATCGGAGCTGGTCGACCTTCTGGTCCCATATAAACATGCACGAGACCAATTGAGGGAGGAAACCCGCCTCCAGCATATCCGTGCCGTGCTTCAAGATACGATAGAGACCGACCTGCTGGCATTTGCCGCAACGATGAGTGTGGACAACAAGATTGTTGAGCCCTCTGCAGACATTGCCATGAAATCCATGATAGTGGATCTGGATCAGGAAGAGGCGGGGTTGCGTCTCATCACGATCAAAGAAGGCGGTATAGAACCAGGCAAAAGCATCAAGATCCGCAACTTTCATCTCGACCTGCCTTCGATGACTGAATTGATCGCCGGCGCCAGCTCCGTACTAATAACTGTTGCAGACCCTGTAATCGCTGGAGTGCTGCTTATAATTGGCAGCTTAACCAAAGTACCCGGAACGATAACAAGCCAGCTCTCCGAACAGGAGACGAGCGTATTCTGGGGTTTTGTTCTGGCACGGGACAGAGACAACGCAGCCGAAGAAAGCCTTATTGCAAAATATACAAACGATGAACGGATGAAACATGGACGTCTGCCACTCACCAACGAGGGCGTGAGAGATGCCCTGTACAGGTTGGAGAAGCTCAAGAGCGTTGAACTGGTGAAAGGAAAAGAAGACACGGAAGAAAAAGAAAACACCTGGCGGATCGTGGAAAAATATGAGATAAAGTAATTGTCAGGTCCACTACAGAATCGTGTGGTGAAATTATGTCTGCCGCAGCAGGCGATATTTAGAGTCAGAAGCGCAAAGGCACAGATATTGCGATGCCTAAACCTGGGTCAACAACCAGAAACCCCCCATAAAACAACATCATACCACACATACCGTACAAAAACCAAGTTTTTCATACGACATATCGGAAACTACTTGACCCACCAGACCAGAAGTCAACACCATGGATGAACGAGAACTGATCGAGATCTTAAACCCATTCAATTTCTGGAGAGCAACCCCTTTCACAGGCATAACCCGTCCGAAGTACTTAAATGAACTCCACAGGCTCACATCAACAGGGCAGGTGATCGTTGTAACAGGTGTCAGACGAAGCGGCAAGACCACGATTCTTATCCAGTTCCTACATCACCTGATCGAAAGCAAAAACGTGCCGGCATCGCAGACGCTGTATGCAAACCTCGAAGATCCAAGACTGCCTGTAAATGACGGCCCCACACTCCTTGACGATCTTATGACAGCCCATCAGGCGTTTGTCGATTCAGAGGGCCTGCACTACCTGATCCTTGATGAGGTGCAGCGACTTCCCGATTGGGAGCGATGGGTCAGGATCCAGCAGGAGATGAACCCGGGTCTGCATATCATCGTCTCGGGCTCATCTGCAGAACTGCTCTCAAAGGAACTGGCAACATTACTCACAGGGAGGCATCTTGATCTCGAGGTCTTTCCCCTGGATTTTTCAGAGTATCTCCGTTTTCATGGCATCGATCCTGATGATCCCTTAGCAGATGCCGGAAGGATAAAGAGCCTCTCATCCGAATACATCTCGGCATCAACATTCCCTGCAGTCGTTCTGACACCTGAACCCGATCTTAAGGAGCGGATGGTGCAACAGATATACCGGGATATCATCAACCACGATGTTGCCCGCAGATATGAAGTGCGGGAGATCGAGAAGCTGGAATCTGTGGCAACGACGTTTGTAGCGTCTGTTCCGGGTCCGGTTACGCTGAATGGCACAAGACGTGCACTTGGCAATCATGTTTCACTCGATTCGATCGAACGATACTCCAGGTATCTTGAAGAGCCGTACCTGCTCTTCTTCTTAAGCACGCATTCATTTTCCGAGGGTAAGAAAAAGCGAAGTCCGCGAAAGGTGTATGCTGTGGATAGCGGCATCCTGATGACAGTTTCCCACCGTTTCTCAAAGGACCGCGGGAAATTGCTGGAAAATGCGGTATTCCTTGACCTCAGGAGGAGCGGGTGTGAGATGTATCGTTTGATGGACAAAAAGGAGGTTGACTTTCTGATCTGGAAAGGAACTGCACCAGTAGCATTGATCAATGTGTGTCTGGATGTCTCAAACGCTGACACAAAGAAACGGGAGGTTGATGGACTGCGAAATGGCATGCGCAAGTTCGATATGGACAGTGCACTGGTCGTTACATTAAATCACAGCGAAATGATCTCTGTGGAAGAGGGAGTGATAGAATTTCTGCCGTATCGAAAGTGGGCGTTGCAGAAAGGGAGGAATCAACTCGATTGAATACTTGATTATATCTGTTCCGGTATTAAAAAACGGAGGGAGTAACGATAAGAACGCAATCGATGACCGCACAAGAATCTGCAACTTAAACAACCTGAAATACTTTTTCTGGCATGATATCGCTATCTTGTCATATCGTTCGTACGAACCTGGACCTCTAATCACTTTTTCCCCACCCATAAGCTTGAACCTTCAAAGAATAAATAAATTGCTCGAGCAATCCTTACAGACGTTCCAGATCCCGCTTCAACACAGCAACCCACTACCATCTCGCCATATCTACAAGATCCTTACTAAACTGCCCGGATGCCCGGTAAACCCCTTTCTTATTCGTAATCATTCCGGAACCGAGCAGTTTGTTCCGCATCGCATAAAAGGATGATCTGCTGACCCCTAACTCGCAGAGCAGTTCTGCCCACTCAGTCGTCCGTACCGGATTTCCTGACGCCTCCCGTTCGAGGATCATCTCAAGGAATCTCTGACCCCTGATAGCAGTGCTCTCGTCCTGAAAGAGACTGCGCATCAGTTCATAGAACGGATCGCGGGACGCGGTAACCCTCGTGTTTGCGTCCGATCGGAGGATGAAACTGGTCGAGGTGCGCGGAGCATCCTTCACCAGCGTCATGTCGCAGTCTGGGTTCGATATGCGTCATTCATTCCCTAAAGCAGTTCGATCAGATCGTCCTTCTCAAGTCCGGCCTGTTGGAGGATGTCGAGAAGTGTGCCTTTTGCAAGTTCCCGATGCAATGGGACAACGGTTTTGTAGGTTCTTCCAGAGATGATCTTTTGGAGTGACACGTGACTACCCCTCTGCCGCACTTCGATAAAACCGACTTGTTTCAGTGCAGCTATAAGTTTTTTACCCGATATGATGGGGAGTTTACGCATGGGCAACTTCAACTGTGGTCCAGAACGGTGCGGACGTCCCACTGGGCAGGTCATCTATCCCAAAACTCTTAATATAAAGATCTATGGCTTCCTTGATGTTTGCCTGCGCTTCTTCAAGGGACTCGCCCTGAGAAGTCACACCGAGCGCGGGGCATCTCGCAATAAAGAACTTGTCTTCCTTCACGATGGATACTATGAATGTTCCCATATCGACCTCCGATTCTGTTATGGAGCCATTCTGACCCCGTTATAGATTAACCTTGCTCTTCGATCTCTTATTATATGTGGGGTCCGCAATTCCCGTAGAAACCCAACCTGTAGAGCCAGAACTCGCAGCATACCTTTCGAAGGAACCTGGACCTCTAATCACTTTTTCCCCACCCATAAGCTTGAACCTTCAAAGAATAAATAAATTGCTCGAGCAATCCTTACAGACGTTCCAGATCCCGCTTCAACACAGCAACCCACCACCATCTCGCCATATCTACAAGATCCTTACTAAACTGCCCGGATGCCCGGTAAACCCCTTTCTTATTCGTAATCATTCCGGAACCGAGCAGTTTGTTCCGCATCGCATAAAATGATGATCTGCTGACCCCTAACTCGCAGAGCAGTTCTGCCCACTCAGTCGTCCGTACCGGATTTCCTGACGCCTCCCGTTCGAGGATCATCTCAAGGAATCTCTGACCCCTGATAGCAGTGCTCTCGTCCTGAAAGAGACGGCGCATCAGTTCATAGAACGGATCGCGGGACGCGGTAACCCTCGTGTTTGCGTCCGATCGGAGGATGAAACTGGTCGAGGTGCGCGGAGCATCCTTCACCAGCGTCATACCACAGTCGGGGTTTTTGCGTCTATGGATCTTCGAAGCACCGATTTCACAAGATCAACATACTCATCACGCAGCGTGTAGACGATATGTGTCTTATATGACTGCTTCTGCGCATGAAGAATGCCGAGTTTGGAGTGGATATATCCAACCATCGATGCAACGGTCTTGTGAGTGACCTTGAATTTCTTGGAGAGCGTGTCATGTAGAATATCTACAGTTATCCGTTTGACCCTCAGTATGGTTTTCATAACGGCATACCGGATACCATCGGCGTCTAGCTCAAGATACCGTTCTAATCGCCTCTTGATTTTTGTTCGAAATGAACTCATGCATACCATCCCATAAATTATATCTAAAATATAGAGTATATATACATATCTTTCTCACAGTTGAACGAATCTCGCTGCTTCACCAAGTTCCTCCTCGATCCTCATGAGTTGGTTGTACTTGGAAGTGCGCTCTGACCTGGCAGGTGCGCCAGTCTTCAGGAGATCCGCGCCGATCGCAACAGCGACATCAGCGATCATCGAGTCGCAGGTCTCGGCAGACCGGTGACTCACCACAACCCGATACCCGTTCCTGTGCGCCAGATGTGCAGCATCAAACGCTTCAGATACCGTTCCTATCTGGTTTAACTTAAGTAGCAGCGCATTCGCGGCTTTTGTATCAATCCCGCGCTGCAACCGCTCGATGTTGGTCACAAAGATATCGTCACCAATGATAATCCTGTCCGTTGCCGCGGTCAGTAAGGCAAAGTCCTCAAATGCCTCCTCGTGAAACGGGTCCTCGATCAAGAAGATCGGATACGTCTTTATCAGGTCAAGATAGTAATCGACCATATCGCTGCCGCCGAGTTTTGTGCCGTCGATCAGGTACTTCCCGTCTTTGAAGAACTCGGATGCAGCGGCATCGACCCCAAGTGTGACCTCTGCTGTGGTGTAGCCTGCCTCTTCGATAGCGGAGGCGATCGCATCGAGCGCCTGACCCGTATGATCCATCGGCGGCGCATATCCACCCTCATCGCCGACATTGCCTGCGCCTGATCCGTACTTCGCAGTCAGGATTCCTTTGAGTGTATGATAAACCTCTGCCCCGATCCGTACCGCTTCCGCGCACGTTGATGCGCCTTTCGGCTGGATCATGAACTCCTGGATTGCAAGGTCGTTTCCGGCATGTTCGCCCCCGTTTAAGACGTTCATGGTCGGGCAGGGCAGCACACACGCCCGGATTCCGCCCAGATACGCATACAATGGCAGACCTGCAGAATCCGCAGCAGCCTTTGCCGCAGCCATCGAGACGCCGAGTATGGCATTCGCGCCAAGCTTCGACTTGTTCGGCGTACCATCGAGATCGATCATCGTCTGATCGATTGCACGCTGGTTCCGCACGTCCATGCCGATGATCTCGTTTCTGAGTGCGGTATTCACGTTTTTGATCGCCTTCAAAACGCCTTTCCCGTTATACCGGTCACCGCCGTCCCTGAGTTCAAGCGCCTCGTTTGTGCCCGTCGACGCGCCAGAAGGCACGCCAGCGCGCCCAGACCCGCTTGGCGTCTCCAGATTAACCTCGACTGTAGGATTCCCGCGTGAATCCAATATCTCTCTTGCGTGAATATATTCTATTGTGTATGGCAAGAATACCACCTGTTCCACTATTGTACTTCGAGTATTTTAGGTTTCTGGTATTTAACGGTGACAGGTGATATCACATTATGAGTGACTGAAAATTGGTTCAATACCTGGTCGCAATAGCGTCACCGGTTTTTGGTGTGAGTGATCATACTTGCTGATTAGACTTGTTATCAATTAGCCTTCATCTCCGACAAGAAGAAACGGACCTGGATATGTGAGCCCAACTATGGATGGAAAAAGGTATGATTATCGGATGTTTAAGGAGGGATTTCCGCCACCATCTGTAGAGTTCGGAAGAGGTATGGCCTTGTGGATGGATTTGGGATTTACCGGATTTGAAAAGCATTATCCGGATACGCTCGCCATAATGCCGAAGAAGAATCCGAAAGGGAAAGAATTAACCGATGATGCGAAGTGGATAACATCAAGGACTTGCCAGAGAATAACCTGTTAAATTTTGTATCGCCAGTCTATCTGTCTATCCGTGATAAAATCGGCAAAAGGGATCGTGAATGGCACGAATAAGCGAATTGTACGAATGTTGTGGATGTGGGGCGCCATCAGATAACTTTGCCAGTACTTACCAAAAGTTGTGGAGATATTATCATATAAAACTACGAGATTACACAAGATTACACGAGATTAACACAGAAATCTTATGAAAATCCGTGTAATCTTGTGGTTCCTACTATGAGTTATTGAGCATGTACTTTTGCTACTTTATTGTTCGGTTAGCACTAAACTCCATGATGAACGCTGCTCTCAAGTTATCCAACGAAACATGCAAAGCAGAGCCGTCAAAGTGAGCCTCTATTCCGAAGCTCGGAACAGATAAGGAGCGCCCCTTGAGTAGCCCAACCATGTACGATTGCGGCATGCAAGCGCTGTACGCTCTTCTCGCTACCACCGATTGCAGAAACGCTCGGCAGATCCACGTTCATTCGGATTCGGAAAGGGTTATGAGATGCTTGAGCGGTATGAAGGGGAACTTTTTTGTACCGTTCTGAGACGAGGTTGGGCGAGTAACCGCCTTGTCATTAGTCGGTGATCTCTTGATGCTTATTTTATCACTAATGCTACAAATCGAATAAATCGGCGGAACTCACCTTGGGTTTTCAGACAGTGCTGGGATGGGTTTAAAGACTGTCATATAAAAAGAGAAGACTATCGTCTCACAGAAACCAGAGAGTGAGTCGATACAAATTCACGCTTTGGAATGATAATAAGAACATAAAGAGGCACAAACGAGCTATGAACAACTCATCCCACCTAGCGCGCTGCGCACAACTTGCAATGGTTCTTGAGGTCGCTGCCCATCCAAAACCCGGCAACGTGGATCGAGATCATGACTTTCTTGACACGACCTTCGAGCATTTCCTGGCATCGGCGGTCGGGACATATCCTGTGCTGGAAGAAGCGGCAAGATCGCATACCGGCGCTGGCGCGCTGATACGTGCGGCAGCAGAGGAGTCCCTACGATGGCAGCGCGGAGGGAATACACATTTCGGCGCGTTCGCGTTGCTGATACCGCTATTGATGGCTGCCGGAAGCAAAACACAAGCATCAAAGATCGTTTTGGATACCACTTCTGAGGATGCGGTTGAGTTCTATCGTGCATTCTTGATTTCGAATGTCCATATCGACTCTGTTCCGGACTTCGATCTTGGAGAATCGAACTCTGCTGACCGGATTCGGAAAGATGGGGTTAAACTCTTCGACCTAATGAAACTCTCTGCCAATCATGATCTGATCGCAAACGAGTGGGTGAGTGGGTTTAAGCGGACAAACTGGTGCGCGGACATGATCACAAAGAAGGCGGATACGATAAGCATCAACGACGCGATCGTATGCACGTTTCTCCGGATGCTTGCAGAGACTCCTGACACCTTCATCCGGACAAAGTTTGGCAGGGACAAGTCTATCGAGGTCAGTGAGCAGGCATCAGAGGTAATCATGGGCAACAGGGATCTGGCATCGATAAAATCCAAAGTTCAGGAATTTGATGAGCGATTGATTCGTGAAAAGGTAAATCCGGGTACGACTGCGGATATCATAATCGGGGGACTCTTTGTTGCACTTGTCAGAGGGCTTCGGATTTAGTCCGATTCTTTGTAACTACCCAGATACCTAAAACACTATCATGTGACTTCATCCATACAGGCACTACTTGACCCGGGATATATCGGAACTAAACTTCCAACCTTCCTTAATGCAAAGCATCGCCGAAGGCCGTTTTTGAAGCTATAATTGCTATAGCTTGCAAGAGTTTTGGACATCAGTGTTGTTATCGTCTACAACCCACCTCTATATGTGGTATGTGTGTCCTTGCGGCCCAGCGCACTCCTGTCAGCCCCGCACCTCACTGTTACCAGTACTTGGGTGCCGGGTTCGGTTCTGAGGTGGTGGCTAGCCTTTCCTCAAGGCTTGGATTTTCACCAGCTGGCGAGCAGGGATTTATCTCGACACTCTTGTGGCATTCGTGATTTTGACAGGGTATTTATATAATATTTGCTTAAATAAACAATGAGTGGTATATTAACTTTTGAGAATTCTCTAACACACCTCACGCCACTCGCACGGTCTCGAGATTTCTCGGCACCTGGGTTTTGATGTGATGTTTGTTATAAATCGCACTCGCAAGACTCAGGCAGTTCCTCTCATCACCATGCTCGGTCATCACCAGTTCCGGTTTCGGACGCATGTTCTTGATATATTTTATCAGTTGGTTCCGGTCCGAATGCCCTGAAAACCCGTCGATCGTGCAGACCTCGAGTTTGATCTTGAGCAACTCGGACACCCCCCTCCTTGTGATCGGTATCTCGGTCCTCCCCTTCTGGATACGCTGTCCTACAGTCCCCTCGGCTTGATAACCGACAAATATCAAGGTGCTCTTCTCATCCGGTGCAAACGCCTTGAGATATTCCATGATCGGACCACCATTCATCATTCCAGAGGTCGAGATGATAATCGCGGGATCAATATTGCTCAAAAGATCTTCGCGCATCTTCTGCGAATCCACCTTGGCGAAACAATCCGCAAGGAATGGATTCATCCCTTTGTGGAAGATCTGATTCCGCAGATCGCTGTTCAGATACTCAGGATGCGTGGTGTGGATCGCTGTTGCCTCCCAGATCATGCCGTCTAAATATATTGGAACCTGCTCGATTCTTTTCTTTCGCATCGCTTCTTCGAGAACCAGCATCACATCCTGACTTCGCCCGACCGCAAAAGCAGGGATCAGTACCTTGCCCCCGCGCTCGATAGTCCTCTTCGCGATCTCTATGATATTCTTCTCCGCAACATTCCGCGGAGGCTGGAAATCGTTCGGACCGCCATAAGTCGCCTCCATGATCACGGTCTCCGCTCTCGGGAAATTATTGATAGCACTGTCGAACAATCTCGTCTTTTCGTACTTGAAGTCGCCAGTAAAGACCACGTTGTGCAAACCATCGCCAACGTGGAAGTGAGCAACCGCTGATCCCAGGATGTGTCCTGCGTTATGGAGCGTCAGTTTCATGTCAGGTGCGATATCGGTAACGCTCCCGTAATCAAGAACAATTGTGTGTTTTAGCGCTTCCCTGACCATCTCTGAGCTATACGGGATCCGCCTTCCTTCCTTGTTCGCGACATCGATGTAGTCGATCTGCAGAAGCGCCATCAGATCGCGGGAGGGGGGTGTAGCATACACAGGGCCACGGTATCCGTACTTGAATAAGAGCGGTACAAGTCCGCAGTGGTCGAGATGCGCATGTGTTACCACCACGCCGTCGAGGTGGGTGATCGGGGAGACTTCAGGGATGTACAGGTATGGTGTGCCGCCGTTATCATCAGCGCCCACATTGATTCCGCAATCAACCAATACTCTCGTTTCCGGAGTTGATATTAAGAAGCAACTTCGCCCGACCTCCCTGCAACCCCCAAGCGCGGTTACGCGTATCCAGTTATCAGGAGATGTGATGCTGCGATGGATCTTTTCCCCGAGTTCCCGCAGGATCTGTTTACGCTCGTCAAGACTCTCGCGCAGCACGTGCCTGACGTTCTTTATCGTCGACGACTCGATTGGCGGGGTGCGCACGACCTTTGGCGTCCAGCCGATGTGTCTCGTAATCTCACGAAGCATCGACCCGTGCTGCCCGATAACGAGCCCTGGCTTCTCTGCCTCGATCATAACCTCTCCGGTATCGCTATCAAAGCAGTAGTCTGTGATGCCAGCGTCCACCGGAGCTATCTTTTCGATTGCAGCGGTAGCATCAGCAGGATCGTACAGCACGCTCTTGTCAGGGCGTATCACGATCCGCTTTCGCACATCCTTCGCAATCGACCGCACAATCTCGCCGTTGTCTGCCAGTTTCCGCGGCTCTTTCGTGTATATCACCAGTTCGGGACCCTCAAACTCCACGTCCGAAATTGTCACCCCAACCGGAAGATTCTTCCGTATCCGCTGCCTTAATTCAGACAGTGTCTCTTCTATACCCATTAATTCCCCAGTTCACTGATTTTCTTCTTGATATCGTCCCCGTACATCTGGACATACTGGTCTTTTGTGATAACTATCACATCGATCCCGTTACCTGATGCCGAGTCCCGTTTCATGACATTGTGAAGCGCACGCACCGCGAGATCGGCGCCCTCGTCGGTGGTGATGTCTTCCCTGTAGCGATCCTCAAGTATGCCGTAAGCAATCGGAGACCCCGATCCGGTGGAGACTGCTTTTCGCTCTTCAAGCCTTCCCCCAAGCGCGTCCAGTGAATAGATGCATGGACCGGTCTTGTCCACTCCCCCGAGCAGGAGCTGGACATAGAATGGCATCATCCGCTGTGATCCAAGCACGCTTGAGAGTAAGTTTGCCATTGCCTTGACAGTCATTGGCTCGCACGTCCGCATCCTGTGGAGACTCGATTCCACAGCGATAACGCGTACAAGCCGCTGTGCATCGCCGACAGCGCCTGCTGTGGTCATGCCGACGGTATCATCGATCTTGTATATCTTCTGCGCATCCTTGCTCGCGATGAGATATCCCATCGTTGCTCTCTGCTCGCTTGCGAGAACGACGCCGTCCTTGCAAACTAGTCCAATCGTGGTCGTACCTTTTAGTATATTATCGTCCATTAGAAGCACCTCATAAACGAAAAAACAAGTTTCCCAATGAATTGCTTAATTGATAGTGTGATACGTCCGGTATATAAGGTTTTCCATTAAGCAAGGCTGCAACTTGCCTGGGTGCTGCATCGAATATCCGGTTATTTTAGTGGGATTATTTACCGCGGAATATGTTAGTATCACCGCATGGATACTATCTGAAAATACAGTAGTTTCATCGAATAATTCGATTGTGTCCGGCAGTCGCAACGAAGAGTGCTGACATACTAAAAGCTGATCTCCAGTTGTTCGTGAGATTGACGTCTTACAGGGAGTTTAAGGATATCCGGTCAGTTACTGGTATGTGAATAACATGGACAAAAAGTGGATATTGATCATATCCAATGTGTTGATTGTTGTGGCATTATCTGGATGTGCTCAGGAAACCGGGACGGGATCTGGTTCGAAGGAACTGCGCAGATGTGTATCGTTTACCAAATCGGAAACAGAATTGAAAAGTCGGACAGGTATAAAAAAAGAGATCCGCAGGGCTCAAATCTCTGCGAACAACAGTAATGGGAAAGGAATAGTCGGTGCTTGCCCCAATAACGTTTCGACTGGATTTGGATGGGGCTACCCGGATGAACTACACACGGGTTCTACCATCTGGTATATCTTTGCCGAGCGAAAACTTAATCCATACTGGGGGACGAGTACCGGCGATCCGATCAGATCCCATCTGGCGCAAGAGACGGATCAAAGCTAAACAAACCAGTATAAAAGCAACCACCGCTTATTACGGCAGTGCTAATCAAAGACGATCTGCACCGGTTCGATTGAGTTTACTGCGTCAGAAAGTTCTGCCCTCAGCTCTTCGAGTTTAATGCTTCGCATCTTAAGTTCGTCTCTCAGATTGCCCATTTCCTCGTCGATATGTGCGATATCCCTATTCTTCTCAGCAAGCTGCCTCTCAAGCGCGGTTTTTGTTTTCGATATGGTCAGGTCAGAGATCTGGTGCTTGATCTCACGAATCCCGGACTTGAAGGTGTCGTATCGCTCCTTTTTCGGCGCGAAGGAGTCTATTATTTGGTCAATCTGATCAACGATCTTATCGCGTTTCTTATCCTTAAGTCCAAGCACGCCGCTCTCGACTATCTGCAGCATCTCTGCCATGAAATCATTGACATCAGCTACGTCCGCCGATATCGGGTTTTCGATGCACACATCCAGAAGTTCCTTCTGTTTCTTTGAAAGCGTGTACCTTCCACTCTCGCTCTGTTTTTTCATCCGATTTAGTGCCTTATTAAGTGGAATGAACAGTTCTGAAACATTATTTTTGATGTTACTTACTTCCAGTACCCCTTCTTTCAACTTATCTTCGAGTTCAACAAAAGAACTCCATTCCCTGCTCCGTGACAGTTGTTCCAGTTTGGCATCGCAATCGCTTATCTCGCGCTTTATTTCATCTGTTTTAGAGCTATTTTTCTTTATAATTGAGTTACCTGTGACGATATCTCTGGTCATATCACCTATTCGCTGTATAACCTCTGTTATACTATCAAAACCATCTATTTTCGCACCTTCCCTATCAAGCAAATCTCTGAGTTTTGCTAACGATATTTTTATACCTCTGAGGTCGGTGAATACCGTGCCAACCTCCTTTGGAAACAGGTATTTGGCGCGGTGGTGACTCTTTGTAGATTTCTCGATCGTGGCGTCAAGAGCGGTATCGATAGACCTGCAAAATTCCAAAATAACGGGATAATCCATCACGGGGGTGCTGATCCTATCGATCATCACATTTATCTGCTTGATCATACTGTCGCGGGCTGCAAACCCCACCCTGATTACGCGGGACGGTAACTCCGGAGGTTCTGCGGCTTTCAGGCTCTCGATATCGTGAATCAGTTCTTCTTTCGTCTCCTCGATCTCTGCGAATATCTGTGCGGCGGATTCGAAGAACCCTCCGAGTTCTGCTTTTGTCCGGTCTGAAACCCAGTCCCCAAGATCACGGAACGCGACCGTATCGGCCGTACAATGTTTCTGCTGGTTCTGCTGGTTCTGCTGGTTCTGCTTCCCGAGGATTTTATTTAGCCATTTCACTGTATTCCCGCCTGTCCGGTAGTTTTGAATGGTATCGGTTATGTCGTTTCTATATTATAGGTACTACTGGAGGAGCTTGCCATCCCCGCCACCCCCGGCATACCCCGGCAGAAATTTAATGTACCGCCGCCGCAATAACAAAACGCATGGAACTGAGAAGCGACCGTATCAAAAAAGGGCTTGCGCGGGCCCCACACCGCGCACTGCTCAGGGCAACAGGCATTACAGACTTTGAGATGGATAGGCCGTTTATTGCAGTGGTGAATTCCTGGAATGACATAATCCCGGGGCACATTCATCTTGACAAGATCAGTGAAGCAGTGAAAGCTGGCATACGGATGGCTGGAGGCGTGCCGTTCGAATTCAGTACCATCGGGATCTGCGACGGCATAGCAATGAACCACGAGGGCATGAGATACCCGATGCCGTCGAGAGAACTGATAGCAGACTCAATCGAGATCATGGTACGTGCACATGCGTTTGACGGAATGGTGCTGATACCGTCCTGCGACAAGATAGTGCCAGGGCACCTGATGGCAGCGGGACGTCTCGACCTGCCAGCGATCGCGGTCACAGGGGGTCCGATGCTTCCCGGTTTTGTTGGCGACCGGGAGGAGGATCTGATCTCTGTATTTGAGGCGGTCGGTGAGTCCCGAGACAACATCCGCAACCTTGAGGGTATAGCGTGTCCGGGTGCTGGATCATGTTCAGGGCTCTTTACAGCAAACACGATGGCGTGCATGACCGAAGCACTTGGATTGAGTCTTCCCGGCTGCGCAACCGCTCACGCGATCGATGCAAAGAAGATTCACATCGCAAAGGACTCGGGAAGGCAGATTCTCGAACTGGTGCGCAATAACATCACATCACGCCAGATCGTCACGGAAAAGTCATTTGACAACGCGGTCACCGTCGATATGGCAATTGGTGGCAGCACAAACACGGTACTTCACCTGCCCGCGATCGCGCACGATTTCGGTATCACACTTCCACTCACGCGGTTTGACGAACTGAGCCGGACCACCCCCCACCTCATCAATCTGCGCCCGGGCGGAGAGCATTTCATGATCGATTTCGACAAGGCAGGCGGCGTCTATGCGATCATTGAGCGACTCCAGCAGAGTTCCGGAATCGATCTCGATGCGCCCACTGTGACCGCCGGAACGATCGGCGAGAATCTGAATGAAATGGTGATCATAAACCCTGAGACAAACAAATCGGTCATCGCAACCGTGGACGCACCCAAACACCCGGAAGGCGGGATTTCAGTCCTCTACGGGACGCTTGCGCCACAGGGATCAGTAGTCAAGCAGACCGCAGTTGATCCGAAGATACTCAAGCACACAGGGTATGCAAAGGTCTTCGAGAGCGAAGAGGATGCGATGGAAGCGATCATGGCTAAAAAAATCGTGTCCGGCGACGTGGTCGTTGTTCGGTACGAGGGTCCGAAGGGCGGCCCTGGGATGCGTGAGATGCTCTCCCCGACATCAGCGATTGCAGGCATGGGGCTTATCGATTCGGTTGCTTTGATAACGGATGGTAGGTTCTCTGGCGGGACGCGCGGACCCTGTATCGGGCACGTATCTCCAGAGGCAGCAGTCGGTGGGACGATCGCCTTTGTGGAGGATGGCGATACGATCGAGATCGATATCCCAAACCGGAGACTGGATCTTATGGTCGATCAGGACGAACTTTACAAGCGGAAAAAGGCGTGGAAACCACCTGAATCAAAGTTAAGCGGCGTGCTGGAGCGGTACCAGCGGATGGTCGGAGACGCAAGCGAGGGAAGCGTGATCAGTTAGTCGGTTCGAGCAATCGTGCGGTGGGAAGATCTGAGATGAGTGGGGGCGGCTGGTTCGATTTCTCACTTGTGGGGAAAGCTGCGCACCTCAATTTCAATTCGAGCATCGTACCGACGAAACCGGATGTTCTTGCGGGAATTGATCCGAATCTGCACAGGGTATGAACTGGATGAGCGGCATATCGAGTAGCTGCTGCAGAGGATTGTGCGTACCGGATCGAGGAGCTACTTGGAGTTGGTATCTGGATCCGATCAGTCCGAAAGGAGAACCAGTGTTGTTTGTGAGTAGCAAAAAGCAGGAAAAACAAACGTGATCAACATCATGCTGGTATTTATGTAGAACTACGAGATTTTTCTGAGGCGACTCTGGATATGCGCATGGCGTATCGGATAATTCTCGACAGTATAAATCTTTAAAGCCTCTTGAAAAGCATTGATGGATTTTTCAAGATTGGATTCCTTATCCCGCACCTCAGCCAAATCAATGTATACAGTTCCAATGTTACTCTGTGCCGTTGCATAGTCTATCGGATAATTCTCAGCAGTACAAATCTTTAAAGCTTCTTGGAATGCATGGATCGCTTTTTCTAGATTTGCTTCCTTATCCCTCACCTCAGCCAGATTCCTGTATGCCGCTCCAATGTTATTCTGAGTCGTTACATATCTATCAGGGAATTTTTTGGGTGAAACCACCTTAAAAATACCCTCATATTCATCGATTGCCTCTTCAAACGACCCCGTTCCCATTAAAGAATCTGCCTTCCACATAGACGAGTCTATTTGGTTTTTTAAATTTTCTCTCTCGACATGTTCAAGGTGTACTAAATATATACCTGCAAGAAATACAACAACCAACGCAACAATCGCCACGACAATTACAGGATTTTTTCTAACTTTGGACACCCCTTTATTATATATCTTCTTATATTCCAAATAGCTTCAAGGATATTTTCAATATAACGCCCGTAATCCCTTTTCACAGGTAAACAGCCTCCTTAAGTATTCTGTCCTTGGGCTATGTTTCGGGGTGCTTTTCTTATTCTGCGCACCCCCCACATACGATCCGAATATACCTATCGATTCTACGTTATATACATCCCTTAAAGTATGTTTTTGCTTCCAAAACTCCCCCTTCATCTCTTCAATTGCCATCAAGCCAAAAACTCCCTCCATCTCATCAGAGTTTGGCGCATGGAATTCAAAATAGCCATGACAACTACCACTAACCAGAACCGCCTACGGGACACCGGAAGCAAGAGCGATCATCGGCACGCCTGCCCGCCCTTACCCGCTACCGACCGTCTCTATCTTGTACGTGACATCAAGTCCCTTCAGCGTCAACTGGACTTTATCTCCGATCTGCAGAATCTCATCAATGCTTGCATTTGCGCCCCAGTCATAGACATAGTCCTGTGCGCCCTGCATCGCTCGAAATCCCATAGCGGTTAGCCTCTTGTTCACTTCGGAGGGTTTTCCACCCTCGCTGTTAAACCATACAACGAGATAACTTTTCATTATGCGTCACCTTCTATAGACCACATAGCCCGGACTGGTTATTATGTTTTTGGTTGCTCCGGTGGAAGTCCGATCGCGTTGATATGATCGATCAACTCGCTGAATGCGGATATCTCGAACTGTATAACCTCTTCTTTCGTCATGCTGATACTCATCTCGCCGTCGACGGTCAGTCGATCCGGACCCCTGCGCACAAGCCGACCCACGCCGTCGCGGGAGAGCACCTCCGTAAGTTCGGTATCGTGCACGAATGCCCTGCCCGGTATGATGACAGTCTCCTTAATCGTGCTCAGGTCAAGTGCCTTGATATCCTCAATCGTTATCAGGCAGCCGATGTCTTTGTTGACAGCGACCACATTCACATAATCATTCTTAAACTGCAATACTTTCGTAAGGCGCGGCTTTGCGACGCTGCTCGTTAGCACGGTCGCCGTTTTTGTGATTTCCGGCAGTTGGGAGAGCGCATCCCTATCGTTCCGAACCGCAAACGGCGACCCGATAAGCGGATCCTCAAGCGGCGTTCCCGTGACCCTGAACGGGTGGTTGTCTGCTGCCCTGCGCACGATCGACAGGAACTCTTCGATGGTGTGCGTCGGCACATCCATGATAGGCGCATTTCCAAGAATCAATCCCTGATGCGTAGCGTTTGCAAACCTCATCAGAAGAACTCCGGTAACACCCATCTCCTCGAGATCGGAGAGGGTTTTTTCAAGTTCCTCCCCGTCATTTACCCCGGAAATGAGAACGATCGCTGCATAGACTGTGCAGCACTCGGCAAACCGGCGCAGCATAGAGAGCGCTGCTTCAGGAGTCTTATCCCCCATGTATTTCTTTCGAAGCGCAGGATCTGTCGAGAAAACCGTGAATGACACCTCATCAATACCTCGATCTATGAAATAATCCGCGTCGTCTGGCTGATCGAATCCTTTTCCGCTCGTGTATCCGAGATTGATCGGGACATTGTAAAAGGACAGTGCATCAACCAGTTCATGGAGGTCAGGGTAGCAACTGAGATCGCCGCCGCCGCTGATCGTGATTCTATCAACCTCCCGGTTCGCAAACTGTATCGACCGGTTCACCTCGCTCATGACGAGTCGGAATGGCTTAAACCCCGCGTATGCTTCTCTCACGGAATTTGTACAATACTCGCACCCTTTCTGGAATGGAAAGCAGTTCTTACAGCCGAACGGATCGATCTCTCCGACTCCCTTAAAGTAGCAGTACCTGCAAAAGCCCATGCAGTCGTGCCCGGGTCTTCCTCCAATGTCCGCGAGTATTTCTATCATTTGATCACATTCGTTGTCCGTATGTTACCTTGCCACTATGCGGACAAAGTACTTAATGATCGTGATCGCTATTCTGCTGCCCATACAGGGTTTTCCGAATTGCTCAAACGCGCTACAGCACGTCCGGACCGCGAGTACGCGTACCAAGCGATCATGGCGGACATGATAGGGGGACGGAGACTTTTTATTATTTTCTGGAATGCCGGATTGTCTTAGGTAAGTACAACTGCCATAATGTGGTACTATCGATCTAAAAAGATATTTACACCGTTAATCTGCGTAATCAGTGTTAATCTGTGGCAAATAAAAGTTTTAGCCACAGATTAACACCGATTTCACTAATTCCACCAACCCAATCATATTCCACCAACCCAATCATACCAGTGTTTGCAGGATTGACATCATGTTTTTCAACCGACCCGATGAAATTAGAAAGACTAGGGGCATGCATGAAAGTTTTTGGGACCAGTATCAATTTGGGGCACTGGGGATTTG
>JAYEGI010000036.1:0-5401 GCA_034659035.1 Methanobacteriota archaeon
GGTTGTATTCGTGCCTACGGCGTCGCTACGCAGGTTTGATCCTGATCTGCGTACGTTTCTGAATGTGAATTATCCGGAGGATCTTGGGGTGATAACATGATAGAGAACCAAATTGCAGAGAAGACACTGCTTGAGATGATAGAGGATCTCTACGACCAGTTCGAGAACGGAACGATCCCGAACATCAGGATATCCACGAGGACAAAGAAGAATATTGAGTACAACGAGGATAGTGAGGTCTGGGTATATGGAGATCAGACCAGCGTGCGGAGTGCGAAGACCGTAAAGGGCGCGTATCACCTCCTGAAGATGGCATATTCGATAGAGCTCCTTATAAACGAGCATTTGAGGAACAACCGTGGATCCACGCTTCGAGAACTCTATTACATATCAGAGAATTGGGATATTGCGAAGTTTAAGCAGCAGTCCGAGAGCGACCGGCTGATCGAGGATCTCGAGATCATCACCACGCTCCAGCGCGAGGATTTCCATATCCGCCCTGAGGAGGACGGGGCAACGATCTTCGGACCTTTGTCCCTACTCGAAGAGACAAAGCGGGGCGAGCGCCTCATCCACTGTCGCGAGGATGTTGGAGAGAGCGGATACCAGATACCGTTTAACGTGGACAACGTCAGATTCAAGGATCATGATGCAAAACTCGTTGTTGCGATCGAGACCGGAGGTATGTATGCCAGGTTAATCGAGAACGGGTTTGATGAGGAGTATGATGCGATTCTGGTGCACCTGAAGGGTCAGCCCGCAAGAAGCACCCGCCGTATGGTCAAACGGATGAGCGAGGAGTTGTCGCTTCCTGTCGTCGTCTTCACGGACGGTGATCCGTGGAGTTACCGGATCTATGCAAGCGTCGCTTACGGATCGATCAAGAGTGCGCACCTATCTGAGTATCTTGCAGCCCCCAAGGCACTCTTTCTTGGTGTGCAGCCGGCAGATATCGTTGAGTACTCACTTTCCACCGACAAGTTGACAGATCAGGACATAGCTGCCCTGAAGAGCGAACTCACCGATCCGAGGTTCGCTACCGAGTACTGGAAGGAACAGATCAATCTCCAGCTAAAACTCGGTAAGAAATCCGAGCAGCAGGCGTTTGCCGGGAAGGGTCTGGATTTCGTGACCGACACATATCTGCCAGCCCGCCTCTCAGAGATGGGGGTAGTATAAGTGGGTGACTTCCTCTTTGCTTCCCGGTCGTGCCTCGGATTCCTTACGACGATCCCTGTCGGCATCAGCATGGAAGGACTCGCTGCCCTCGGCAAGCGTCTGTATCTCTTTCCTGTGATCGGCGCGGTGATCGGGCTTCTGATTGGAGGGTCAGGCTATCTCTTCGGGTTAGTTCTGCCACCAGAGGCAGCTTCGGTCATGATCGTAGCCTCGCTCTACTACTTAACCGGCATCAACCACCTCGACGGGCTTTCTGACTTTGGCGACGGGTTCGTTGCGCACGGTTCACGCGAAAAGAAGATCGGTGCGATGCGCGACGTCTCGCTTGGCATCGGAGGGGTCGTATTTTGCGTGATCGCGGTTCTCGGATTGTTTGCAGCAATGAGCGGGATACTGGGGCGCGATTTCGTCGGTGTTGGTTATCAGTTTCTGGCAGTCATGATCGCTGCCGAGGTGAGCGCGAAGCAGGCAATGCTCACGATCTCGGCATTTGGGCGGAGTATTCACCCGGGGCTTGGATCGATCATGATCGATGAGACCGGACTTCGCGAGTTCATAATCGGGCTTCTCTTTTCTGCAGCGGTCTGCGTACTTGTCTTCGCAGGCGTGGGCGGGGGCATGTATGTTGGCCAGGGCGCAGTCGCAGTCGCAGGTCTGCCCGTGCTCGGTGTTGCGATGCTTGGCAGCGCGATTGCATTGTCGCTCGTTGTTCTTAGGACCGCAAATCGCAACTTCGGTGGCATCAGCGGCGATGTGATCGGGGCTACGAATGAGATCGCGAGATTGGGTGCGCTGCTGGTGGCTGTGGCGTTGGTAGTGTAGAATTGTTTTTGGGTTTTATCTTCGCTCTTGAGCGAGGGTTTTCCAGGTCATCTGCCCGAATGCGCAACTGAATGGCTCACAGTTTTTGCCAAACATTCATATCCCACCAGCCCGAGTATAGATCGGTGCCAATCATGAGGGAAGCTATGTTCTATGAGAAACTTGCAGATGACAAGGTTAAATGTCATTTATGCAATCATTTCTGTACTATATCACCTGGCAAGCGAGGGATATGCTCGGTCAGGGAGAACCGAAAAGGAGTACTCTACAGTCTCGTGTATGGCAGGATCATCGCAAGCGGCGTCGATCCGATCGAGAAGAAGCCGCTATTTAATCTCCTTCCGGGCACTGAATCGTTCTCGATAGCGACCGCCGGATGTAATTTCAAGTGTCGCTGGTGCCAGAACTGGAACATCAGCCAGGTTTCGAGGACTGCAAAGGAGATACCTGGTCACGATATGACCCCGGAGGAAGTGGTCTGGTCTGCGACCCAGCACGATTGCAAGACGATTGCGTACACCTACACAGAGCCTACGGTCTTCACAGAGTTCGCGCTTGATGTGATGAAACTCGCACATAAGTCAGGCATCAAGAATGTCTTTGTCTCAAACGGGTATACAAGCGAGGAGGCACTCTCTGAGCTCTCACAGTATCTCGATGCCGGAAATATCGATCTCAAAGCTTTCAGGGACGAGACGTACCGGAAGATGTGCGGGGCAAGACTCGATCCGGTCCTCGATACGATCAGGCGGTACAAGGAACTCGACATCTGGCTTGAGGTGACCACGCTCGTGGTACCGACTGTCAATGACAGCGAGAAAGAGTTGCGAGAGATCGCAAGGTTCATCGCAGATGTTGGTGTTGCGATTCCGTGGCATATCAGCCAGTTCTATCCGCAGCACAGATTCCATGATGCCCCTCCTACCCCGGTTGGGATTCTGCATAGGGCAAGGGAGATCGGTATCGAAGAAGGGCTCAGATACGTCTACGAAGGAAATATTCCGGGCATGGGAAACGAGAACACATACTGTTACCAGTGTAAAGAGATCCTGATCAAACGATTCGGATTCAACATCATCGAAAACCGGATCGTGGATGGGAAATGCTTCAACTGCGGCGCAAAGATCGATGGAGTCTTCTGAAAGGTTGTGCAGAGATGCCCGAAAACTATTTTACACGCAGCAACCAAGAATTACAGTCCAGTGAGATGAGGTGATTGTACGCCAGATCAGACAAACCCACGCGACGTCGTTGAACTGCTCCTGACGGCGCAGATATACAACCAATCCGAAACATTGACAGAGAACGATCTTCCAGCAAATATAAGAAAACATTACTGGAACCGCGAAAAGAAGCAAGTAAACCGCCCGATTAGCGTCCGGATAGAGGATGCTGCGGAGCTATATGAGACCAATGATGTCTTGCAGGAGATAGGATCCCTCCCGTTTATTGAATTTGAGAAATTCGGAGCGGAACTCAAGCTCACAGTCTTTGATCTCGCAAAGAGCTGGTTTGTGAATCAAGTGGGCGCGATAGACCGGATTCGTGCAAATCCGACACTCGCATCGTTTTATGAGAACGACGGCGTGGATGTCAGTTATGCAGAGGCGACTCTGAAAGCACAGCCAAAGGAGCGGGACCGGGAGTACCTTGCCTCACTTGCCGCAGAGATCGCTGCATCGGACGAGGATGTCGATCTCCTGGCGCTCGTGCACCTCGTTGCGCCGGAGGATGTTAAACAGCGGATCGATAAACTCGTGCTCACGCGCAATCAGGAGGACAAGATCGAGAAGATCGTGCAGGCGATCGGACACCGGAAGTACCTGCGCGAGATCGGGCTATGTGAGATTGGGAAGATGCTCTTCATCGGGCTTCCGGGCACTGGCAAGACCTCGATAGCCAGAGCGCTCTCGGAAAAATTAAACAGTCCGCTTGTGGAAGTCAGGCTCTCGATGATTACATCCCAGTATCTCGGAGAAACAGCGAAAAACATCGATAAGGTCTTTGAACTTGCAAAGAAATTAAGCCCCTGTATCCTGTTCATCGATGAGTTCGATTTCATAGCGAAGACCCGCGTCTCTGACGAACATGCCGCGGTGAAACGTGCAGTCAACACGCTTCTGAAAGCGATTGATGAGATCAGTCTGATCGACGACGATGTTCTTCTTATCGCCGCTACAAATCACCCTAATCTGCTGGATCGTGCTGCATGGAGGCGGTTTGACGAAATTGTTGAGTTCCCGCTTCCTGATGCCGGGATGCGCAAGAATATTCTGGATATCATTCTTTCGAAGGTGGAAGGTGACTTTGATTCACAGGAGATCGCTCTGCTGGCGGACGGATTCACAGGATCGGATCTGCGCATGGTTGTTCGGGAGGCGGTGCTCCACGCGCTCATAGAGGAGCGGATGACGATCACGCAGTCAGACCTGACCGATGCCGTCGATGAGTTCAGTAACAGGGTGGGATTGATGATGAAAGAATACACGCCAACATGAGAATAGTTCTGTTAGGAACCGGTGACACAGTCGGCACGCCAAAGATCGGGTGCAATTGCCCTTGCTGCATGGATGCGCTCGCAGGCGGGAGGAGTAGCCGGACAAGGTTCTCGATCCTGATCGAGACAGAATTTGGGCGCGTTCTGGTAGATACCGGTCCGGATCTGCGGTATCAACTCATAAAACATAAAATAAGCCACGTTGATGGAGTGGTCTGGACACACGGGCACTATGACCATTACGCCGGATTCGGCGAGTTCTACCGTGTCCAGAACCGTGTACACGTCTATGGGCTCTCTGACACCCTGGACTACATACTCGATTATCTCTATTTCATGAAACCAACACGGCATGACGCAGTGGTCTACGAGCCATTCTCGCTTATCGGGCTTGAATTCACACTATTCCCGGTCCACCATCCGCCTCTTGCCGAATCTGCCGGTGTTGTGGTCTGTGAGGGGGATAAGAAACTTGTTATCACCGGTGATACTACCAGACAGATTCCAAATCGCTCAATAGAGATTATGAGAGATCCTGACATCCTGATATGTGATGCGATTGCGCCGCCCGAATACGACCTCCAGAAGCACATGAACACGGCGGAGGCGGAGGATCTGGCATCAGAGTTAAGTGCAAAAAAGATGGTTATGACGCACTTAAGCCATCTATTCCCGCCACACGATGAAGCGGTGAAGCGATGGAATCTCGGGTACGATGGGATGGAGATGATACTTTGATCGTTACTACTCAGGTACCTAAAACCACTATCGGGAATCTTCACTATACAGGGACTACCTGGGAAATAGGGGATACTGTAACCAAACCGGGAATTTAACCGCAGAGTACGCAGAGAGACGCAGAGGGGAAATAAACGGTTAAATGCTTCTAGCGTTCCTCTGCGC
>JAYEGI010000037.1:0-5309 GCA_034659035.1 Methanobacteriota archaeon
CTGGTTAAAAAGCTCTGTAAACGAATTTAACTCGTCAGAGATTTGTTCCACAGGCACTTTCTTGGCACTTTGGTAGATATATTTTTCATCATCATACACGCCAATCTTTAGTTCAGCTTCGCCATCGATTATATGGATGTAGAGATGATCTACATCCTGCATTCTATTCGCCCTGATTTGTACTATTTCCGAACCAAACAGCGATGGTGGTGATTGTTTTTGTTCTAAGCACCCTCCAAATATCAAAGTTACGCCCGTAAGTATCAGGAACAGCAGTACAATCATTTGTTTCATATCATTCACCTCAAAAAAAATAAAATGTTATGTATTGATACTATGTTGCAGCATCAACACATAACTGTATCGTTTCTGTGCTTGTGGGTGTTTTAACATCGAACACCCAGACCGGTTCGTAGGATGTTTGCGCTTCTGACGGGATATCCCCATAATATCCAATGTTTATCCCGATCACTTCAATTGACCTTATTGGAGTTAGCGGAACGTCCGTTACTTCCAATCGCTTTAGTTTGTCAATGGCTGCACTCAATGGAATAACATCAGTGGTTCCGGCAGGATCGAGAGTTCTCCAATTCTTGAGGAAGTACACTGGTTCACCGTCATCTCCAATCGTAACTATGACCTTTCCGCCTGCACCCATCACGCGCATCCCGTCGACATATCTCTTGAACCTCACTTGTACTATCATTGGTTTCTTATCCAATATTTCATTGGTGCTTGTGTCCAATTTGTTCAAAAAGATTGTCTCTGCTTCTATTGTGCCATTGTTCACCGAAATGCCGTGCTCTTCCAGGAACTTCTGTGCTATTTTGATCGCATCCGACTCCGATGGCAAGTTATTACTAACCCTCATCATTTTGTCACTGTTCCCATACATCACAGCCCTGCTGGAAGCATCTATCTCTATGTAGCACGATCCATTCTTAAAGAGATATTTTGTCTTCAGCAGGCTCAGTGCATTCTCAGGTTGTACCGGATACGAAATCACCTTTGGCTCTGTATCAAAGTTAAACTCTTTAGCTATTGCAATTGCTTCACATTTACTAACATTTGCATCAGTAACCCGGTAGATCGGTAACTGTTTCGGCTCATCTGGTAAAACGGTCGCAATTTCAACATTGACCGTTCTTACGTTGTCGTGAGTTATTGTGTCAGTCACACTTGCAATAGCATCGTTCTCTGCGTAGCCTGCTGCCTGTGCGTATGCGAGTCCTGTCAGGAGCACCCCAAACACCAATGCAACAGCCAGTAACACTTTATTCTTTTTCATTACAATCACTTCCTTAGCAACTCCATTCTGCATAACAAACTATATTGTCGTTCGGTGATTCATCTGGCATTACTTCACCCTGGTTCCACAGGCGATCCTAGTAAAATTGATCCTCGGTGTCAGCAATGGCTGCAGCTTTCACAGTGTCGGGAAAAGTGCTTGTTGTTGCTGCATAGTAGGAATTCACCATCGTGTTATCGCTGTGGATCAACTGTGAGTAAAAGGTATCTAATATCCCATAGTTTACTGTCACTCCGGTCGTAAAGCCGAGAATGATGTGTGCCTTGTTTATCGCTGCACCCCATTTACAAATGCTATCATTGAGCACATTGCAACTATATGTGAATACCCATTCACTATCCAATTCCCATTTACCATAGACTTCGTCCCATGCAACATCTCCTGTTAAGCCATTATGGTCTTCGGCACCAAAGTCCCATTCAAACAGGCAAATCTCCCGTTCATCTGTAACTGGGTCTTCACCACCGTGCCCACAATGGATGTGATAGTCCGCTTCATCCAGACCTTGGTAACCTGAAGTCTGGGTACCGAAATCTGTTTGCAATACGGTATCGTTGTCGTTGTAAAACGCTTCGTCCCACGCGTATGGGACTTCGTTGCACAACCAATGCTTCGTTTTGGGGTATACGTAATTTGCCCCGTATGGCGGGTCAAAGTCTTTAACAAGGTGGTAGTCATCCACTGTTGTTACACTATATTCCGCTGTCAAGTCGTCGTCGTAACTTGCCGCTGGGTGCGCTAAGCACAGGACTGCGAAAACCAGCAATGCGTTTACGACTATCATTCTACTTCTCATGTTGTTTTCCTCCATATTGGTTTATGTTCTATCTTTCCCCAGAGGCACAACCAAAAACCTTAAGTATGCATAAGGCGCAATGTGGTCATGCCTTCGGGCGGTTCTTGGGGTTCGGCTTGCTCTTGCGGAACATCCGAACCCCGCGTGACATTTCTTTCAATGTCAGCGCACAATGCTGTGAAATTCATGGTATAAACCGTTTCTGTCACGATCGTCTACATATCGTAACACGCAGATGATGGCATAGATGATGATGGTAGAATCTTTCTGTGCATATCCAGGAGCAGTGGTCTGCCATCCAGAACATGGTTCGGACACTAAGGAAAATTGTGTAACGTAACATTCAGTTTATTTTCAGATGGAATGCTTTTCCGATACTCCATCCATCGCCTTTAAACCGCAGTCCTATGAATTCATCAGGCATAGGCTTCTCTGGTTCAGGTGTTGAAGTTGGAGCTGTGGGGGAAACAGTTATATTCAATTCAAATTTTGCTTGCTTCCTCCTTTGTAGTGGTGTTCATGCAATCAGGTGAAAATGTATCATACCTCACGGATTCTTGTTTTACAGTTTTTTTGATGGAGTTTTTATTCTGATCTCTTTTATCTGAATTCGCATCTGCGGCTTATGCTATTGTATTCGAAGATGTTTTGTGTGTGGGCGACCTATATTCATAAAATATAGAGTGATGAGTACCCCAATGAGAAAAGATGCAGCCATTGCCAACAATGTTGACATGAGCGGCAATCCACTGGCTATGGTATAACCACCAAAAAATCCCATGCGTTTCTCTACTACCGTGGATTCAAGTAAGTAAAATCCCTTGCCCGCCTTACGAGCATTAAGGGTGACTCTTATCGTTCCCGCGGCGTTTCTACCCACCTCTTTTGTCGCGGCATGCGTGATGCCGTCAGCATCTGTAACGCTCAGCGCAAATCTCGCCCCAACACCATCAAACCACTTATCTTTGGTGTTCTTGTACATTATGATAAATGTGTTTCTTCCAGTTCCGGTATCGATTGCGCCGATCGGACTTGATATTGTCATGTTGCTTTCAGGATATGCGAATGTGTCACCAACAGTCACCACACTACGAGTCAGATTCTCATCAAAATTGATCTGACCGCCTGACCGCTCTGTGTTTACAACAACGGTTTCGGGGGAAAAACAAAGAATGCTGGCTAAGAAAACGATTAAAGCAAGTATTGCGATAGATATGCCGATTTTTGTACTGTTCAATGTTACCATCTCCAAATTAGTTTGATATGTGAATAAAAAATTGGCCTCACCCAAGAAAGGGTGCAGTCATTCACGATTCACGTGTAGTCGAGGTCGTTGTGGCACTGGTCGCTGGCTTTAATCTCCGTCCATGTGTGGGTGTCACAATATAGTTGGTATTCCCCGTCTCCGGCTCCCAGTGAATCAAAGCTTACACTTATAGTTCCTGATCCAGCCCGGTCAACCCTTTTGGTGACGGTATGGTCGTTCTCATCAGCATCCTGCACAGTCAGCGTGAACGTTGCGCCACGTCCATCATTGTTCACGTCATTGACGTTCTCCCATGTGACATAGAACTTGTTATATCCAGCCGGGACTGTGACAGGTCCAACGCAGGTCGCACGGGCAATCTCGTTTCCGCCATCCGTATACAGGCTTCCAAGATACACTGTATCTCGTGTACCATCCCCCTCGGCGGTATCTTCTACCGCACTCATAGCTGGCACAAATGCCGCCGCTATGAGCAGCGCAGCAAGCAGCACTGTGGCTGCTATTCCAACTCCTTTCGATTTCGTTCTTCCTTTCATGTCGTTTCCTCCTTTGTGTTCTGTGTTCTATCTCCCCCGGAGGCACGACCAAAACCTTAAGTAAGCATAAGGCACAACTTGATTACACCTTCGGGCGTTTCTCGGGGTTCGGTTTGCTCTTGCGAAAACATTCGAACCCCGCGTGGCATCCTTCTGATGCCACACATCTTACCACGAAACTCATATTATAAACCTTTTCTGTCACGATCGTCTACACATCAACACAAAACGTGTAGATGATCGTGACAGAAAACTTAAGAACTATTATTCAAATCGCTATCTGGTGATACTATGAAAACACTACATATAGTAGCCATATTGTTAGCAGCACTGCTCATACCGCTTGCTGCTGCAGAGGATGCAGAAACCACAGACGCATACATTGTGACTCCTGCATCAGATGATAGCAAACCACCCATCGTGCCCTTGACCCGGGACACCATCGAGCGGGGAGAAACCCACTGGCATTCGCTGTATGTTCCCCCCGGTGTGTATAAATTGTGGGTAGATCTTGATTGGGGTGATCCAAGCAATCCATTCACCTTAACGATCTATCCACCAGATGGAACTGTGCTTGGTCCGTATCACGATGCAGACGATGGTAAAGATGATGGTAGAATCTTTCTGTGCATATCCAGGAGCAGTGGTCTGCCATCCGGAACATGGTACTTTGAGGTGCAGGGGGCAGGGGATTACAGTTTTGCGGCTTATTATTGATATTGACCGCAAAACTGATATTCGATCGAGGATTATGTGGTTGCAATGAAGAAGATAACCTTTGCTGCTGCAATCCTCTTACTCATGGCGATATTGATTATTATTAGTATATCTTACACAGATATGCTTGGAGTAAATCTGCTAAATCATATACAAGAGACTAATAATTCGCCTGAAATAGAAAGAATAGATTGGGGACAAAAGGCGAGAGAAATAGCTTTGAAAGATGAGAGAGTGCAGGAATTGATTGATGGGGGACCATGTCCTTCAGCAGGTGGAATAATATGGAACGAAACTTACGCGGAATTATTTTTTCGAATAGGAGGGAAACATCATGAAATAATAACTTCGAACACGAGTAAGGAAGGGCATATAGTGGGAGGAGAAATATACAAAATAGCCATAGATTTAAACAATGAGACTGTACTATCTATAAAAAAAGAGATAAATCATACAATAGATTGGCCCGAGGTGATATGTGAAAGTGTGAGTACGAAATAAAAAAAGAAAAAGAAAAAATTTGGGACCAGTATCAATTTGGGGCACTGGGGATTTGACGGCTCTTTAGTAATTCCCGTGAAATCGATCTTCGTGATTAGTCAAGTAAATAATGAGTATCCATTTAAATCAAGATGTATGCGCTGAAATAGATGTTTAACATTAAGAATTCCATAACAACGACGT
>JAYEGI010000038.1:0-5251 GCA_034659035.1 Methanobacteriota archaeon
AACGGATTGGTAGGCTGGTGCGGAAGACAAAGTGTTTCTCAAAACAGAAGCAGATGCTGGAATGTTCGCTCCAAGTGTTTCAATTCTATTGGAATTTCATAAACGAGTTCAAAAGAAGAACTTCCCCCGCAATGTTGGAAGGATCGGCAGATCACCTGTGGACATGGCACGAATTTTTCTATTTCCGATTAACTATCTTAAATTAGGACATTACCGTAATTTCGTTCATAACCATCTCCATTTTTATCCAATCCGTGGATTTAACATTCTTTGCATCAGATAATCCCTCACCATGCGTTACCACTCCATCGTAAACCTCTTGTAGAATATAAACTTCTGAAAAGGTATGTGTTTAGCTCACTAAATCGACATCGGTAGGCGGTGTAATTTCGTATATTTTTCGATTTTTGATAATGGCTACAATTTCCAGATTCAAAAACGATAACAAGCGGAATACCCTGAGAACTCTTGAGTATATTCCGATTGATACCACGAAACGAGTCAAGATATCCGTTTTTCTTAAATATTTCAAATATCATATCGAAAACTGGAAAAAGTCGCTCAGGATGTACATTATCGAGAATATCTCGAATATGATTATCGCTGGGGATCTTTCCGATTTTAAAAAGAGTTTCTGCATTACTCTTCCCCTTCGTTTTCTTCATTGTTCTTTGATAAGCCAGAAACGATGGGCTTTGAATGAAAACACTGAAAAAGCACTCAAAACAATATCTTCTATGGTGTATGCCAAATTATTTCCAGTACGTTTGTCTGGAAAGCTCTGGATCACCAATCGAAGTGATTTTATGATTTGATCGAAAATTGTTGATGCTGCCATGCATATCTTTGTGGATTTATGAAGTATCTTTTTGAGATGATGCTATATAAATGTATTTGCTTTGCGAGGCTGTCCACCCAATTTTTCAAAATGAGAATTGCTGCCTCGCAAAGGTTCTAACCATCCCATGATGCTCGCTCACGATCTACGTACTTCTGGGCATCAATATCCTGCCAGATCTCCTTGCCCAATCCTTGCAGTTCCAGAATGCTGTGACCGGGATGGGCGGTCATTCGTTGCCTGACCATATCTGTTAACTGGTCTATGAGCTTCATCTGATCGGAGAGGTCGAGCTTTTGTGCCAGATCCAGCGATTTGGCGTAAGTTACTGTTTGCATTGTGAGATCTCCTTCGCATTCATCTGGTAAAAGCTTTTATCAAAACTCTATCATTACTGTTGCCGGGTACGATCACAGCACCCTGGTATCTGACCGTTGCATCCTCAAAACATATTCTTGAGCTATTCCGGAGGCTAAAACCGAGAGACTGTGGCAGACAACCCAGATGGTGATGCAACGAGTCTATAGGTGGACGTTGTGGATCGGAAGGTGTGGGGAGTTTGACCGAATATAGAGATGTAAATTATGATAATATCGGCGGTGCAGCCACACAGAACCATTTTTTCCGATCACAAACTCATGTTCCCAGCCGCCGCCTGAAGGATCATGAGCGCGTCGAGGGATGAGACCTTGCCGTCACCACTTACGTCCCCGGCGTCGAGCGTCGTGGGGTCGCACGGGTGGATGCTGGCAGCGATCCTGATGGCGACGCACGAGCCCCGATGACGCTGACATCGGGACCCGGGTGATCTGGCTTGCGGATGGTGAGGTAGTGGGGCGGGGGTGATGGATTTAACGCAAAGATCAGGTCATGCACAGAAATATCCAAAAACAAGCAAATCTCGTAACTACTCAGGTACCTAAAACCACTATTCAGGGGACTGCACTATACAAGGACTACCTGGGAAATAGGGGATACTGTAACCAAACCGGGAATTTAACCGCAGAGTACGCAGAGAGACGCAGAGGGGAAATAAACGGTTAAGTGCTTCTATCGTTCCTCTGCGCCCTCCGCGGTTATTTTTCTTGCCAGAAAGTACAGAATCGCAATTGGGCAACCAATCAACATACCTGAGTAGTTACCAAATCTCCTTAATTCACCGATAACATCAAAAAAGAATGCGATCCAGCCACCCCATAATTTCGTCCGGAACCGACCGCAATCGCCATTCCGGTTGACGCCTCTACTCAATCTCTGCTGTGTATTTCTGAAGGATGGTATATGATATCCTTTTCCAAAGCACGTAAAAATCCAGAGAACAATGATCAACGAGCATTATATCCCCTCCACGCCCCCATAATCCACCATGCACAAAGTCATCGACGACATACTAACCTCTACCCGGCAGAGGGTTGCGGATCTCCACGCCGCAGACACCGACGCACCAAAGAAGATCGATCACCGGGACATTATACCGCTGATACGGCTGCGAAAGCACGATAACCGGATCCCTGTGATTGCGGAAGTGAAACCCGGCTCGCCAACCACTGACAAGCGCGAGGTAACTCCTGATGATGCTGCAAGGATTGCGCAGGAGATGGAGGCAGCAGGTGCAGTTGCAATCTCAGTTCTGACCGAGCCTGCATTCTTCAATGGAAGCATAGAGAATCTTTCTGCGGTTCGAAGAGCAGTCAGTATCCCGGTCCTTAGAAAAGATTTCATAATCGATGATAAACAGATATACGAGACCGAAAGCGACTTGATTCTATTGATCGCTGGCATACTCGGAAATGATCTCGAACGGTTTGTCGATCTCTCTATTACGCGTGGAATAGAGCCGCTTGTTGAGGTACACGACGAAGCCGAACTTGCTGGTGCACTGAACACTGAAGCAAGGATCATAGGCGTGAACAACAGAAACTTAAATACATTGACTGTAGATTTATCAACATCAGAGCATCTGATCCCATTAATACCTGACAGCAGGATCATCATCAGTGAAAGCGGGACACAAGGTCCTCCGGATGCTGTGCGTATGATCCGGGCAGGTGCTGATGTGATCCTTGTCGGGACTGCGGTCATGGATGCTCCGTTTGATAAGACGCTGGAACTGGTCGACGCACTCTAATATAGGGAGATTCATCATGCAACAGAAAGGAAAGATGCCGAAACTTAACCGAGTCACGGATTACATCTGGGACATTCCGATCGATTACATGGAAAAGATGCGGGTGCCCGGCAGATTATTTTTGTCCCCTACTCTGCTCAAGGGGCTTGAGAGCGAAACTCTAAATCAGACAGCGAACGTCGCAACCCTGCCCGGCATCCGGAAGTACTCGATGGCGATGCCGGATGCCCACCCGGGATACGGATTTCCGATCGGAGGTGTTGCTGCATTCGATTCTGAGGATGGCGTGATCAGCCCGGGCGGGGTGGGCTTCGATATCAACTGCGGCGTCCGCGTCATCCGCACAAACCTGACAGAAAACGATGTCCGCCCGAAGATCAGGAAGTTAGTGGATGCGCTCTTCAGAAACGTGCCGTCAGGCGTTGGCGCAAAGAGCAAACTGAAGGTGTCTGATTCCGAGTTACGAAGTGTATTTGAGGATGGTGCGGGATGGGTGGTCGAGCAGGGCTACGGTGTCAGCGAGGATCTCGAGCACTGCGAGGAGAACGGACGAATAGAGCTACCAGGAGAACTCAAAGTGAGTGATAAGGTGATGAAACGGGGGCGACCGCAACTCGGGACGCTTGGAAGTGGGAATCACTTTCTTGAGGTGCAGTGCGTTCGTGAAATATATGATCAGGATATCGCAGATGTGTTTGGGATTCACAAGGGTGACATTACTATCATGATTCATTGCGGTTCGAGGGGCGCAGGGCACCAGATCTGCACAGAACACTTGCGTGTACTCGAAAAAGCTGCGCGGAAGTACGAAATCGAACTCGTGGACCGGCAGCTTGCATGTGCGCCTGTGCAGTCCGAAGAGGGGCAGGAATACTTTACAGCTATGTGTGCAGGCGCAAACTACGCATGGGCGAACCGGCAGGTGATCACTCACTGGGTTCGGGAGACGTTTCAACGGTTCTTCGGAAGCGATATCGAGATGGATCTCGTCTACGATGTGGCGCACAACGTTGCAAAACTCGAAGAACATACAATCGATGGCAAGCCCCGTATGGTGTATGTGCACAGGAAGGGTGCGACCCGGGCGTTTCCTGCCGGGCATCCTGACGTGCCAAAGGCGTACCGGAGCGTCGGGCAGCCTGTGCTGATCCCTGGGAGTATGGGTACTCCTTCATACATCCTCTGCGGCATGGAACGTGCGATGGAGCTTACATTCGGGAGTGCGTGTCACGGCGCAGGCAGGGTCGGGAGCAGGAAGGCGGCACTACGGAAGTATAAGGGGGCGCAGATCGAGAAGGAACTCCTTGCAAAGGGGATCACTGTTAAGGCGACGCATCCAAGCGTGCTTGCGGAGGAGGCGCCCGCGGTCTACAAACCAAGCGGCGACGTCGTCGACGTCGTGCATCGGTTAGGGGTTGCGTGCAAGGTCGCGCAGGTCGTGCCGATCGGGGTTGCGAAGGGGTAAAAAAAAGCGTCGGTACAGAATTTTATATTGTTCCGTATGTTTCCGGTCGCAGAGCAAAACCGTAATCAGATACAACTCAAAACAGATCACGCGAGACGACGTCCAATCGTAACTACTCAGGTACCTAAACCACTATCAGGGGACTTCACTATGTAGGAACTACCCCGGACATGAGGCATCCTGTGACCAAACAGGGAACTTAACCGCAGAGTACGTAGAGGGGAGCAAATTGGAAATAAATGGTTAACTACTTCTAGCGTTCCTCTGCGCCCTCCGCGGTTATTTTTCTTGCCAGAAAGTATATGATCACAATCGGGCGACCAATCAACATACCTGAGTGGTTACATCCAATCAATGATAACTCGGTGGTAAAATTCCGGAAATAATTGAACTAAAGGTCAAAGACAGGACGAAATCCAATAATACTCTTTATTCTGCGCTACAAAGAGAATATAAACTACTTGTAAGGGGTATAGGCCGCACAAAACAGAATATTTTGTCGTTTGAAGGAAGATACAACCTATCTTCGCAAAGATTTCTGAAAGAATATCCAAAAATGGGCGGTGATCCTGATTTTATCGACTGATATGGTGAGATCAGTATTCCGGATGCATTGAACACCGGGGTTGCCCGGATTACGTAGATACTTGAACAGTGCAGATAGATGATTATTTTGAAGAGGTTATTGATAAGATCGTATGTGTTTAGCTCCCCCGCATAACCACCCACCCCACTGTTCTTCCAGATCGATCTAAAACCCATTCTCGACCACAAAACTTCTATATTATTACTGTAATAGTCTCCTAAGAAGACGATGGAT
>JAYEGI010000039.1:0-2726 GCA_034659035.1 Methanobacteriota archaeon
CACCTTCTTCCATTACCTGAACAACGTTCCCACAGATACTACATTCGTAAACTTCTCCTTTAACTGTCATATCTACCTCCTATTTAGTATTCTTCACACTTAATCTCAAAGTACTCTCTCGGATGTTCACATACCGGACACTTAACAGGCGTTTCATTGCCCTCGTGTACGTATCCGCACTTCCTGCAGACCCAGATGACCTTCGTATCCTTCGTAAAGACCGTACCCATCTCAACATTTGCAAGCAGTTTCATGTATCGCTCTTCGTGATGCGCCTCTGCAGACGCTATCATCCTGAGTCTGTGGGCAATCCCGTCCAGTCCTTCGCTTTCTGCGACGTCTGCAAACGTAGGATACATAGTCTTAGTCTCGTAGTTCTCGCCAGCGATCGCTGCGGCGAGGTTCTCAGCAGTGGTTCCGAGCGTTAGCGGGGCTGCGGCTTCAACATTGATCTCATCAGGTTTTTCAGGAATCTTCTGCCGCAGTTCATCGATCATCCTGAAGAGCCACTTTGCATGCTCCCGTTCGTTCTCCGCAGTCAGAAGGAAGATGTCTGATATCTGCTCAAAGCCCTCCTTCTTTGCGACCTTCGCATAGAACGTGTACCTATTCCGTGCCTGACTCTCACCGATGAAGGCTTTTGTCAGGTTTTCAAGTGTCTTTTCCATGATTCATATCTCCATTCGCGGTTGTCGGGATCAGAATAGCAGCACCTCATACCCAGCCTCGATGTAGCGCCCGACACTCGGGTGCCCGCTCATCTCATTACACAGTGTCAGCCCCTGTTTCAGGACAGACTCCTGGGACGCGGTCTGGTTCGAGCATGCCTCACAGACACAGTCGATCAAACCTGCATCCAGCACCCGCTTGTACAGGTTTGCAAAGGGCTTGCTCTCGTCTGCAAGCTCCGCAACCTGTATGGTGGCAGTGCCTTCGATTACGACCTTCACATCAAAACCGCGCTTTTTCAGGTCAAGAGCGTTTAGGAGGACGTGGGCAAAGCACATCGGGTCGCCGTTGAATGCGAAGAGTACAACCTTTCTCTCTTCCATGGTCCTAGCTGCCTCCCGGCTTTATGCTGTATACCTCGGTAACCGTGACAGTGACGAGGTTCTTCGGCGCTGGAAATCCCATTTCGGCAAGCTCTTCCTTTGCCTCTTCAAACTCAGGTCCGCTATCCGCAAGCGTTGCGGTTCCCTTGAGCTGATATCCTGATGCGGTCTCTGCGTCCACGATATCGATCGCGACCTTCTGGTTCTCCATTAAGTTCCTTCGGGTGTGTTCTGAGAAGATATCCGCAAACTGGATCGTCTTCTCATCAACGATCTTGAAGCTGCTTTTTGGTGAGACATTCGGCACGCCGTCTTTTGATGCCGTGGCAACCGAGCCCCACTGTATCTTTTCAAGAACATTCTTTACGTCATCTGTGATCTTATCCATCGTACTCACCTCCTATCTATTCTCGGAAAGTGCTCTTGCAATGCTTTCGCCAAGCTCCCTGGATTCCTGTCTTATCTTGCCGGTGATCGCACCTGATACCTGCAGCCCGGGTTCCACCACATCCATGCCCCAGCTCTTCATGGCATCGATGATGATCCCAACAGCTTTGGGTCGGGTCGCATAAGGTCCGAATGCTGCCCCGACCTTGCCAGACAGATCAAGGCTTTCAGCCTTCTTGAGTAGTTGCTCCACAAATACGACCGGCAACATATTATACGTTGATGAGCCGATCGCAACGGCGTCTGCCGAGTTCATGATCACAAGCGCGTCATCCACACTCGTTGTGCGCCCGCCGCCGGGCACATCCTCGGTCGCGTTACCGAGCAGTATCATTTCAGTCTCAAGACCCTCGGACCTTGCCCCGTCGTCTATCTGTTCTGCCATCTCTCCGGTGTGACCGGTTCCGGTTCCGTAGATTACAGTCAGTTTAGCCAATTACAACACCTCCAATGTGTGTTTACTGGGATGTTTAAGAAATCCGCCTATATCAGCGGTAAAACATCCTGATGCGCGCGAGATATGTGCACTTTACGCGCGTTTCACCCCCCCTTTGCAATATAACTTTAAAAACTTATCGTTTGGATATCGTCAATAATTGATGGATTTACGACGATATTCGCAGAACATCCGCCTGGCATCGATTACGATGTGTCGATAAGTTCACCAAAACTCTTATTACGGATCATATAATTGAGTACCAGCAAGGTGATCAAAATGGCTGAAGAACCAAAACTTGCACACGATGAACCAACGCAAGGCGCGATTGGCGAGATTGAGGAACTCAAGATGGAGATCGTCGAGATGCTGAAAGACGCATCGGTCAAGTTCCCTGTGAAGAACGCAAACGAACTTAAGAATCTGTTCCCGCCTGGCACCATGATGGCATGCAGGGTCAGTGGCAAAGAGACGCATTTCGATGAACTCGCAGGGGCTCTCAACGCCGACGACTTTCCACTCGAAGATGCATCAGCGGTTGCGTCAAAGATACTCTCCAGGTGTTCCCTCACATAGGCGGGGGACCTTTCTTATATTTTAGGGACAAAGAAGGCAGGAGGTAATGATACCATGGCAGACTCAAAACCAAAACTCGTAATCGTCTACGGAACAGGGACGAATAATACCAGAGCTGTTGCAGAAGGCATAGAGACAGGTGCACGGGATGAAGGTGTGGATACTGTTCTCTTAAATGTGGCAGACCTCGAAAAGGAGGAGATCGTTGCAGAGAT
>JAYEGI010000039.1:2826-5226 GCA_034659035.1 Methanobacteriota archaeon
CAGTGGTTCATAACCGAACAGATCGAGGAAGAGGGAAACGACAACGATATCATCGCCAGGTTAAAGATCGTCGGAGCGGACGGCAACGGACTCCTCATGCTTGACCGGGAACTCGCAGCACGGGTATTTACGCCTCCTGCGGCGTCCGATATATGAAACTGAACTGTTCCATCGACAAAATAAAGAGACTCACTCCAAGGGATGCTAAAAAGATCCTTGATACCGATACAAAAGGAGCATTCCAACTGCTGGACGTGAGACAGCCCCATGAATATGAGTCAGGACACATCCCCGGAGCGAAATTAATTCCGCTTGGGGAACTTGAGTACAGGTACGTAGAACTTGGCAATGACCGGGGAATTATTTCGTACTGCCGAACTGGTCACAGGAGCATGGCTGCAAGTACCCTCCTCTGCGGTCTTGGATTTGAAAATGTCTACAATCTCAGTGGGGGGATCCGTGCATGGGACTACGAGGTCATTAAGGGAACTACCGAAGATAAACTGATAATGGGAGGCGAGGAGACGTTTGACGTACTGATAGTTGCGCTCATGCTCGAGAAAGGTGCACTCGAGTTCTACACAAAGGCGCAAGGGCGGGTCAAAGACGCGAAAGCGGCGCAGGTCTTCCAGAGACTTGTTGCGATGGAAGATACACACCTACAGCGGCTGTATGTGCGGTATAACCAGTTGCTCTGGGATATGAAGTCGCTTCTCGGTGCTGCTGATGAGTTACCATCGCTCGACCAGTTGAAGGCGGAACTCTCCACTGCATATATGGAAGGCGGCACGAGGATCAATGAGGAACTGGTAAAGATCAAGGATTCTGCGTTTATGGACGACCTTGAAGCCCTCGAGATCGGTCTTGAAAAGGAGTATGCGGCTTATGACTTTTACAAGAGGGTTGCAGATACAGTTGATGATAATAAAACCAGGAATCTGCTCTACGAACTTGCAGGAGAAGAGAAGGGGCATATCAATCTCTTGCTGCAGGAGATTGCAGGACGCGATTGAGGGTGCTGACGAATGATCTTTAAGTGAATAAAGTTCGATTGAGTATTTTAAAGAGTACTCAATACGCGCCCAAATGTCGTTAGTATCAGTAGATTCGAACGGTTAATATAATTGATGTATCTGCCATGACACTTTCAGATATTGATACAACTAATATGCCATCTGATTTCTTGTCAGAGATTGCATAATCAACCCGGAATCAACCCCGCCAAACCAGTGGGTGGAATGGAGTAGCATAACAACTGGCGATATTGTGGTATCCTTTACAATGAGTGCAGAAGCTCCGCCTATGACATTTGGCTAGGTAAAACCACCAGCCGCCGCCCCATCCATGATATCAATCGGAAGCGATACTCTCGGCTCACTAAGTATCCTTGCTGTGAGTAGAATCAGAAGAAGATTCAACTGAACCTTTGTTCCCGCAGTTTGGGCAAAAAGGGGTTAAAATTGGCATAAGTTCCCCACATTCCGGGCATTTGGAAGCTAATTTTCTCCCACAATTTTGACAATAGGACATGTCATGCCTGATTGGAAAAGTACACCATGGACATTTATTTTGCTTTAGTCTGGAGATGGAAATACGCTCAAAACTGAAATATTGTTTTGTGAGATATGCTAGCGCGATGGCACATGCAACTGCCCCTAAAATGGATATACCAATCGCATGGAGCACTTTCCATACGTTCACAATAATCATGTATATCAATAACAGAGATGCAAATGCCATGAACGCATTAGCGTGGATGGTGTACTTGCTCTTCACTTTCTTAGCCTTTAAAAACAGGACAATAGCAACCGCTAATAGGGGTATAACAAAAGCCAATCTCACAACTAAAACTTTCAATCTATATATCTGATAAGCTGTATTGTAGTCACCCCGAGCTAAACTAAAAGCATTAGATACTTCATCTCGTTTTTGGTCCAATCTCCCATAAACCTCATCGTAAACAGCTTGCGCCCCGTTAAGTTTTACTTGAGATTCCTCATACCTTTTTCTTGCTTCTTCGTGCTCTCTTTCCTTTATTTCATCGGTCTCTCCTTTATCGAGTATTACACGATATTCCTCTCTTTTGAACAGGTAATTTTCCTTAGCACTAAGATATTCATCATTAGCATTTGTCAGAGCGTCCTTGGCTACTTTCAGCTCGGAGTTAATGCTTTTTTCCTCGTTCTCCAGATTATAAACACCATATTTTTCATACTGGTCGTTTTGATGAGGGATTTCATGAATATCCCCCAGCTCAGTAAGGATATGTATTCCCCCTATCAGGAGGAAGATGACCATAGCTGAAGCGAGTATTTTTTCGCCCCTTGTAGCCTCCAATTTCTCAGCCTCATCATATTCTGACACGATACATCTCCTGAAAGGTTAATTTGAAAATAGACC
>JAYEGI010000040.1:0-5222 GCA_034659035.1 Methanobacteriota archaeon
CTTCAGTTTCAAAAAAAGTGCTGAGAATCTCGATATTTTTTTTTGTAATCCACTTAAATGAGTTATTTCGGGGAACGAAATCGAAGTTGATCGAATTTTTCCGGAACGTTGTCGATGCCACCATCTGCAACTGCCTAAAACCTCCACCACGCGGGTCAGCGTAAATTCGCTTTTGGGGTGTACGTGAAATAGCGCAAGCTGCGCCTCAAAACATTGAATGAGGGTGATATATCCACATTTGAAGTATTTTTTTATTTTTAAATGTATAATTACATATCTCTTCTATCGAATATGGAAAGTTGCACAGCAGTTGGGACAGTTTATGGTTAAAAATACATGGCTTATTTTTCACTATCTTTAATTTTAATATTCTTATGTTTACGAATATGGGTAATAATGTATCCCCCCTAAATTAGAGGGTAAATGGGGGTATTACGTACAAATCAACAACTTGTTGTTACGGATTTATGCAAATGATGTTTTAAATCATGTAATAAGTGTTAATTTAAATCTTAAAAGTATAATAAAATGCTACTAAATCGATAACAGACAATCTTTAGAAATCAAAGCAGATCATAACACAAGATTTAGGTAAATTGAAGCCCGCACACCTCTTACCCTCCTTTTTGGAGTGGATACGTAATAATGATCAAGGTAATGCCGGATAACAATATATCAGAATTATTGCAAATATTCTGCTGAACCGTAAGGTTTAAATAACATAACAGTACAATATAACATATATGCGAGCGGGTTTCTGTAAAAAATTCTTTTTTAACCACAAACCCCACAAACCCCACAAACCCCACACACCCCTAAACCATACGCACCCGCTCGCATACCTCCCTACAATTTGTTGACAATTCCGGTCTGTATCACGCTGCCACCCATATCACTCCAGCAGACCTCCAGATCTTTTGCCTGATTGCTCCCGACAAGCGCGGTGTACGCCGCCAGGTTCTTAAAAGACTCACTCCCAAAACCCCGATCCCAAGCACGCTCATCACAATCTCGGTGTCGAATTCGAGAACCACGCAGTACAGCAATCCGTCGAGTGTCCGGTTGCGGCCTCGTGAGCAGTATGTCCATATATGGTAATACGGATCAAGGTAATGCCGGATAACAATATGTTAGAATTATGGCAAATATGATGCTAAACCGTAAGGTTTAAATAACATAACAGTACAATATAACATATATGCGAGCGGGTTTCTGTAAAAAAATTCTTTTTTAACCACAAACCCCACACACCCCTAAACCATACGCACCCGCTCGCATACCTCCCTATAATTTGTTGACAATTCTGGTCTGTATCACGCTGCCACCCATATCACTCCAGCAGCCCTCCAGCTCTTTTGCCTGATTGCTCCCGACAAGCGCGGTGTACGCCGCCAGGTTCTTAAAAGACCTGTGCCCGAAACCCCGATCTCAAGCACGCTCATCACAATCTCGGTGTCGAATTCGAGAACCACGCAGTACAGCAATCCGTAGAGTGTCCGGTTGCGGCCTCGTGAGCAGTATGTCCATATATGGTAATACGGATCAAGGTAATTCCTGATAACAATATGTCAGAATTATGGTAAATATGCTGCTAAACCGTAAGGTTTAAATAACATAACAGTACAATATAACATATATGCGAGCGGGTTTCTGTAAAAAAATTCTTTTTTAACCACAAACCCCACACACCCCTAAACCATACGCACCCGCTCGCATACCTCCCTATAATTTGTTGACAATTCTGGTCTGTATCACGCTGCCACCCATATCACTCCAGCAGCCCTTCAGCTCTTTTATCTTGTCGCGCCCGACAAGCGCGGTGTATGCCGACCCGGTTCCTGAAAGACTCACTCCCAAAACCCCGATCTCAAGCGCGCTCATCACAATCTCAGTATCGAATCCGAGAGCCGCGCAGTACAGCAACCCGTTAAGTGTCATCGCATTCTCGAAATCATGATCGAGCGCAAGCTGGTACGCCATCTCCACAAGCGGCGCAACTGCCTTTGACCGGGTGACATCCGTATCCGCGGTGAATGCCTTCTCCTCTGGCAGGTAAATCAGCACATCAGAGTCGTATTCAAGACGCTCCACCAGTTCCATGTTGCGATTGTCAGTGATCACGATCCCTCCGAGCGCTGAAGCACATGCATCATCAAAAGCGCCTGTTATCGTGACGCCGACATCGAGTGCAGCGCGAACACCCATCGAAACAACTTCCAGCGGCGGCAGCGTCTCCCCGATCGCATCCAGCGTCGCAAGTACTGTTGCATTGGCAGCAGCAGAACTGCTCTTCAGACCCCGCGCGATCGGTATCTCACTTCTGGTTGTGACGACGCCGTCGCACCGGTATCCAAACCGATCCAGCACAAGGGAGACGCACCGCGTTATAAGCGCGGTATCCGCGGTATCCGCGTTCTCGATCCTGCCTGTGATCCTGCCAGCCCCTTCACCTCCTGCTATAGCATTCCCGGCATCTCTGGTGCATTCATCCAGTTCAACGTCTGCCGTGGTCGCAAGATCGATGCAGAAAGCCGCGCCCTTCCAGATCGCAATCGCATTCACAATCGTGCCCGCCCCGTTTGCGTATCCATGTCCGTGCATGGCAGTGTATCACATCGAACCTGTATTCATGCTTCGCACGAGAGCAAGAGCGATGCGATATGTATTCATCCTGATCCGGCAGGGGCAGGGGATTCGCCCCCTTTCATCTGCACAACCTCAACGCCGGCTTCTGTAAAGAACTCGATCGCCATACTGTCAGGGTACGCATCCCTGAACACCACACGAACGATATTTGCATTGATGATCATCTTTGCGCAGAGTATACAGGGTTGGTGCGTGCAGTAGATCGTTGCGTCTTTTGTGCTTACGCCATGCAGCGCAGCCTGAATTATCGCGTTCTGCTCCGCATGAACTGCACGGCAGATCTCGTGCATCGTTCCTGATTCGATATTCTCCTGATCTCTGATACACCCGATATCAAGGCAGTGCTTGAGATTTCTTGGCGCGCCGTTGTAGCCTGTGGATATGATGCGCTTATCTCTCGCGATAACTGCGCCTACGTTATTTCGCAGGCAAGTCGATCTGGTCGCAACGACCTCTGCGATGTTCATGAAGTATTCGTCGATGGTTGGTCTCATGGGGCTCTGGGTAGTCGATTTTTAAATCATTTGAATCTATTTATCGCAGTAATCTCTTCTTCATGGTCTTTAAAGCACCCGTCTGCGACCTGTGATTGCAACCGTCCCACAACTTTCGACAATGGCGAGATGAAAAGGTTCCGGTGAGTAAAAAAAACCCTTGAAATGCGTGATGAGCGCGGTTTTGAGTCTTTGCGAAAATGCTTTAACATCTCAGGAGGTGTATGGAATCATGAGCTTACAGGAACGAATCTTCGCTGGAAAAGGGGATATCAAAGCAGATATTGCGCTTACCCGCGGTAAAATCGTCAATGTCAACATGAAAGAGATCCTTAAAGGAGATATCGCAGTAAAAGATGGGATAATCGTCGGCATCGGCGACATATCAGACAAAATCGGAGATGACACGAATGTAATCGATATAACCGGGAAGTTTGTCTCTCCGGGCTTGATCGATGGGCATGTCCATTTTGAGTCCAGCATGTTAACACTCGCTCATTTTGCGATGGCAGCGATCCGACACGGCACGACCGGACTGGTCATCGATCCGCACGAGATCGGGAATGTTCTTGGGAAAGAGGGTGTGGAACTTGTTCTATCAGAGATTGAGGATATTCCGTCAAGTGTTTTTGTCATGATTCCCTCCTGCGTCCCATCATCAGACCTCGAGACCTCGGGAGCAGTAATGGACGCGCCAACTGTATCGAGTCTGATGTATAACGATCACGTGATCGGACTTGGAGAGGTGATGGACTTTCCGGGTGTGCTCGGTGCCGATCCTGAAAAACTTGATATGATCGAGGAGGCGCTGGTTCTTGGAAAGAGGGTGGACGGGCACTGTCCCGGCATGACTGGAAGCGATCTCGCCGGATACCTCTGCGCAGGCATATCGAGCGATCACGAGTCCCTGACGTACGAAGAAACGATCGAGAAGGCGCGGATGGGGATGGCTGTGATGCTGCGGGAGGGTTCTGCTGCGAAGTGCCTTCACGAGTTCATACCGCGGCTCGTCGGTGACGGGATCGATCTCGGTAATTTCTTCTTTGTAACAGATGACCGGCATCCGGGGGACCTGATCCGGGGGTATATGGATGTGATTGTGAGGACCGCGATCGATCTTGGCATCCCTCCGATCGATGCGATATCTATCTGCACGATCAACGCTGCAAGGCATTACCGGATCGATCATCTGGTCGGGTCAGTCAGCATAGGGCGGAAGGCTGACCTCGTGGTGCTGAGCGATCTCGAGGGGTTCGTGATCGATAAGGTCTTTGTAAGCGGATCAACGTCTGCTGATGCAGCTTCAAATCCAGTATATCCGGCAGAGGTCTTTGATACGGTGAAACTCGGCGCAATCCGTGCCGAAGATCTTCGGATCGAGCGCGGTACGGGTGCGGGCACGGACATGGACACAGACGCCGACGTGGAGGCAAATATCATCGTCGCAATCCCTGATGCATTATTCACAGACTGGGGAATCAAGACTCTCCGCCCTGAAGATGGTATTCTCAAGCCCGATGCCAGCAGGGATATCCTCTCGATAGCGGTGATCGAGCGGTATGGGAAGCGCGGAAGCATCGGGAGAGGTTTTGTGTCCGGTTTCGGCTTCGATGGAGGGGCGTTTGCCCAGACGATCGCACACGACTCGCATAATGTGATCGTGACCGGTGCTAACTTTGAGGATATGGCGCTCTGCGTCGATGAGATCAGGCGGCTGCATGGCGGGATCGTGGTCGCTTATGACGGCGAGATTGTGGGGAGTCTTCCGCTGCCGTTTGCAGGCTTACTCTCGGCAGGAAGCATCGAATCAGTGGATGCGAAACTGAGGTGCCTCCATGCGATGATGGGTGAGATGGGGTGCGTTCTGCCGTCTCCGTTCATGACGCAGTCGTTCCTTGCGCTTCCGGTGATACCGCGGCTGAAGATAACAGATTTCGGGCTTGTGGATGTGGAGAAGCATGAGCTCGTGGATGTGGTCAGGGGGTGATTCTGCGGGGGGTAGTTGTGGGGGAGAAAGGGGTCGATTGGAAGAAAGTCATAAATAAACTGCCGACATTTGGGATGATATGAGCAGCACAATCG
>JAYEGI010000041.1:0-5219 GCA_034659035.1 Methanobacteriota archaeon
TTGGAATTTCATAAACGAGTTCAAAAGAAGAACTTCCCCTGCAATGTTGGAAGGATCGGCAGATCACCTGTGGACATGGCACGAATTTTTCTATTTCCGATTAACTATCTTAAATTAGGACATTACCACAAATCTGAGTTCATGACGGATGATTTTATCTCTGAAAAAGAGTGATAGAGCTTCCGCATCAAAAAAGACCGGAATCCGGAACTAAAAACTCCATATTACGAGTACGAGCCGGAACGGTGCAGGGCAGCGGTCAAGGTGGTGGATATATTCAGCAACGAAATGAAAGATTGTTGAGGCGAGCGTATGATGGAACCAATGGAAGTAGTTAATAAAATCAAAGAAATTATCGCGGAAAACTATCATCCTGACAAGATCGTTCTGTTCGGCTCATACGCGAGGAAGGATTTTGATGAACAATATCTGACCGGGAAAATGACCTGCCTCGGTATAGACGGGGGCTAGATGTTCGAATAAATCTGTCTGAATTGGAAACGCCAAAAGATATACTTTTTTTACACACACGCAGATGTTGAACGTTGGATCGGTGTCAAACATACTTTTGTCAACGAAGTCCTCAGAGAAGGGGAGATTCTTTATGAACGATAAAGTGGACGAGTATATCCGGGCATGGATCGGAAAAGCTGACAACGACTTAAAAAATGCAGAACTGGTTCTCACTGCCCGGGACGAGAACTAGCCTTATGACCGGTGTGCTTTCACTGTCAGCACCGCGGGTTTCCTGCTGACGAGGCGCTACGGGGATTGCGTTATGATGAACGGTTGCCACCTCGAGGGGACGTGCGGACCATACAAGGCATATGCTGCCGAACTGGTGGCTGATTTTTGTACAATCATCGGAAAGAGCATGAGATTGCGAGGGAGCGGCTGAGCGAGTACGGCTCTCTCAGGGGTGGTTTTTCGAGACTGTCGCGATTGCAATGGTGCTGGTACCTTCCTGCTGAGTCTTTTTATTATTTTCTGGGAACGTCGGATTGTCTTACGCAACCACAACTGCCGTAATGAAGCACTATCGATCTGAAAAGTCGTTTACACCACTAATCTGTGTCCATCTGCGTTAATCTGCGGCTGATACTATTTTAGCCACAGATTAACACCGATTTCACTGATTACACCCATATAATCATATCTGTATTTGCCGGGTTGGCGCCATGTTTTCAACCGACCAGAACAAATCAAAAAGTCTCTTCCTGCTCACGAAATGGTTTATATAATGTGAGTTCTGACTTGTTATACATGTGGCGAGGAGAACTCCGCCGCGATCAATGCATGGTTTTGCTTCTGACTGGTCGCGTGCGATCTGCGAAGCCAGCGCCGGCGTGGCCAAACCGGATGCAAAAACGCGATGTACAGGCATTGGACTTAAGTCTGGGGTTGTTAGTGACTTTTTCTTTATACATCAATAAATTCATAACAAGTTTAACGGATGTAGAATTTATGGAGCATATAAGACAAGTATTGATTCGAATTATTCTGGCTGTATTTCTTATTTCGATCTTTGTGCAGGTGTCCTCTGCAACTGATCTGGAACCCCCTCTGAAAGTTGCGTGGAAATACAGATTGGGTGCTGCGGATGTGTATGGGCATAATATTATTCAATCGATAGAACTGATTACTGATGATGTAGTGTATGCTAAATATGGGGGTAGGCTTGTAGCTCTAGATACAGATAATGGTAAGCGGCTTTGGGACAAAGATTTGAATGGTGGATTGGCGTATAAAAATGATGTTCTGTATGTAGCCAGATCACGTTCAACAAGTCTTTACGCTCTCGATGCTATGACTGGAAAGGAGATCTGGAGAAAAGAATATTCCGAACTCGATGCGAGATCTAGATATGATCTGGTTATTTTTAAAGATGCTTTATGTATCATAACCAAAGAAAGGTCGAGGAATTTGCATATTCTGGCAGTTGATACTAATGGTAACGTTAAGTGGCATCATGAATACCCAGGATCTCCGGATGTTTTTAAGAGACCTACAGTGAGTTCAAATCTAATGGTCATTTCACTTTCCAAAAATAAATTAATAGCTATTGATATAATAACAGGAGAAACGATATGGCAGATCAAAGATATTGAGTTTAACGGGAATATTCACTCATATAAAGACTTATTTTTTATTGAAAATCTAAGAGAAAACGATAGCATCCACATAATGGCAGTATCAAAAGATACAGGGAAAACTGTCTGGAAGAGAATGATTGGACACTCGAAGGGAGATATATTGGCGATAAAAGATAACAGATTGGTCGTTATCGAGGAGGATATTAAAGTTCTGAATTCGGAAAATGGGGATATCTTAGCTGAATATTCAAGTACACTGAATCCACGTTCAGTACATCGTTATGAGACGATATTTAAGCACATAGCTATTCCTAATCGGATAATTTATGCTACAACTTATTCTGGTATTTATGCTATCGATTTAAATACAGGCGAACTTTTATGGAACGAAGATGGAAAAGGAGGAATTTCCCCTTATTTCTATGAAGATAAACTTTATTTAATACGTAAAGGAAAATTGTACGCTTACGAACATGGAGTTGAAGTATTAATATACATATATTTTGCTTTATTTGTACTCATTTCAGGGATAACTAATATATTTATAAAAAGAAAAAATATTAACAATATGTTTCAAAAAAGTTTTCAGTTCTCCACACTTCTTATATTGGTTGCTTATTTATGGTTTTTGTTATTTGGCATACCTTTTTTAATCAGTGGGCTAGACTTGATACCTTCAATCGATACTTATTGGATATTCTATTTACTATTTCCCAGTGTAAGTGTAATTACCGGGGCGCTGATAGGTACGCAAATAAAAAATAAGTTCCTGATCGGAATGGTAGCTGGTGCAGCGCCTTACATGATATCTTTAGTGGTATCTGTCGTTCTGTATCGGTCTGATATACATTGGTTTATCTTACTAATTTGGATTCCAATATATCTTTGTATAATTTTTCTCATTGGTTTGGTGTTTGGAGTAATAGGCAGTCTACTAAATTTAGTTTTATATAAAATCGAATCTTAAAATACTCTTTCAATATCCTGAGCATGGGCGTTGATGTTTTATTTTTCGAAAACTGGGTCGTTGACTTTTCTGCAACTCCAAGCTTCGAATATCTAAAAAAACACACACGAACCATAACCAATGTCCCAGATGAATTAAGAACCCTTGGTTTTTCGAGTCTCAAGTGAAAAGGTGCGCACCCCAAGAAACACTCGCGTGTAAATACTCAGGTACCCAAAACCACTATTCAGGGGACTTCACTATGCAGGAACTCTCCAAGACATGGAACATACTGCAACCAACAGGGAATTTAACCGCAGAGTGCGCAGAGGGGCGCAGAGGGGCGCAGAGGGAAAATAAACGGTTAAGTGCTCCGCGTTCCTCTGCGCCCTCCGCGGTTATTTTTCTTGCCAGAAGATACAGGATCGCAATCGGGAGACCGATCAACATACCTGAGTAGTTACACTCGCGTCACATAAAATCAAGCAGCCCCATCTGTTTCGATTTATCACTCTCAAAAAGCGACTTGATCTCAAGACCGATCAGCTCGATCCGCTGCCTCGTATACTCAGACACCTCATATTCCGCTGCCACACGCGCGGATGTGTCGAGATACTTCTTGACAGAACCCTCAGTGACCGTCAGTATGACCCTGCCGTGGCATTTCGGGCAGGTATCGCTCAAAAGCGGTCTCCTAAACTTCGCTCCGCACTTCACGCACCTGACCTTCTGCCGGGAGAATGCACGGAGATTTCCGATCATGTCAGGCAGGAAATGTGAGTTGATCACCCGCTCGGCAACATCATCGGCATCGACCGCTCTCGTTTTTCGGGCAAGCGCTAATTGTGCGTCCATCTTCTCGACCATCGATCCTAGTATCTTGTATGCGCTGTTCAGAGGTCCCGCTGCGATATCCGATGTCTGATGCGTGAACCGACTCATATACTGCGCCTCGGTCCCGAGATGCTTTGACACCGTGTCCATTAGATCCTCAACATCCTTCGGGTTTGCAAACTTGCTTGCCGATTCATAGAACTCGAGTGGGTACTGTTCCATGATATCGATGTTGTGCGCCTCCTTGTCGATCTCCTTCGGATCAAGCCGTGTTGTTAGCACAAGCGGGGCATCCATCCAGCCGCCACGCCTTGCAGGCAGATACGATCGTGAGAAATTGAGTAAACCATCCATAAGCAGCATAACGCAGTCTTCATCGCCGTCGCAGTTCGCAGATACCATAAAATCGTTGATCAGGAAGTTGTGATGATCCTCAACCTCTATGTCGTACAGGTAACCCACCTTCGCTTGGTCGGGTTCTATCGTCGTTATCTCATCGAGGATCGCATCACCGGATACAATAGACCGCGGCGTTCCTTCCTTCGAGAGAACCGAGTTTAAGGCTGCCTCTTTCCGTACTGATGCAAACCCGATCTCATCAGCAAATATCCGTGCATAAGACGACCGTATCGAGATGTAATACAGATCAAAAACACGGGACTCTCCCAACTTATCGTAAAATTCCTTCGCAGCCCCGCTAACCGTCCTTCTTTCATGTTTCAGCCGGTAGAAGATGCCGAATCTGAGCAGTTGCAGTCCGATATCCTGCAGAAGTCTTCTGCTGACCGAGGAGCAGGTGACGTGGAGCCGATCCTTCTCGGCGGATCCGTCTCCAGCGAAATACGCACTCAGAAGGTGCTTTATCTTATTTAGAGGTAGACTGGCAAATCCGGATGGGATTCGTTTATCCCTTGCGCCCTTTCCGGTTCCAAGAATCTCTGTGAACAGGCGATACACCAGTCTGCTGGATATGATCAGGACATGATCCGATCGCTCGGGGACGATCCCGAAGACATCTGTGATGCACTGTTCCATGTCCTTCAAGATATCGTCTTCCATCGATGAAAGACCGATCTGGTATAAATTCCTATCTTTGAATCTCGCATACCCTTCTGCGAGATAATATCCGAGCAATCGCATAAAACTCTCGTCTATTTTTATTATTCGCGGAATTGTCGTGTGATCCCGCTTGACACTGAATTTGCAGCCATTCGGGATCAGATCCCAGCTGTTTCTCGATGAATCGAGCAGCGATTTCAGAGTGTGCAGTGGAATGCTATCCCTGTAGAGATAGTTGGAGAGTATCTTTTTGCCCATGCCCATCTTTTGGGCAGCAGATTTCAGCC
>JAYEGI010000042.1:0-5218 GCA_034659035.1 Methanobacteriota archaeon
AAAACGACCCTATTAGAGGGTGATGACACAGCCGGGATTGGATACTTCCCCGGATGTGTGGACTTCCACGACATGTTCTTTGACCTGGATGTGGATTTTGGAGAGATTGCAACGTCCTCTGTAACGCTCCTCGCAAAAGCAGGGCTCGAGCCCAGAATCATGCAGCTCAAATGCTGTGGGCATGATCAGCTCTGGCAGGGGAATCAGGAGATGTTTGATAAGCTCAAAGAGGAGAATACAAAGCTTATCAACGAGAGCGGTATTGATACCTTAGTTGTGAGCTGTGCTGAGTGCTACAGGACATTTCTGATGGATTACGACCTCGATTGCGAGGTTAAGCACATCAGTCAGGTTCTCGCAGATGCTGATCTCGGGATCACGAATGGCACAGCTACTGCTGCAATCCACGACGCATGCAGGCTCGGACGCCACACAGGTGAATACGATGCCCCCAGAAACGCAATTGCTGCAACTGGCACAAAGATCGTTGAGATGCAGCACAATAAGGAAAATGCTCTCTGCTGCGGCGTCAGTTCGATGATGAACTGTAACGACCGCACGAAAGCACTCCGGGTCTTGCGGATGGACGAGGCGAAGGCGACGGGTGCGGATGTGCTGATCACGTCGTGTCCGAAGTGTCTTGCACATTTAAAATGCCTCAAGGAAGAGGAGGATTCTGAGCACGGGCACGATTATCCGTTTGAGGTAATGGATCTTACCGTGTATCTGGCACGCAAACTAAGTGGCGGCGATGGCAGCAATGGAGGCGATGGAGATGAGTGACACAATCAAGACAAGCGACCTCGACAAGGCATTCAGGGATGAGGTGATGACTGAACCCGGTGCCGAAAAGCTGATCTTATGCTTCAACTGTACAGGTTGCACTGCGGGCTGTACGATGGCAGAGCACGAGCCGAACTACAATATCAGGCAGCTACTACGGATGGCAAATCTCGGGATGCGGGATGAGCTTCTGAACCATCCGTACCTCTGGAACTGCAGTACCTGCTATAAGTGCCAGGAGCGATGCCCACAAGGCGTTCCGAACGTGGACATTCTCTTAAAGATCAGAACAATGGCTGTGCACAGCGGAATCATGCTCGACAACCACAGAAAGGTTGCGCAGTTGATGGCAAAGACCGGGCATGCTGTTCCCATAAACGATGATAATAAGGAGAAGCGGAAAAAACTCGGGATGAACGAACTCCCTGAGACCGTGCACAACTACCCTGATGCGCTAGAAGAGGTGCACAAGATCGTTGCTGCAACGAAGTTTGATAAATTGACGGAGGATAAATCATGAGTGAACTATCATTCTTCCTCGGATGTATCGCGCCGAACAGGTACCCTGGAATCGAGAAAGCAACGAAGATTGTGATGGAAGAATTAGGCGTGCACCTCAGGGAACTTAAAGGTGCATCATGCTGTCCCGCGCCAGGGGTTTTCAGATCATTCGACAAGCTAACATGGCTTGCGCTCGCATCTCGAAACGTTGTGCTATCCGAAGAGATGGGCGTAGATTTGTTAACCGTCTGCAACGGCTGCTTCGGATCACTCGTGGATGCTAACAATGTTCTGAAAGAAGACGAGAAACTCCGAAGTGATGTTAACAAAGTGCTTGCAGAGGTCGGACGTGAGTTCAAGGGCACGATCCGCGTGCGCCACATCATGGAGTACCTCTACGATGACGTTGGTACTGAAAAGGTCAAGGAATCGATCAAATACCCTGTTGACCTGAAGGTTGCCGTGCACTATGGCTGCCACCTGATCAAGCCGTCAAAGGAACGGCATCTGGGAAGTATCGAGAACCCGACGTTCTTCGACGAGCTTGTTGAGGCAACAGGAGCAACATCTGTGATGTACAAGGACAAGAACGCGTGCTGCGGCGCAGGCGGCGGTGTGCGGACATCAGCCCTTGAGACCGCTCTCAAGCTTGCCAGAGCGAAACTCGAAAATGCGAAGGCGGCTGGCGTTGACTGCATCGTGGATGCATGTCCGTTCTGCCACCTCCAGATGGATGTTGGTCAGACCGAGATTGAAAAGAAGTTCGGAGATGTTTTTAATATGCCGATTGTTCACTATTCACAGCTTCTCGGACTTGGGATGGGTTATACCCCGCAGGAACTTGGTATCGACATGAACTATGTCAAGAACGACGAGTTCATAGCAAAGATTGAGATGATAGGGGGTGGCAAGTAATGGCAGAATTAGTAGGAGCAGTTGCGATCGCAGGCGGCGGTATCGCTGGTATTCAGTCGGCGCTTGACCTTGCCGACAGTGGGCTTAAGGTCTACCTGATCGAGTCAAGCCCGTCGATCGGCGGCGTGATGGCGCAACTCGACAAGACATTCCCGACGCTCGACTGTTCGATGTGTACGCTCTCACCGAAGCTCGCAGAGGTATCAAGACACCCGAATATCGAACTCCTGCCGTACAGCGAGATTAAATCGATATCAGGAGCTGCTGGTAACTTTGATGTCACCGTCACAAGAAAAGCGACGTATGTCGATCCTGACAAGTGTACGGCATGTGAACTCTGTCTTGCCAAGTGTCCTTCAAAGGTTCTTGACGAGTACAACGAGGGAACTAGCAAGCGAAAGGCGATTTATCTTCCGTTCCCGCAGGCAGTACCAAGAGTGATGGTGATCGATGCCGAGCACTGTATTTATCTCACGAAGGGCAAGTGCGGGAACTGCAAGAAGGTCTGTGAGAACGATGCGATCGATTACGAGATGAAGGACAGAGATGAGGTGATCAAGGTCGGATCGGTCATCCTCTCGACAGGATTTAAGCCTTATGATCCTACACCACTCGAACAGTACCATTATGAGCATCCCGATGTCATAACCTCTATTGAGTTCGAACGTCTCCTCTCAGCATCAGGTCCATTCGAAGGGCATGTGCAACTGGCAGACGGAACAACTCCAAAGAAGATCGCATGGCTCCAGTGCATAGGGTCACGCAACCCCGAGATCGGGCGCCCGAACTGTTCTGCAGTCTGCTGCATGTACGCGACCAAGGAGGCGATGGTTGCAATGGAGCACGACAATGAGCTTGAGACCACGATCTTCAACATCGACGTGCGAGCGTTCGGCAAGGGCTTTGAACAGTTCTACCAGCGTGCAAAGGGCGAAAAGGGGGTCAGGTTCATCAGATCCCGCCCATCAGGCGTTGACATCGACCCGGTCACAAACAGGCTCTCTGTCAGATATGAGGTCGAGGAATCGACCGAGACCGCTGGCGAGGAGTTTGACATGATCGTGCTCTCGATCGGCCTAACGCCATCCGAATCGAGCAAGAAACTCGCGGAGATCGCGGGTGTTTCTATGGATGAGTACGGAAATGTCGCAACCGCAATCGATGCGCCGATGACGACAAGCGTCCCCGGAATCTTTGCATGTGGAACGATCGTTGCACCAAAGGACATACCCGACACGGTGGCTGATGCATCAGGCGCAGCATCGAAGGCCCATTCGATCCTTGCGTCGGAGCGTGGAACACTCGTAACCGAGCGGACATATCCGCCTGAGAAGGATATAACCGCAGAGGAGCCAAGAATTGGAGTCGTTGTCTGCGACTGCGGAATCAATATCGCTTCGGTTGTGGACGTCCCCGCGGTCGTAGAGTATGTGAAAACACTGCCACATGTGGTTCATGCCTACGAGCAGACGTACGCGTGCTCAACGGACTCACTCGATATCATCAAGGAAAAGATCGAGGAGCACGACCTGAACAGGGTCGTCGTAGCATCATGCACCCCGAGAACACACGAACCACTCTTCCAGGACACATGCAGGGGTGCGGGCTTGAACCCATATCTCTTCGAGCTTGCAAACATCAGGGAGCATTGCGCATGGGTGCATCAGAAGGAGCCGGAAAAAGCTACAGAGAAGGCGAAAGAGGTCATCCGGATGAGTGTCGCAAGAGTTGCGCTCCTGGATCCGCTATATACCCAGAAACTTGATTTCAATCATGCAGGGCTTGTTATCGGCGGTGGCGTTACTGGAATGACTGCGGCACTCGATATTGCGGAGAAAGGCTTCACAACGTACCTTATTGAGAGGGAACACGAACTCGGCGGACTTCTCAGGACATTCACGCGACTTCAGGACGGAAGAACGACAAGCGAAATCATTGACCCGATGATTGCGGCTTTAGAGAGCAATCCAAATATCACAGTTTACACAGGCACAACGCTTGATGAGGTCGAGGGTGCGATGGGGAGCTTCAAAGGAAAACTATCAAACGGCGAAGAGATTGAGTTTGGGAGTGCAATAGTTGCAACCGGCGCAAATGAGTTTGTGCCTGAGGGCTACTTCGGATATGGAAGTAACAACGTGATCACACAGTCGACGCTTGAGATAAAACTCGAAGAAGGAACCGTTGATGCGAAGAATGTGGTGATGATCCAGTGCGCAGGCGGCAGAAACGATGAGAGGCCATACTGCTCACGAGTCTGCTGCACGACTGCTGTGAAGAACGCAATCAGGCTCATGGAGGATGACCCCGAACGAAATGTCTATGTCCTCTACCGGGACATCAGGACCTACGGCATCTGGGAAGAACTCTACACCCGCGCACGTGAACTCGGTGTCCTCTTCATGCGCTACACAGAGGACGACGAGCCGATCGTTGGCAATGGAACCGTGACAATCACGGACAAACTCTTAAATGACACGTTGTTCGAGATTGCAACGGACCTAACCGTCCTGAGTGCACCGCTTGTTGCACCGGATGGCGTGGAGGATACTGCAACGCTCTTCAAGGTGCCTATCGATTCCAACAAGTTCTTCCTCGAGGCGCACATCAAGCTGCGACCTGTCGACTTTGCAACAGATGGCATATTCCTCGCAGGATGTGCTCAGGCACCAAAACTTGTCGATGAATCGATCTCGCAGGCATCGGCTGCTGCATCACGGGCATGCACGATCCTTGCAAAAGACCAGCTCGAGACGAGCGGTGTTATGGCGGTCGTGGACGAAGACGTCTGTATCGGCTGCGGCAGATGTGTCGAGGTCTGTGCGTACAACGCACCCACGCTCAAGGAGGTGGAGGTTGTTACCGAGGAGATCACGTACACAACCCGCAAGAGTGAGATCAATCCCGCAATCTGCAAGGGCTGCGGATCATGCGCCGCAGAATGTCCGACCGGTGCTATCACGTCACGACACTTCACAACAAAACAGATATCGGCTGTGATCGATGCGTTTGCATACGC
>JAYEGI010000043.1:0-19129 GCA_034659035.1 Methanobacteriota archaeon
GATGCCAGCACATGTTGAAATTGGACATGTTGTGCCACTACAGCATAAAAATAATATTTTTTGGATATTCAAAACCACTATCAGTAGAAATTGTGGAAAATGGATGGCGACCTGCGGAATGTCAGATGTAGTGAACCAATCCCCTCATTAAAGCAGTATTTCGCTAATGTAATATCCATAGAAATATTCTTTTCAGATAAAGTAACAGAACCACTCCATGTAAATCAAACATTCAACCTGACATGGGTTATAATGCCGCATGGCAACATATCAGCAGAAGTAGGGCTAAGTAATCTGGCATGGGGTAATCTGCAAACGTTTGTGTTATTGGACGGTAATACAACATGGGAAGGTGACCTGATAGCTAATAGATCTATAAAACAGAATCTAACTCTAAAAGCGTTAGAGCCCGGGGAATGGACAATTACAGCCACTGCCAAACCTATCCCAGTTGCCAGACTAATCACCGAAAAAAAAGAAGAACCCAAAAGCGAACCACTTGCAAGCCTGATCCCACGTCCAACAGCACCAGTATTGGGCAGATGGAGCAAGACGATAATGGTTATAGGCAATGATACCCCCAGTGCTTCTATTTCAACCGATAAACTTGTTTACGAAGAGGGCAAACCTGTTAGAATCACACTAACACCGATAGGTAAAATTTATGCATGGAATTACGCATATTTCACCTTTTATAGGTGGAGTGATGGCGGCTGGAATATGATGCCAATAGAGCCATGCGGAGCAGGTGGGATATTGCCTTTTCAGGTGCACAATCATGATGGGTGGTGTACGGATTTCATTCTGATAGCTGACCACGTCGACCCCATTATTAAAACATGGGATCAAAGAGAGCTTGTCAGACGCGAACGTGGAGAACACTCAGAGTATGTGTATAAGTCGGCTCCATGTGGGATGTATAAAGTTGGATATACATTTTATATCTATGCAAACGGTGGTGAGAGAACTGTTGAAACCGAGTTTGAGATAATAGAAGGGAATGATAAGGAAGATCAACGAATAAAGTATCCCGATTACTTCAGAACACTGATAACCCGGATTGAACAGATTTTCACAGCAACTTGATCCCCCAATTAAGGGTAGGTACTCAGTCTCTGGCGAAGAGAAGTAGGCGGTACGTCGACCGTAACACAACCGATCAGATCACAGATCAAACGCCCGAATACGCGATTTCGGAGTGAAAGCTACAGCAGCATGGCCGGATGTCTCAACTGCTTGCTACAAACACTCAACAAACGATCTATTTCGACAGTTTTTTATGTATCGATGGCACAAGTACCGCATAACTGAATGGAATGAGACACTGGAACAGATGGCACCGGACATCTTGTTGCTATTCGGGCTGGTGTTTTCCGGGCAGGAACTATAATATGACGCAGTCATCGAAGACGCAAGAAAACCGCGATATGTTTATAAATACGACCGAGAGGATTATCACATGAATCTGCTCCTGAGAGATACTGAGAACTATGGAAATGTCTACATCGAGAACGGCACGATCGGTGAGATCGGTTGTGCTGCATATGACGCGGATACTGTTATTGACGCACAGAAAAAAGCACTCGTGCCCGGCTTTGTGAACACGCACACCCATGCGGCGATGACGCTTCTTCGCGGGTATGCCGATGATCTTCCCTTACAGACGTGGTTACAGGACTGGATATGGCCAGCAGAAGCAAAACTAACCGGGGAAGACGTCTACTGGGGTACAAAACTTGCGTGCCTTGAGATGATAAAGACCGGCACGACCACGTTTAACGATATGTACTGGCACGCCCTAGAAAGTGCTAAAGCGGTCGATGAGATGGGGATACGCGGCGTTATCAGTAACGTCTTCATCGATGGCGGGTCAAGTGGGTCAGAAGAGGAGACGCAGAGGGAAACTAAGAGAATGATCACGAAACTAACGAAGAATTACTCGGATCGGGTGATCCCCGCACTTGGTCCGCACGCTATATACACCGTATCAGAGGAGAGTCTTGTGTGGATCGCAGAGTTTGCAAGGGAAGAAGATCTGCTGACACACATCCACGTTTCGGAGACAGAACAGGAGGTTAAGGACTGCATCGAGAAGACTGGTATGCGCCCTGTTGAGTACCTTGACCGGATCGGGTTTCTCGGTCCGAATGTCGTTTCCGCGCACTGTGTCTGGCTCGATGACAACGAGATATCGCTGCTTGCGAAACATAATGTTAATGTGTCGTACAACCCAACTTCCAATATGAAACTCGCTGTCGGAGAGAATGTGAGATACCCTGCACTCTGTGCTGCAGGAGTTAACGTCTCGATAGGGACTGATGGGTGCGCATCCAACAACAATCTAAACATGCTCGAGTCAGCGAAGTTCGCATCACTTTTCCAGAAATCAGCAACGAACCAGCCAACCATGATGCCAGCGCGCGATGCGCTTTCGAGGATCACAAAGCATGGCGCACAAGCTCTGCGCATAGGGGTGGGAGGCGGCGAGATAGTTGAGGGCGCTCTGGCAGACCTGCTCTTGATCGATCTGCAACTGCCAGAGATGACGCCGCTTCACAACCTTGACTCGAACCTGATATACGCGTCCTCAAACTGTGTTGACACCACGATATGTAATGGTGTTGTGCTCATGGAGGGTGGGGTAGTGGATGGCGAGGAAGAGATTCTTATGAAAGCATCGGAAACAGCTTTTGACCTGGTTACCAGGAGGCAATGAGATGGTTGAAGACAAAAACATAGCTATACCGGAAGAGATCGCCAACGAAGTACCGAAGTGCCAAACCCTGCACGAATCGATGGAGCTACTGACAAAGCATATAGATCAGGCGCTTAAGGAACTCGATCTCAACTCAGTTTCAGAGATGCTCGATGAGATATTGAGTGCAAAGAGCATCTTTGTGATGGGGACTGGCAGGTCAGGTCTCGTCGGAAAGGCATTTGCAACACGGCTCATGCATCTTGGACTGCGCGTGTACGTGGTAGGCGAGTCAACGACGCCGGCGCTGCGAGCGGGTGATGTGGTGGTCGCAATCAGCGGATCTGGTGAAACTCTTTCAATCGTCGATCTCGGAAGGGTTGTAAAGAAGATCGGAGCATCTCTGATCGTTGTAACCTCGCAACCAGACTCCACGCTTGGAATACTGGCGGACAAGATCGTGCGAATCTTTGGCAGGGCAAAGAATGGCAAGGGCGACTATCTTGTGCAGCATCTCCTCGGGAAGTATGCGAAACTCTCGGAACTTGCGCCGCTTGGCACCACCTTCGAGATTACCACGCTCGTCTTCCTCGATGCAGCGATCGCAGAACTGATGGTGCGGATGGGTAAGGACTCGAAGGCACTTGAAGAGATGCACGACAAACTCCAGTGACATGATCTCCGCGATCAGGCGATATGGCGTCGAGATCGTCTCGCTCTGCGTTGCGGTCGTGATCTGGCAGCTAACTGCTCCCCATGTGACGAGGGGCAACTTCATCCTGCCCGGTTTCACCGATGTTCTGGCGTCATTTTACAGTCTATGGGACGTTATGATCACTGATGCTCTAACCAGTCTGTTGCACTTTGGAATCGGCATGGCTGCCGGTATATGCGTTGCGATACCGCTTGGGGTTGGCATGGGCTGGTTCCCGGTAATCGACAGGATATTTGATCCGATCATAGAGATCCTGCGCCCGATACCGCCGCTTGCATGGATACCTTTTGCAATCGCGTTTATTGGGCTCACCCACACGTCTGCCGGAACCATAGTGTTTATCGGGGCGGTATTTCCGATCCTGATCAATACGTATCAGGGATTTAGGAATGTGCCCAAGGTTCTTATTGAGGCGGCGATGGTACTTGGATGCACGAGAAATTATGACCTGATCAGGAAGGTCGCATTCCCGTCTGCAATCCCTGATATCGCAACGGGGATCCGGGTTGCGATGGGCGTCGCATGGATGTGTGTGGTTGCGGCAGAGATGTTTGGTGTATCAACAACCGGAATCGGATACAAGATATCGCACTGGGTTCACTTTTACAGGATGGATCACGTCATGGCGTACATGCTCCTCCTCGGATTCATTGCACTCCTCATCGATCGGGCTTTTCGGTTTCTGGTAGACGAGCGACTATCCCGGTGGCGCAAAGGGGTTATTGCGTGATTGTACGCAACCTTGATAACGACCAGCACCCAATGCCATAACAAAGAAACAGGAGGTTTTCAAATGGACATTGATAGACCGGTGCAAGAGGTCATGTCACCACGCGTGATCACGGCAGACATTGACGACTCGCTGATGAATATCACAAAAGAGATGATCAGATATGATAGGTCAAGTGCCGTCATTACAGAAGATGGAAAACCAGTTGGCATCATAACCGAGCGTGACATCTCTAGAAAGATTATACCTGATGACAGGAAACCAAGTACAGTACCGCTTTCTGAGATCATGACGACTCCGCTAATCACAATTGACCAGAGTACGCCGGTGAGCGACGCGATTCAAATGATGCTCTCGAATAAGATCAGAAGGCTGCCAGTCTTCCGAAACGATACTTTAGTCGGTATCATCACGAGCCAGGATATCGTTACCGTATCCGCTGAGATGAGCGACACCCTGAGGGAACTCATGGAATCCGAGGATGAATCCATGCTTACATCAGATTTCGAGGGTATGTGCGATGCTTGCGGGCAGTATTCATACCATCTGACTGTCATCGATGGTAGATCGCTATGTGATGAATGCAAGGACGCCAGATGGAGAGAGCCAACCGACGACAGTCACGACTCTGCATACATAGAGGGCTAACGGATGGATCTCGCACAGAACATACTTGAGATCATCGAAAACGATCCGAAAATCGATATTAGCGAGATTGCAGCACTTACTGGCAGGTCGGGTGAGGAGGTCAGAGATTGTGTATGTCAACTGGAAGAAGACGGCACAATCCGCAAATACAAGACCATCATCGACTGGGACAACGTAAATAACGGATTTGTTTATGCGATCATCGAGATAAAAGTATCTCTTGAGCGTGAAACCGGATACAATGTGGTTGCAGACCGTATCTCAAGATTCCCTGAGGTTAGATCGGTCAGATTGATGTCGGGTGATCATGATATCTCGCTCACCGTGCGCGGCAAATCGATGAAACAGGTTGCGTTTTTTGTCGCAGAGAAGATTGCGACCCTGCCACAGGTACAAAGTACTGCCACTCATTTCGTTCTGAAGACCTATAAAGAGGATGGTGTGGTCCTGTATGAAACAGAGCACACAGAACGTCTCCCGATTGTTGCATAAAAAGCAAACGCGAGTCTCAGACACGGTGCAGAGTGTACCGCCGTCTGGAATCCGCAGGTTCTTTGATCTGGCAAACGAACTCGAGGATGTGATCTCGCTTGGCGTGGGCGAACCTGATTTTGTAACTCCGTGGCACATCAGGGAGTCATGTATCCACGCGCTCGAGCAGGGGCATACCTCGTACACCGCTAATCAGGGACTCCCTGAACTGCGAGAAGAGATCGCAAGCACATTCATACGGGATCACTCACTCCACTACGATCAGAACGAGGAGATACTGATCACAACTGGAGTTAGCGAGGGGATAGACCTTGCGATGCGTGCGATCCTGAATCGCGGCGATGAGGTCATCATCTCTGAACCGTGCTATGTCTCTTACGTCCCGACAGTGGTCTTTGCCGGCGGAGTTCCGGTTACGGTTGCCACAGACATCGAGAATGATTTTAAGGTTACGGCAGAGCGGATAGAGGAGAAGATAACACAAAAGACGCGTGTAATCATGATCAATTACCCGAATAATCCGACAGGCGCAACAATGGGAAAAAAGGATCTCGAAGAGATTGCAGATGTTGCAACTGAGTACGACCTGATCGTCATCTCTGACGAGATCTATGATAAACTCACTTACGATGGAAAACATACCTGTTTCTCATCCTTAAATGGAATGATTGCGAATACGGTTCTGTTTAATGGCTTTTCAAAGTCTCATGCAATGACCGGACTTCGGGTCGGATACGCTCTCGGGAGTGGTGACATCATCGGAGCTATGACGAAGATACACCAGTACACCATGCTCTGCGCCCCTATAACCTCGCAGATAGCTGCAATCGATGCGCTTCGGAACGGACGTGCAGAGATGGAGCGGATGGTACGTGAGTACGACCGCAGGAGACATCTGATCATAAGCGGATTTAACAAGATCGGGCTTGACTGTTTCTGGGGAAAAGGAGCGTTTTATGCATTCCCTTCGATTGCGGGTATGGGGATGACCGCTGATGAATTTGCAGAGCGGCTGATGCTTGAGAAGCGGGTGGCTGTCGTTCCAGGGAATGTGTTCGGGGACTCGGGAGCTGGATTCCTGCGGTGCTCGTATGCCGCATCGAGGGATGATATAAAGGAGGCACTTCTGCGGATCGGGGAGTTTGTTGAATCTATTGCAGGTGACGGGATCGCATGAGACTGGACAAACTTGGTAGAGCGCACCATCATCAGCAGTAGGGGCAGGATGGCGATGGCTGGTGGTATGATTGCTATGTGGAACCGCGTCGTGAGTCGTGACGAGAAAATTGCCCAGAATTGCTGTCGCTCTCGAAGCTCGCGCTCATGATAAGAGGGAATATGTGGAATGATAGCTAAAATCACAAAGTGATGAGGCGAAACCATGCTAAGACATTTCACGCACCTTCACGACCTATCGATCATCGCCGAACGCCGGGATGAGCCCACAATAACATTTGAAAATATTAAGAAAGGGCTGAAAGAAGATGAGTTCCTATGAAATTCGATGGAAGAGTTCGGCAGCACGAGATTTGCACAGCATCGACACGCAACACATCCCGCAGATCATAAGAGCCATCGAATCGTTTGCAGATAACCCGTTTTCTTCGTAGCACCGTAAGATTCGAGGGTCAGTTCGGGATTACAGGATTCGGATTGGAAATTATAGAGTTACCTACCAAGTGCATACTATATCCGAAGTTGTCGTCATTTATCATACCCGACATCGCAGACACGCATATCGCAGGTGATTGCGATAGTTGAAATGCTCGCCCTGGGGATGTGGCTGGGGGCATAAATGGGAATAGCCCCCGGAACCGATTTCAGTGCCCCCTATCAGGAGGACTATCCCGAAAAATACGAATTAATGTTCTTGTAATCAAACTCATCTTCCATAAGCGCGTTTCTTATGAAATTAAACAACTTCACCCTGATCTCGCGGTCAAGATTCGGATACCACACAGGGCTTGCCACCACGAGTCCACGAAACGCGTAGAATAGCTGGATAACCTTCAAGACATCCCAATCTCCTGTTTTTTCCAGATAATTCTCCATGAACCGGTCATATATCCTTTTATAGTCATGATCCAGCCGCCCGTGCTCCTGAAGCGAGTAGAATATGTAGTTGATAGCCATGCTCGATAGGTCGTCTGCTGCCTCGCCCCATTCACCGCGGCTCCGGTCGAGCACAGTAAAGTCAGTTCCTTCTCGAAACATCACGTTCCATGGATGAAAATCTCCATGAACCATGCACAATCGATCTGTTCCGGATTTTAGCTTCCACCGCCAGTCGACACATGATCTTTCAATCTCGACAAGTTCCTTTTCTGTGATAAAGTCAAGATCGTAGGGATAACTGTCCATCAATCCCATAATGCACTCGCCATGCCCGACAAGGTCTCTGATCCGCCTTACGTAGAGTTCCCTGCTATCATGCTTCCGGGAATGGATGTCAGCCAGATAACCCGATAATGCACTTGCCCGATCTACATCCAGTTCGGTTGCACCATCTGAGCGGATCCGCTCAAGATCGAGGAAATATTCGACGCCTTCGACCTCCTCCATCAGCAGGAAATACTCCTCTGCATCGCCTGCCGACTTGAGTCCGCCATCGTGCGTGAAATAGCCGCAATCGATCGATCGAACGTGCTCTGGCAGTTTGTCAAATGTTGCGTGCTGCCAGATCAGAATCTGCGCCCGGTCAGAGAAATGATCGTGACCGAAACCACCCTCGGTCCGCATGGCAGAGAGGACTGCAGTCCTGGCTTCGCCGTCTGCTGAAAATCTGATGAGGAGTGGTTTGCCGTATCCGAACTCTTTGAGTCCTTCCTCGGTCTCGCCGAGTTTTCCTGTGCCGGTTACTATGATATCCTTTTTGTACACCTGTTTCAGGTAGGAAGCGATGTCGTCTGGTTTCATGATATTTATCTCCTTTTATGACTCTGATGTAACATCTTTTGCGTGAGTTATAACTGTTATGACATTTCATGCCAACGGATAATTCGGTGTATGGTGTGGTCGGGGATGTGGTAAAGTCACTAAACCCCGGACTTAAGTACGGAGCCTGTACATAGCGATTTCGCATTTGGCATCTCCTGATTCTGTATGCAGCTCTCCACAACCTCCCATCCATGACCCGCCGAGCCATGAAAACATGATGGTGCCCAGAGACTTTTACTGCACCATTCCTTAAGGTGTGGAAATGCCTTGCGCAGTTCTCTACTACTCCTCCCTTTTATTCTCTTGGCTATATAGCTCACAGAATACTTCGGAGGATATTTTACGAACAAATGAACATGATCTGAATTCACAGCCATATCGATGATCTCAATGCCAAGATCCTTACAAGTCTTACGAATGATACTATCCAGCGCAAGCATGACATCTCCGACCAAAATCTTCCTACGGTACTTCGGCGAGAATGTCATATAGTTAGGCAGAAGTGAAACCGTGTGTCGATCATGGCGGAGTCCTTTACGTGCTGTATGCAATGCGTTAGAACTCACCCTAAATAAAACCTCCCAGAAAGCAAGCTGAAAGTGAACATATCAAGATATAGCGCCACAGAATATTATCGCATTGTATCACCACACCCCTCGAAAACCCCTGCCGCCGCCTCAAAAAATCGCAGACCCATCCCCGCGCATCCGTCGCGCCCATCGATCATACTTACATGATCGGAGGGCGCGACGGATAATTTATCTTCACAGCCCCGCAATCGCGCTCTCGGTCCAGATCGTGAGCCTGCCTGCGTGTGTACCAGGTGCGAGCATTTCGGCATTTAACCGGTCGCACGTCACAACATCCACGCCAGAGAGGTTGCGTGCACCCTTCTCGATGCCGCTGTAATCAGACGTCACGATCAGGATGCTCTTTGGCTTCTTGTATTTCCTGCCACGGAGCTTCCCTCTGCCTGCCCTGATATGTTTCCCGGTCTTGGCACGGATCACGTCCTGCCAGAGGTTGACCGCCTGTAAAACCTCACAAACGTCTTTTGTTTTTGCAAGATTCCCGAACGCATCCTCAAGAACGATCGGAAGACCGATATCTGCCTCGAACCTGTGCCCCCTGTTAGTAACGAGGTCGGGGTTGGTTGTAGCTGCAATCGCTGACCTGATCGCAAACCTACGCTCCTTCCTGTTGATCTTCTCGCTCCAGTCCTTCTCTGCCTTTGGCGGGTGCGCTTTTCTGCCACCCATTGCCTGCGGAACCCGTGCAGCACGGTTTGAGTTCACAAGTCGTGGAATCTGCGCTATCCCCCTGCCCGATCCAAGTGAGCGCGCCGAGGTCCTCATGCCAGCGTACGCTGTTACGCCATACGGCTGCCTGCGGTTTGCCTGCGCGGCAAGGACTGCTTTTTTGATAAGATCCGGGCGGTATGCCTCGGAAAATACATCCGGAAGATCAATTTCACGTAAAACGTCTCCCGATAAACTTAGAACATTAGTTTTCATCTAAATCACCCCTGATGCGATTCTGTGCTGATATGATTGATCGCAGGAGCGTCCAATGGCAGCTTGCCGCGTATGGGCGGTCTCATCCGGATCAATCGCTTCGACGGACCAGGAACGCTTCCGCGAATCATCACGTACCCGTTTCTGACGATGCCATAGTTTATGAATCCGCCATCTGGAGTTACTTCGGCCCCATCAGATCCAATTTTTAAGATCCGCTTGTTAAATTCGGTGCGCTGGTAGTACCCGGTCTGCCCCATCAGTGGCACAGTTCTCCGCACATAATGCGGGGTCCATGGACCAAGGTTTCCGATGTGTCGCTTCTTTCCGGTGCGGCTATGTTTGCCCTTCTGCAGCTGCACACCCCATCGCTTCACAGGTCCCTGCGTCCCTTTTCCTGTGGTTATCGCGGCAACATCCGCAAACGCGCCTTCGGCGAAGAGGTCTGCTATCCGATACTCCTTCCCGAGAATCGATCTGCCGTACTCGAACTGCGCGGCAACGTCCCCGCCAGCGATCAGCGACTCCATCACGTCAGGTGTCTTCTTTGGAATCCCTGAAACGAGATGTGGCATAGTCTGGACGACCGCACGGATCTCATGCACCGTCCCCTCCGCAAGAGCGCGTTCGATGTTATCATTATCACGGTCTGCCCACACCTCTGCAATCAATTTCATCCCATAATATCCCCGGTCCGTGTAGGCGCGCAGCGCAACAACGCTCATGGCAGGAGTCTCGATAATCGTTACAGGCACCGATATCTCAATACCCGAGGTAATACTGGTCGTACGGTCGTCGATCATCAGCACATGAGTCATTCCTGCCTTATACCCTGCGAAATCCTGTATCTTCGGCTCTTCTCCATCGGTCCGCCATGATCGTATCCGTGCGATCGGTTTCTTTGCTTTTTTTCTCGGGCTGAATGCAATTGACCCTCGTCTTGGTCTGTGTATCGTCGGCATTTTTCAAATCCTCTTTCCAGAAGCATCAGCGTATACGGTATTAATATTAACGTTTGGAATGGGTTTGCCCGGAGTACTCTGGTACATGGTTGCGGCGAAATTGTAAAATCATAGATACCGCCGCGCAACTTATCAGCCCCACATCATCGATAGGATTATGTATGATGAACGTCTCGTAATCATGGCGAAAAGTGCTTATACGCTTCAGACATCTAATATCCGTGGAGGTCTCAGTATTACCGACTCCAAAAAAACACCAGACCCACATAAAAGCGCGACGAATGGCGATAAGAAATTACAAGCACCGTATCTGGTCATAGGCAGCGGTAACATAGGGTCCGCAGTTGCCAGAGAACTTGTGAACCGGAATAAGAAGGTTGTACTGATCGATAAGGATGCCGGGAAGGTTGAGACACTTAAGGAGCAGGAGTTTGAAGCCGTCGTAGGCGATCTAAATGATCCTGGTCTGCTCAGTCCGATCGATATCAAGAGCATTAAAGTGGTGCTGATAATGAGTTCTTATGTCTTCGCAAACGAGATCGCAATTAGCACCATAAAGCAGGCATCAGAGGATATTCAGGTGATTGCACGTGCACCAAACAGCATCGCAAAGACCAAACTTATAGAGGCAGGAGCTGACAGCGTGATCATGCCGCCAAGGGTAGTTTCCGATGCTACGCTGCGGATCCTCGACCGCGTGGAATCTGCCAGACACGCCTCAAACGTCCTTAATATCCTGCGCTCGATCGGTACAGGGAAACTTGCCATCGTGGTCCACGACAATCCGGATCCGGATGCCATGTCCAGTGCCGTTGCCCTAAAAACAATTGCTGCGAGCGTGGATATCGGATCCGAGATGCTGTACCGGGGCGAGATCGGTCACCAGGAGAACAAGGCATTCATAAATCTACTCCAGATCGATATGGGCAAACTCGGTGAACAGAAGACGCATTCTCTTGAAGATTTCAAGAAGATCGCGCTTATCGATTGTTCGATGCCTGGGGAGAATAACCTGCTTCCGAAGGGTTCTGATGTTGATATAATCATAGACCACCATCCTGCCGAGATGAAGGAGGTACATGCGGAATATATAGATATACGCCCGAATGCCGGAGCTACAGCAACGATCATGACGAAATATCTCCAGGAACTCGATATTCCGATCAGCAAGGATCTTGCGACCGCGCTGTTATACGGAATTCGCACCGACACACTTGGATTCAAACGGAATGCCAATCCGATCGACCTGACTGCGGCTGCACTTCTGTACCCACTCGCAGACCATGATATCCTGGACAGGATCGAAACGCCGGCCATCTCCAAAGAGACACTGGACGTGTTTGGGGAGGCGATAAGGAACCGGAAGGTCAAGGGCAGTTACCTGATCACGAATGTCGGGACCCTTCGGGATCGGGACGCGCTTGCACAGGCCGCCGACTATCTGCTGAACCTTGAGGGAGTCACGACTGTTCTTGTGTACGGAATAGGCGAAGACCAGATATACCTCTCTGCAAGAAGCAACGATATCCGAATGAATCTTGGTAAGTCGATGCAGGATGCGTTTGGGGAGAGCGGTTCGGCAGGAGGGCACGCAACAATGGCAGGTGCCCAGATCCCGCTTGGGGTCTTCAGCGACACAAAGGATAGGCAGGCACTGATGAAGATCTCAGAAGAAGTGGTGATGAAACGGTTCTTTGCAGCAATCGGCGTTGAGAACGGGGATGACTGAATCCGAAGATCGGATTTTTGAACATGCTCAGGGCTTGTCAGGGAATAACCTGCTGGAATTAGTGCTATTGCTAATTCACAGATGAACGGATGTGTGGCAAAATATAAAAATTACAGAATAATTAAAAAAATAAAAACAGAATCACTCAAATACCCTCGAGCGATTCAATTCCGATCTTCCTGACATTTGGTTTCCATATCTTGTCTGGCATCCAATCAGGCTTGTTCTTTGGAGCATTAACCTGTTCCCTCCACCCTTCGAAGATGTGTACCTTTTTCGTGCCGCGTTCACGTAACATTATCCGTGTAGGCTTGGCTTTGGTACTACCAACCCGATTCGCAACCTTGAGCGCTGCCTGCCGAGGTTGCTTCCCAGAAAAGACACCATGTTCGCTGCCACCATTGTCCCGCAGTACAAAGTTCCTTGTTTTCTCCATAACATACACCTCGCGCTATGCTTAAGTCATGTGCAGGTAATACTGATTAGTTATAGGATATTAATGTAACGCCTGTGATACCCTTTCCCGATGGCGGTGTCATCCGGAAATCGCTTGGCGATTTCAATTATGTGACAATCCAAGGAGATGTGATGCAATGGCGAATATCATGGAAATCTACCAGTTACTACCGAAACTGAACTGTAAGGAGTGCGAGAAGCCCACATGCATGGCATTCGCAAGTTCGCTTCTGTCAGGCGAATCCGAGATCGCTGATTGCCCCCCATTATACGAGAGCGGGTACGAAAGTCAATTGCAGGAGCTGCAATCGCTGCTTGCACCCGTGAGCGGAGCTACCGAGACAGGACTGGTGATCCATGAGGAGCTATGCTTCGGGTGTGGGAACTGCGTCGTTGCCTGCCCAGTAAACGTTGCCAATGATCCACACGGCGCGGCTATCGGGCTTGCGCCATCCAACGATAAGGTGATCCTCGAAGTGGTAGGCGGCATCGTCACTGCCAAGAATGTCGGTGAATGCAGGCGGTTTGGGCAGAACAAGATCCTGTGCGATGTCTGCATCGTAACCTGCCCGTCAAAAGCGATCGAGTTTGTGTAAGTGGACTCTGACACAATCAAAAACTCCAGTGAAAACACATATCCACTTCAAATTAAGTGGTAACCGATGCACTATCTAACAAATCGGTGATTTATGACAATTATGTAATGGTCAGACGGATATGCAACACCACGCAGAACATGAAAACAAGGTGGTCATGCCCCATAGGGTAACAATGTCCGCGTGTTCTTGGTCGGATTGACCATTACACTTTTTAATTTGTTCTGGTCGGTTGAAAACATGGCGCCAACCCGGAAAATACAAATATGATTAGATGGGTGTGATCAGTTAAACCGGTGTTAATCTGTGGCTAAAACAGTATCATCCACAGATTAACGCAGGTGGACACAGATTAGCGGTGTAAATTACTTTTCAGATAGATGGTGCGCCATTATGGAAATTGTGGTTGCGTAAGACAATCCGACGTTCCCATAAAATAATAAAAGGGCTCATCCATTTCTTACACCCTTGTCAAAGATATTATTGGAACTTCATTAACCATTCTCTAAGCGCGCAGTGAAAGTGACCCCCACTTCCCCGCCTACGCACCGACCACAATCTCACCGCCCCGCACACCAGCACACACTTCCGGATTATAATACGAGTACGCCCGGCTATCAGGCACGATCGCCTTTACCGGGAAGAGCGCTCGCATCTTCATCTCCAACGAGAGTTCTGTCCCTCGCGGCAGGTCGAGCACGTAGATGATAACCTTCCTGCCCGCGATCTCGTAGCGCGTGATCGTGCCGTCCGAAACAAGCACATCAAGACCTTCCGTTACCGGCGTAAACCCCGTGGGCACTGCAACATCCACGATCATCATGCCGGTTGCATCTGCTGCTCCGGTGTACGTAACCCGCGTCTGCACGGTGATCATATCGTCGACAGAAACATCGGTGGCATTGTATGTGACATTCAGTTGCAGATCGGAAACCGGTGCAATCACTGGAAGTATTACGTTAAACCGATTTACCAGCTGATAGCCAACCTCTCCGGTTCCGGTAAGCACGAGTTTCACCTCTTTTGTGCCGTCAGGTACTCGGACGGTCTGGAGCACATCGAAGTTCCCGGCATCGATTCCGATCTCCTTGACAATGCTTCCGTTGGCTGACACTGTCACTGTGGCGTCGATATCCCTACCTTCCGTTGCTGCCGCGGTCATCAGTGCCTTAAGCGCCATAACCGTGTCCTGCGTCGAAGAGAATCCGCCAAGCGAGTTTCTCTGCGCCGAGATCCACTTGACAGCGTCGTTTGCAAGCGGATGCTTCGCATCGATCAGAGCAAGCGCCGCGTACGACGTGATCTCGATGTTCCTGCTCGAAGGCGGATGACCGTACTTGAACGGGTAGGGGTCACTGTCGGAATCCTTGGTCATATCTGTGTCGGATCCCCAGTAGACGCCGTTCTCATCCTCATGCTTGAGAGTGACCAGTTTTTTGAGAGCGGTATCGGCATCCTGACTGTCAAGTTTCAAAAGCGCGACAGATGCGATCGCAAGTGGATATGGATCGGTCTGCTCCTCAAGATTCGCTTCGAGGTACGCCTGCGCGTCCTCGAGGACTGCCGGATCCGCAGCCCCATAATCAGCGAGTGCAATCGCAACGAAACCGGTGAGCGCATGTCTCCCCTCCATCCCGCCAAGCATCTCCTGATGGCAGATGAAACCGACCGAGTCCCATGAACCATCATCGCTCTGGTGCTCGCAGATCCAGTCCGATGCCTCTGCAAGAACCGAGTCATCGATCGATGTCACGTTCCGTGCACCTGCAAACGAGTCAAGGACAAACGCAGTGAGCCAGAGACTGCCGCCCTCGCGTCCGCCCTCGCCGAATGCTGAGAACGAGCCGTCGTTGTGCCTGAATGTGAGCTGGCGCTGGTAGCCGGTTATGATAAAGAGCTCTGCCTTTGCCTGAACCTCCGGGTTGGTCTGGTCGGTCGCCTTGAGGTATCGCAGAACCTCGACGTCTGGCGCAAACATGATCATGTTCTGCTCTCCGCAGCCAAACGGCATGTTAATGAGGCTATCCAAACCATTTATCGTCTGCGCAACTATGCTTGGCGTGAAACTAACCAGAACAACCCCGGAATCATCAACGATTCCCGGAGGAAGCGTGGCATCGAGCGTGATGCTTCCCGTACCTTCACCCAGGTTTCCGTTCTCAACGATCTCCTGTCTCGTCCCCTCTGCCTCGACGATAATCTCTTTTCTCACGGCATCAGCCGTCGCTTTCGTCTGTGCCGCAATCTCGATCGTGTGGGTACCAATCTCGGTCGGCGTGATCGTGAAACTCGCGTCCCCGACTCTGTTTGCGCCGACCGGCACGGTTACCACCTCGTCACCGATGATCTCGAACCAGTCACCTGTTGAGAGCGTTAGTTTGACATCCTGCTGCGTATCAAGATAGTTATAGACCTGTACCCGGACAGGGAAGACCTCTCCGCGGGTCACAGCGTACGGCAGGTCAGTATCGAGGAAAAAGTCCTGAAATACTATTAGGCGGTCCTCTGATATCCCAATCCCGTCTTCGGATGACGAGACCGCGTGGAGCTGCCATGTCGTGATGCTGTCAGGCGCAGTGAGATTGATCTGTGCGTGGCCATCGGCGTCGGTGAGGAGGTCTGGCATCCAGAGCCACGTCTCAGGGAAGAACTGGCGCACACGCTCGACCGTTGCGAGTTCGCCGTCTGCTGCCGATGTTGGTGCTGGAGTCGGTGCGGCTTCTGGCACATGCACCACTTCTTCTCCCACTACTTCCGCGACCGCTATATCCATCGCAACCATATTCCTGCCTCCGGCACCTTTCCACATACCCAGCACCTCCGAAACCGGCGTCTTCGGAATCTCGAAGGATGGTGATGCAAGCACCTGCATTCCGGCATCGTCCAGAATATCGTACGTTCCTACCAATCTGTGTTCATAATAGCCCTCGTACTCCGGATGAATCTCGATCTGCGGCTCCATAAACCGCCTCTCCAGTTCATCAAAGACCTGTTTGAGATTGAGCCTGCCGGCACTCAGAGCATATACCGATTCGTCAACGATCGCAACGCCGATCATCGATCGCGTCCCCGCGTCAACGTTCACGTGCACAGCATCTCCGGGAGCTACGGTATCGCTTCCAAACTCGCTTTTTAGATCGACGCTCGTCTCGAAACGGACCTTGAAAGGCAGAACATCGGCAGAGACCTCGCTATTCGGATTGATCATGTACACCACGATCTTTGCGGACGGACTCATCTGCGGTGTGACCCGAACCGCAATCTCGGACATCTCGCTCGTGCCTGAGTACACGGTTCTTCCGTTTGCGAATATATCATAGAATGCCGTGCCCGGATTGGTCGAGTGCACAGCAAAGGTTATCATATCGCCGACATTGGGCACGCCCTCGCTCGTCTGCGCGATATGGATGAAGCTTGCACCCGGCGAGTACGCAGCATCAAGCTCTACATGCTGACGCACACCTTCACCGCTCGTGTCGAGGCACTTCGCCCCGAGATACGCGCCTGTGCAATTGTCAGGGATAGTGTAAGATATGATTGCGATCCCGTCTTCGGTCGAGACGGTATCATCCCTCACGCTTTCAGTGCCGCCCATCCCGCCATAGAACGTTGTCCTGATCGAAACATCCGTGTCGATCGCATTTCCGTCGGGATCTTCTGTCACGACCAGCACCTCAAACGAAAGCCCCGGCTTTACAGTGCTCGATTCGGGGATCAACTGGAGAATCGTGTCCGATTCCACGATCTTTAAGAGTTCTGTCGTGGTCTCGGTGTGGTTTCCGGTATCTGTGACCGAGATATTTAACATGAGACTACCCTGCCCGCCTGCACCATAAGTCCCCGCGATCCACTCGACTGCTGGCAGTTCGAACTCGGCAGAGCCGCTCTCGAGAATTGCGCTGTACGTGGCATAAGTCTCCCACGTTCCGGTGTACCTGACCGCCTCGATCTCGACAGAACCATCGACCGACTTACCGAAGAAGTAGTTTGTAGAAACCGTGCCTTCGATCGGGTCAGAGACAAGGAACCAATCCCTCACGATATCGGTCTCGATCTCAAACTTCGGGAGCACGTAGCGCTCGATCTCTATGTCCACCACAGACTTCGATTCGCCTGCCTCTGCCTTGATCTTCCATGTACCGAGATTCGGCTCGGCAGATAGCGGCAGATCGAACGTGGCTACGCCAAAACCGTTCGTCTCGAGCGTATCCCGAAAGACCTTGATCCCGTTAGCGTCCGCAATCTCCAGTTTGACAGAATCTTCAACCGGCTTTAGATTGTTGTTTAAAAGGAGGATTCTTCCGTGTACCGCCTGTCCCGGCTTGTAGATCGGCTTATCGGTCTCGATAAATATCGGATTGCTCTTTGAGATACGTACCGTTGCAGTGTATTCCTCGCCGGTCCCGACCGGCTCTGCAATCAAGGAGTACGTGCCCTCCTCGACATGCGGAGTCTCGAATCTTGCGACCGAGTGCCCGGACTTACCTGTCGATGCGCGGACGAGAGGAATACTATTATTGTCGCTGTCTGAAAGCGTGTACGTAACGCACCGCTCTACTGGCTCGTGCGCATCCCCAAACGCAGACATGCTGATCGAACTCTCGCTCCCGACAAAGAGCATCTTTGGCGCAAGGATCAGGTAATCGGCACCCTCACCGGTTACACCTTCGCCGCATGGTATAAGCTCTATTGATGCGGACGAGTCTGGTTGCTTATGGTCGGTATCGATGCAGCCGGATGCTGTGGCAAGCACCGAGATGCAGAGCAGGATATGGATGATGTGGTGGAGTGTGGTTTGTTTCATGGTCAGTCACCTCATGAATTGGACTTTAATTTGATATTATTGCAGGATAATCGGATATATACTTTGCTTAAACTTCGAAATGAGTCGTAGTTATCGGATATTGGACGAACCCTTCAGCGGATAACAAGTTCACAACGGCACTATCTGAAAATATGGAATATGCTCGAGTGATGTGTGGCAAACAAAAAAAACCTCAATCTGTGTTCATTTGCGTTACTCAGTGGCTGATAGGGGTTTTTAGCTGCTGTCTGCGAGCATAGTGGGCAGTGGCGAAGCCATTAACGCAGATTATTCAGATTTCATCCGCAACGCCATAAGGCATGATAGTCTCCGTGATGCAAAAGGTACTTATGGACGTATAGTATGTGGAATATAACATATCGTAGTTGATTATTATGACGATATTCCCCCCTGCTCGAAACACGCAATCGTTTTGTGAACGGTGATCTTTGGCGCGGGCGTGCTCGCGGTGCTGGTGCTTGCGTGCGCGGGCACGGCGGCGGGCGCAGACATGCAGATGGTGGAGGCGGCGGATGCTGAGTTGCATGGGTGTCCGAGCGCGGGCACGCCGATTCAGGATCGATCGATGGCACAGGGGACGGGGATACGATTTATATGCATGCAGGGACGTATGTCGAGAACGTGAATGTGTGGAAACGGGTTACGTTGATCGGTGATGGCGCAGGTGTGGTACGGTGCGGCGTAGAACGACAGATACAAAAATGGTACGTGTTTAGCCGCTCAGTCTCGCCCTCATCATCTGGAGACTATTGAGTCCCTGCTGTGCCCACGTTGCCAGCACTGTCATAATCCGCTCGTGAATTGACGTCCCTTTTCTATTACGCAGTGTC
>JAYEGI010000044.1:0-5192 GCA_034659035.1 Methanobacteriota archaeon
GGACACTGCGTAATAGAAAAGGGACGTCAATTCACGAGCGGATTATGACAGTGCTGGCAACGTGGGCACAGCAGGGACTCAATAGTCTCCAGATGATGAGGGCGAGACTGAGCGGCTAAACACGTACATAAGATCAAACAGTCGCAGATTGTTGTATCCGAAAATGATCCCCTTACTGGGTTTTGGGAGATGTTTTACCGGTTCTTCGGAGACAACATCGAGATGGATCTCGTCTACGATGTGGCGCACAACGTTGCAAACCACACACCCACGCAAATCCATCCTGAAATATCCTTCAACTGAGAAAGTTCTCGGTTGGGCTTTCACAACGAACGGGTTTGAGGTGTGCCGGAAGCTCAAGCAACCTCAAGCCCCCCGATTATCTCGGCAAGCCGCTGCAGCACCTCTGTCCGCATCCCTTCCACAAACTTGATGCTCCCGACAACGAGATGCCCGCCGCCGTTTACACCAGCACCTTCAAGTTCATCATGCAGGGTCCGCACCATCTGCGGGATGTTCATGAGAACACCACGCGACCTGATCACAGCAAAATCGGGACCGTAGCCGAGAGTCACCACAGGATCATCATTTCCCTGACAGATTCGGTCATGGATCTCGCCTGACGTCTTTCCGGGCGGCGGGAACGTGAACTTGTGCGCAAAGTGTTCAAGATCGATCACGTTTAATGACGTTTTATTTGGCAGTCTCTGCGTGCGCACGTGCGGCATGCACACAGCCAACTGATCTTCGATTGCGCCCCTCGCCTGCTCGCATAGCAGTTTCACAATTCCCATGTGGCGGTCAAGTTTTCCGAAGTTTAAGATGTCGTTGACTAGACCGCGCCCGTCCTGGAATTTGAGCCAGAATGCCGCATAATCAAGTGCGAGCGCAATATCCGAAAGATCGGACGTCTCATACTGGTCAGAGACAAGATCGATGTACGCTGCAGCCTCTGGCGCCTCTGACCGATCGCCAAGAGCAGCCACCGCTGGAAGATGTTTTATCTCGTCAGTGATCTCCGGATTGATCATCCGTGCGAGCTCGCCACATATTATCCCTGCCGTGACCCCGAAGTCGCCGCCGACGTGGTACGGGTTCACATGCTCGCAGAGATACTGATCCACGACCGCATCGGGATGGTGGTGATCGACCACGACGACATCAATACCATATATCGCGGTCTGCTTGAACGCGGGCAGGTCCTCCTCGGTAGATCCGTTGTCAACGATCACAAGGAGTGGCAGGTCCTGACCGTGCCGTGCCTGGTCGTCCAGCGCAAAGCAGATGTCTCTTACGATGTCCACCATCTCGTAGAACGGCGCCTTCGAGGGCGACCTCCGGTAAAAATGATACTCAGCATCGGTTCCGCCGACCTCTCGTATCAGCGGGAGGATCGCACGCTCGATCGCTATTGCCGCGGTCATCCCATCCGCATCAGCATGGTGCCTGATAACGATCGGCTGGGATGAGAAGACCGCCTTCCTGATCCGCTTTGCAACCGCGCGCATCCCTTCTTTGAGAGCGGAGAGCGTCTCGCTCTCGACCAGGAACTCGATCTCCTGTGGCTCGGAGGTGGCATCGAGAGCATCCTCGATGCGATCATGGATCGCTGCCGCCTCGTGACCTATCAAACCCTTCATAGCCATAACTTCGATCTGTATGTCCTGATTTCGGAGCGAAACCCCCCCGGTCACCGTAACGATGGCATCCGCATCGATCTCAGGATATGCGCGCTCGCCAGCACGCGCGAATGCAGCGCACGTGACCGTGCCAGATTCATCGAGTATGGTGAATATTGTAGGTCCTGCGGTCTGCTTTACTAAAACAACCTTTCCTGAAATGGATACGGTCTTACCGACGCATTTCAGAAGATCGGAACTTGAATGTGCCGGATACTCTTTCTCCACTTCCACGATCTCGTATTCTTTCAGCTTTACTGGCACCAACTCGAGGTTTCCGTTCGGCTTTATATTCCTTAGCTTCACATGCACGACATCGCCTACGTTAACTTCCGAACTGAGGTTGCTCGAATGAATCAGTCCGCGTACGCTACGGGAGAGGTCAACGAATGCGCCAAAATCCACAGTTCCGTTAACGGTCCCTTCATAGATGCTGCCCACCACGAGGTCTTGTGTGTCGCAGAGAGCACTCAGGAGGTATACCGATGGTTTTTCCGTGCAGTTTTTGCATAGATCACCATCTCCGCTGAACGATGAACCGCAGATCCGGCATTCCTTGACTTCTCCGTAGCCACCACATTCCTGGCACTTCTCTGTTATCGTGATGCTCCCTGTGCCGTTGCAGGCGGGACACGAGCCACCGAGTGCCTGACTCAACTGCTTCTCAGATAACTCGCCCAAATTGATCGATTTCGCCTTTCCGGTGCCTTTGCATGCGGAACACTGCGTTTCTTCGATGATGATGAATCCTTTGCCATCACATGCCGTGCATGATCCCATGCTGATTGAATTGGGTGCGTTCTGATTTATGTCTTTTGTGTCATCGGGGCTTGGGGGTCGTAAGATTGCGTGGAGTTAGGTTCTGATTTATGTGCTTTTCAGATATTCAAAACCTGGAGGGGCAGACGTTATACTTAGATATGATCTCAAACCCGCGTAAACATCACACAAAACACTTCTGAACCCCCATCGGGCGCACTCTCATGTCAGCCCCGGCCTTTCCACACACAATAAATTGCGGGACATCCGCTGGCCGGAAGTGGGGTGTTTGGGGGGCAGGCTGAAGTGTGTGAAAGTCTGAAAGTCGTAGCCACGCCACCCAGTTTCATAACCATTTGTACCTTCCCGCGATGGAAAATCTGAATTATCCTGAAGCTATCAGCATCTTCAAGATAAACAACACGATAATTTCCTATTCTCAATCGAAAAAGATCCTCTCTACTCCTCACACATTTTACTTTTTTTACACGGATAACTCACCAAATATAAATCTCTGTTAACGGGACTGTTGACACCACAAGCCATGACAACCCCTGGGCTGGGAAAGATTAAAACGCACCGCTGTTCAATGGTTGGATTAATGGATAGATATGATTTGATCACACGGAACACACAGGAGATCGTGACAATCGATGACTTAAACGGGCTGCTGGCGTCAGATAAGACGCCGACCGCTTACGCAGGATATGAACCGAGTGGAAAGATACATCTCGGTCACGTTCTGACTGTGAACAAACTTATCGATCTTCAAAATTCCGGATTTAAGATAACAGTGCTGCTTGCGGATTTACATGCATACTTAAACGAGAAAGGGACGCTTGAAGAAGTGAGAGAACTTGCAGAGTACAACAAGCAGTGTTTCATTGCACTTGGGCTTGGTAGGGCAAAGTTCGTCTTTGGAAGCGAATTCCAGCTGGATCCGGAGTATACGTTAAATGTACTCAGGCTGGCGCAGGATAGCACGCTTAACCGGGCGAGGCGCAGCATGAGCGAGGTTGCAAGAAACGTGGAGCACCCGATGGTCTCGCAGATGATCTACCCGCTCATGCAGGCGCTCGATATCATGCATCTTGGCGCCGACGCTGCTGTTGGTGGAATCGACCAGCGCAAGATCCACATGCTTGCGCGGGAGGAACTGCCAAAGCTCGGATTCCGCGCTCCGTTGTGCATCCACACGCCGATCCTTCTCGGTCTGGACGGCGGGAAGATGTCATCATCGAAGGATAATTATATTTCAGTGGATGATGATACGAAGGCAGTCGAGAAGAAGATCAACCGCGCATTCTGCACACAAGGGTCGGTGGACGACAATCCTGTGATCGAACTCTTCAGGTACCACATCTTCCCGAGATTCTCTTCCGTAGATGTTAAACGACCATCGAAGTTCGGCGGCGATCTCTGCTATGAGACTTTCAAGGAGCTTGCACACGATTTCTCCGAGGGTGGGCTGCATCCGATGGATCTGAAGAAGACCGCGGCTTCGTACGTCAATTCCATCCTTGACCCGGTCAGGGCGATGTTATGAACGATTGCGCGGATTATATCCCCGCGTGATATCGGATCGAAAGTGGGGGTATTTTAAAGTGCTTTCCATAACACTTGAGTGATTCCAACAATGTTTAAGTGGAGATCTATAAATATAAAAACGGGTGATCACTATGCTCCACGTATCCTGGAAATATGCGCTAAACGGTCGGAATCTTCGATGTACGCTTCTGCCCCCTGCCATTGTGGCATCCTCGCTGATGTGTGGTATGATTACCACTGCCGGAGCGGGTGCACCATCACAGGCAGGTGAGGGGGTGTGTACACAGCTACTGATCAGCACAGATAAAGATACGTATCTGCTCGATCCGTATTACTGGGTGTATGAGGCGTCTTCATATAACTGGTCGGTGCATATCCCGGAGACCTGTGGCCCGCTGACGGCTACTCGAGAACTGTTAACATGACAGTCTTGCTCATGGATCACAAGGGCTACCGGGCTTCCCCGGATGATGTGCAGTACGAGGTTTGGAATGCCACAACAGTCATAGCAAGTGGCGGTCTGGCGGACAGGGGCGATGGGCTGTACACCGCGAGTTTTGAGATCACAGACTATGGCGGAGTACATAAGTGGAGTTCGATGCCACCATGCACGAAGTGCCACTCACTTGATGATGACATCATAAGTCCGGGTCCAGGGGCATACGGGCACGAACGTCTCGATATCGGCGGGGGTAATAACTCCCAGTGTCTGAGATGCCATAACATATACAACCTGACCGCTGGAAGGTATCACGGGCACAATGCAACCATCGAGTCGTGCGCCGGTTTTTGCCATTACAACTTTGCAGCGATGAACGATTACGGCACTCCGGAGATGCACGTCTATGGAAACGAGAGCATGGGCGATGAGTGCTCCGGTTGCCACGACACCGAATATCACCCACCAAAACCATGAACACTGATTACACAGAGATCGGATGCGGCATATACCGGAGCCGGGCAAGTCCGGAAGGTCAAGCAAGTAATGCATGCAATGTAAGTAATTCAAGCAATGCAGGTCAGACGCAACTTGCAACCGTGAGCCGGCAGGAAGATGGAAGGGGACAGGAGTTTCAGACATGGGATTTTCGCCACAGCAAACTGGCTGCACTGATCCTGAAAGGATTTATCCCGCCGATCACCGAGTCCTCGCTGGTCCTCTATCTCGGTGCGGCATCTGGCAGCACAGCAATTCACATTTCAAAT
>JAYEGI010000045.1:0-18958 GCA_034659035.1 Methanobacteriota archaeon
AGAAGTATTATCATCACCGCGAATGTTACTGCTCTTGCCATCGTGTTGCCTTCAAATACAGTTGTATGTTCGGTATAAATACATTTTGGTTTACAATATGGCAAAAGTAAAATTAAAATAGTTGATCCAGGTTGTGGCTGGATCGCAGAGTGTAGGCTTAAGCGGGTGGAAAATCAGATGGGCGATATGTTCTTAGGGTATGTCACAATATTACAACACCATGCAGCCGCGACAGTGGTTGTAACAAGCAGGAGGATGCCCACAATGAAAATAAGCGCAAGAAACCAGATTGAAGGCGTTGTGAAGAAAATCGAGAAAGGAGAAGTCGCGTCTACCGTGAAGATCGAGATCGCAGAGCCTGCTATCCTGACTTCGATGCTAACAAAAGAAGCCGTGGAAGATCTTGATCTGAAAGAAGGCGATAAAGTAGAAGCAGTGATCAAAGCGACAGAGATACTGATACTAAAGGAATAACAGGTTCCAACCGAACTTCTTTTTCCTTTTTTTATCTACGAAAACGCATATCGCAACAGTCACGTGTTTCATTCATACACCAACCTCAAGCCTACGCCCACATCCATCAGGTCTACAACCTGAGATAACATAATCTTTGAATTCAAGTCCGTGCAGTGTGCGGCATGTATGGTTTCCGGTTGTAATTCCTTCATGTACTCATAAGTTCCCTGCAGTTGTTCGTAAGAGGGCGTGAGCAGGTGAAACCCCCCGATTATGTCAACCACCCGATCATCGCCGCAGACCCTTTTTGCATATTCGATGATGTTGCAGATCCCTGCATGTGAACAACCCGTAATGATCGTAAGCCCTTTTTGGGATGTATAAACCAGAGCAGAATCGTCGAGCACATAATCGTCTTCTTCGGTTCCATCTTGCAGGATTTTCCCAATCGGCGTCATCGCTTCAAAGTTATTCGTTCTTTCAATCTCACCGAGAAAAACCAGGTTATCAGCCAGCCACAGGGGTTCCTTGCTCAATCGCATATTGAAGTGGTAGGATAACTTATCTTCCGAGATTAAAGATCCGATCTCAGGGATACCATCGACTGTTCTGGTTAAAAATGCAGAAGGATGAGCTACAAGAGTTGGAGTATCACAATCTACCTTTTCCATTCTTGCCTCGGTATAGAGCTTGATCAGATGGTATAGCCCCCATGTATGGTCAAGATGCCCGTGAGAGAGTACTACACTGTCGAGGTCCAGCAGGTTAATACCCATCTTTTCCGCGTTTCTTATGAGCACGTCCGAATATCCTGCATCAAACAGGATACTGGTGCCCCTGTTTTGAAGGTGATAGGATACGCCCGGTTCACCCTGGAAGTAACGATCTATCAGGCTATTATTATCCACAAGAACGCTTAATTCCAGCATTATTCCAGTCCATCAGCACATAATCCCATGACTCTAATATCAGTCGTACAACAGCCTGGTCTCTTCATCCGCAAGTGTCGGTTGGATGATCTCAGTCCATCGCGGAGAGTTCCATGTCCCAAGTGCCGTATGCGTCTCATAGTAGTTCTGTGGGATCGGATGCGTCCCGATAACGACATCGAGCCCATATTTTGCACGGATAAAGTCACGGAAGTAGGTCACACGAGGGCATGGCGGGTATCCGACGACAAGTCCTGTTGCGAGGTGTATTACCTCCGCCCCATTCTTCTTCATCTCCTCCGGAGCATATTCGATATTTCCACCAGGGCAGCCACCACACGCAGTATATCCGACCAGTTTCACATCTTTACCCTCATAAATGCTGAATGCACCCTCCCTATTGTTAAGCGCCCTCAGACATTTGCCTCCGGCGCACACACGGTAGCGGTCGCATATAATAATCCCGATATGGATTTCATCGCTCATTTTACGTCCTCCGCAACTTTTGGTTGTTAATACGAGTTCTTAGAGATTCCGGGCAATAAATGCTTTTTGGATGTGGATGATATGTCACCCCAATATCCCAAAATGATTATTTCATTTTTTTCTTCGCTTTTGCGAGTTTCTTCTTTGCGCCCCCATTTCCGGAAGCAGCTTGTTTTTCAAGTTCTTCTAACATTATTTTCTTCTTAGAACTCCTTCTTACCATATCTTTCTTAGACATTGCCATAGAAAGTACATTTTGAATTACACTGTACTTAAATGATTTCAAAAAAACTGTGTCGCCACCTGCCTTTCCCACTGTTAATCTTTACTATTGGAGATCGACTGTACTTTTCATTCGGTTTTATAGGGTTTACTCAAACAAAGCAGAATATCGGGGACATCGGCGTAAATTACTGGTATCTACACCATTCAAACCTGATCAGTGGCGGTATCCGGACGATCTTTCCATTGTCCACTTATTTTGATAGTGACTTATTAATTTATATATTGCTCTTTTAGGTAGATACTAATATAACTCTTAAGTATACTAAATCTTTAGTAATGTATGTGCTTTTGGGGATGATTGGCTATCAGAGAATATTAAAAAGTCCAGGGTTTATAGAATATCTACGAAATCGGGAAAAGGGGCAAAGTTTCGATAATCCTCCCATCTATAAAAAATCACAACATTTTGCGGTGTTGTTCTGTCTGAATTGCCGATGTAATCGATTGCCTTCTTTGTCCATTCCAACTCCTTTTCCCCCTATAAATGACTTCGTAGCCACCGGGGAATCCCCCCATCTGTTGTGGTCGGATCGATCCCACACAATCCCGCGAACAAATTCCTGCATGCACCTCTGCCCTGGCGCCACACGGCGATGGCAGATTCGTCCGCAAGAGTTATGTATTACCGAACATAGCACACAACCAGATTACTCAGTCGGAGAATAATACCATGAAACTACCTGTGGTCGAACTGCCAGACATTCAGGCAACCCGTCCTGCAATCCCGATTAACTTGACGCGCGTCGGCGTGACCGATGTCAAAAAACTAATCGAGATTGCGCGGGAGGATAAACGCCCAATCGTGCTCATCGCGCGGTTTAACATCTTTGTGGACCTACCGCCTGACAGGAAGGGCGCGAACCTTTCAAGGAACTTCGAGACGATCGACGAGGTTCTGGAGGAAGCGGTCGAGGCACCGGTGTACGAGATAGAGGAGCTCTGCGGAGTTGTCGCACGCCGCCTCCTGACCAAGCACGAGTATGCATCCCGCGCCGAGGTGCAAATGAATAGCGAGTATGTGGTCAAGCGCTTAGCTCCTGTGACTGAGATGCACTGCCAGGGTGTGGCCAACATTTTCGCAGAGGCGATCGCCACACGATCCGGAAACTATGGTGATATCATGGTTCGGAAACTCGTTGGCGCAGAGGTTCTAGGGATGACCGCATGTCCCTGCGCGCAGGAGATTATGCACGACCGCGCCAAAACGGAGTTGCACGATCTCGGAGTCCCTGCTGACACGATCGCACAGTTCTTGAGCAGAGTCCCAATGGCGACCCACAACCAGCGCGGACGCGGAACCATCTCCATCGAGGTGTGTGATGGATATGATGTCTCGATTGAGAAACTGATCGACATCGCCGAGAACTCGATGAGTTCCAAGATATTCGAACTGCTCAAGCGATCTGACGAGGCGTCGGTGGTCGATACCGCACACCGGAACCCGAAGTTTGTTGAAGACTGTGTCCGGACGATGGCTCATTCGATCGTGAAGGAGTTTTCACATCTGCCAGACGACTCCATGATCTCGATCAAGCAGATCAATGAGGAGAGCATCCACCAGCACAATGCCTGTGCCGAGCGGTGTGCCACACTCGGAGAACTGCGGACAGAACTGGCTGGAGTGATATAGCTCCTGGATCCGGGAAACTGAATCCCAATATCCACCGTTCTTGAGCTGAGCCGTGGCGACCGCGTCACGGCGACAACGGGGGCGTCAGGAGTCCCGCGGTCTCAGGAAGGTCGAACATCAGGTTCATGTTCTGGACTGCCTGCCCTGACGCGCCTTTCACGAGGTTGTCGATCGCTGATACCGCGACAACGCGATTCCCCCTGCATGCGATCCCGATGTCGCAGAAGTTCGAGCCGCGCACATCTGAAAGATCGGGGATGCCGTCCCGCACCCGCACAAACGGTTTATCCTGGTAGAACTCATTATATATCCCCAGTACTGCGTCATAATCCGGCTCCCGGCTAAGGATGAGATGTGCAGTCGTTAGAATCCCGCGAATGGCAGGGACTACATGTGGCGTGAAATAAATGTTACCAAGTGATCGATCCAGCCGGCTTAACTCCTGAATGATCTCCGGAAGATGCCTGTGCGCGGTGATGTTGTAAGCACGGACGTTCTCTGCAAGATTCGGGTAATGCGATGTGGCTGATGGATCTACTCCTGCCCCCGATACCCCTGATTTGGAATCGAATATCGCATACTCGATCGATCCTTCGCTTGCAAGCGGTGCCGCCGAAAGTATTGCACCTGTCGGGTAGCAGCCCGGATTTGCGACGAGATCTGCTTCTGTGATTCCCCCATGCAGTTCGGGAAGGCCAAAGACCGCGCCCCCGTCTCTCGGATCGGTATGCGGACGCTTGTACGTGTCTTCGAAGACCTGCTGCGGCAGCCTGTAATCCGCGCTCAGGTCGATGACGCGCGTACCGCCTGCGAGGAGCTTTGGGACAATATCCATCGCAGCGCCGTGCGGTACTGCCGTGAACACGACTTCGCATTCAGAAGCGATCTCTGATGGCGCGGGTGTGGAGAAAGCCAGATCGGTTAACCCCGTGAGGTGCCTGTGAACGTCTGTCACGGGTGTGCCTGCAAGCCGCCTCGATGTTACGGTTCTGATCCGTGCTTTTGGGTGCTGCAGGAGCAGCCTAATCAGTTCTCCGCCTGTGTATCCTGAGCCGCCGACGATTCCAATATCGATCATGGGTACTTTAGTGGCTGACGGATCAAAAAGATTTTTCGGTGTCGCGGAGATCTTCAAGTTGCCCGGGTGTTCGAGGGGTGCATGGGTCAGATATGGTGGTGTTCCAGCACAAATTACACGATTTTACCACAACTCGTGGAAATGTGTTCTATTAGTCCGATCAAATTCAAGTCATTCATCCATTCGTGATCAACACGCCTATACCTATAAATGCTGAACAAGTGCGGAATTTTTGATATTCGTGATAAGTCCCGAACTTTGTACCACTGCCGAATTTCACCGCGAATCCCTGCCGGCATTCGGGAAAATATATCTACGGATGATCGGTTTTGAGGGAAATATGAGTTGCTAAACTGGGGCTGGAAGAGTGTTGTACAGGGTTCGCTATTCTCTTTTCTGGATCTGGGATGTCACACCGCGATTACGCCAGCCGCCGCCTGCAGGATCATGAAGGCGTCGAGCGATGTGATGCGTCCGTCGCCACTAACGTCAGCGGCGGCGAATGTTGCTGGATCGCACGAGGCAGAACCACCGGCTGCGAGCTGGAGTGCAATCGCGGCGTCTGCGGGGGTGATCCGGCCGTCACCGTTGAGATCGCATTTCTTCGACGTGTCGCCAACCCACGGCTGCATCAGCGGGAAGCGGTCGGTGCTGCTACCACCAGGGATCGGGTAGTGGGTGTCGCCGATGCCGTCTGTGTTGTTGTCGGTGCCGGTGTAGTATTTTCTCCAACCAGTGTCAAAGATTTGCGAACGACCAAATTCTCGACATACGTACCTGCATGTACGTAAATCGTATCCCCTGCCTCCGCGTCATCGATCGCATCCTGAATCGGAGTGCCTTCCCCCGGATTCACATCTCACGTCGTAGCGCCCGATGCCATGCCCATGCCTGCGCACACAACCACTGCCAGGGCCACGAGCGCAGCCGCAGTTGCCAGCACCGCCACGGGTCTGCTCATGCCACCACAGCCCGTATCGCAAGCAGATCAAGCTGTGATTGTGGCTTTATCATCTTCGTAAGCGGGTCTGCGAAGAGAATGTTCTCTTTAACCAGATATCTCTTCGAGATCTCGTCTATCTCATCAGCACCAACCTCATCACGGCTTGCAAACATTTTGAGGGTGGAAACCAGTTTTCCGTGGTTTACATCGAAATATTTATCGCCTACCACCAGTTCATCACCCAATTCATTCACAATCTTCAATCGAGCCTCTATCTCACCGGTCCGAAGCGTGAACATGCTGTTAATCACATCTTTTATATTCTTTCCGCTTACTTTCGCGTTGATCAGTTTAACAAGCGATACTGGCTTTCCACCGACTCCTTGCCATATAATCTCCTTCTCTTGTCTATCGAATCCGTAACCATCCAGAAAAGTTATTGTTTGTGTATAGCCAAAATCATCCACTCTCAGGTACTCACACCGCCCCGATAGCATCGCCTCGCTGTAAACGCGTTCAATAAAGATCGAATCAGACGTCACAACAAAGACGTGGCAGAGATGCAATTCCTTTGTCAGGTCTATGAAAAAGTTGAAGAGCTCGTATATGAGCGACCCATTCACATTCACGTCTCCAATCTTTTGCAGTTCGTCTAAAATCAAGACTGGCTGCTTGTCTGTTGCCACCGCCTCTTCGAAAAGCTTTGTCATATATGAAAAGGCGTTCTTTGGCTTATTATCTTTGAAAACGTAATCTATAAACTCACTCGTTATTGGGATGCCTGTAACTTTTGTAGCCGACGAAACCAGTTCCGCAAGTGTTTCCCTTCTCTTTCTCTTCGCAGCATTGGCCTCCATCCCTACCTCAAACAATGATTCTATGAAATCGTCATAGCTCGCTAAAAACTTAGTCCTGAGATTTATGTAGAAGACGACATACCCATCTGGCAACTGGTCGATCAGGTGAGTAACAAGTGCGGTTTTTCCGGAGTTTATCGGTCCGTATATGAAAGTGATCAGGGATGGTTCTGCGTCCAGAATATCCGTGATTTCTTTCATCTCCTGTTCCCGGTCGTGGAATTCGATTCTTTTCATGCTTGTATCTCCGCGTCCACCAGGTCATAATTCTATAGCGCCAGCAGCCGCCTGCATGATCATGAGGGCGCCCGGGCGATGTGACCGGACCGTCCGGATGATGCCAGCAGGATGATCCTGTTACCATGTCCCGATATCCTTTTGTGGACTGGTTCCGGGGATCAGACCGCCAAGTCCACTTTGCGCTTCGAATTAATCCTCGATCTGCTCCACGATCACCTGCTCGATGTTGATCTTTGCATTCTTAAGGATGATCTTGATCCCGCCGCCAGACCCGGGTGACATTCCAGCAATCGGCAACGGAATGCCAGCTGCCATGCCCGCAGCAGGCAACCCCTGCATCGCTCCCGCTACTGCTGCCGGCACCGGCGCGGCAGGTTTCTTTACATCCTCTTCTTTCGCTTTCGCTTCCTCCTTCGTCTTCCACTCCGCAACGATCGGATGCTCCTTCTCGACCAAAAACGCCTTTAATGAATCGAGATCGGTTGCATCCGCCTCAGTTGCGATCGCATCCACGATATCGTCCGGAATATCGTCAAGTACACGGTCCTTGAGGTGCTTTGGCATCCAGCCGACCCGGTTCCAGCCGCCGTCAGCAGCGATGAACTTAGGCGACCTGAAGTAGTTGATTCCGATTCCGAGGAAACCAACAACCTGCTTTCCGCCTCCGGTCTGTCCAGCCATGTTTGCAAATGTAAGCCCGTTTGGAGCAGGATCTGCGTAATCTCGATCCACCCATGCGATGATATCAAGTTCAGGGATGTAAAATCCGACAACCTCGAAGCATCCGCACGATGTGTGAGGGTACTCAAAGAACGAGTGCAGTTTGATCTGGGCGTACTCGCCCTGTGACGACGATACCGCAACCTCATTGACACCCGTGTATTCACCACCCACCGGATCGATGCACTCCCCCTTCTCGATTGCGAACTGCGGACCCTCGGGATCGACCTTTGCAGCGGCTCTCCCATCAAACCAGTTGATCGCGCCGCAGAGCGAGACCCGGTCAGGGGTCACCACACAGACATTGGTCGGTGCAAACGACTGGCAGAGCGTGCACCCGTAGAACGTGTCCACATCCTCGTCATGCAGATCGCGCGTTCGCGCGTCCCTTGCCGTATATATCGCACGGATCTCCGGAAGTCTCTTCTCGATCTCGTCAGCGTCTGTGATGTAAAGGGCTTCCATCTTCTCGATGAAGGTCATCTCGTTTTTAAAGAGCATCATGGTCGCTTTTGCGAGGGGTTCGAATGAATTAAGCCCCTTCTCGACCGCATCCTTGCTGATACGAAGCCAGATGTCATACCGCTGATTCAGATGCATGAGACCATTTATGTAGTTTTGAAAATCGTGATTTCGACGTTCAACGATCGCCTCAAGGTCGGGTTCGACTGCCTCACCCGCGATACGGTATATCATTGCAAAAGGATGTCTCTCGCCCTCGTTCATATCAGAGAGATCCGGACCGATCAGGGTAAACTTCCCGTCCTCGACTTCGTCCATGCCTTCGGCATGCACCAATTCAAAGCCCTTGCTCTTCGGTCCTGCGAGTTCGATATACATGCCGTCCTTTCTGATCCGTTCCCCTTCGAACATAGGGGATAACTCAAATGGGAATTCGTCTGCCATTGGGTGCCTCCTGTATTAGATGATGAATCGTGACAATCTACTTAAACCTTATCGCATTCATTCCATATATTCAAGTACCCTCCGGTGAAAGTATCGGATGATGTCAGCATCAGCGAGTTCAGACGATTACACGAAATGGAGTTTGATCGCATCAGGAGAGGGCGCAGGTAGGATTGCAGCCCTCTACTTTGCAAGTATGCGAAATGAGGCGATATCAGACAGGATCTTACTCCTCAACAGCGCAAGAGCGGATTTGAAGAAAGTACTCGATGAGATCGCAGAGCATATCGGGGGTAAAGAGGCGAAGGCACTTGAAACGATCCAGAGAGAGCGCGTACAGCTTTTTGGCAGGCAGAGCACTGGAACAGGCAATTTCTGGAAGGTCGGAGAGAATGAGGCGAGGATCGATTTCGATGAGATCATAAGAAGGCGAATTGAGAGTCTCGGGCTTACGAGCGGTGATGCGATGTTCGACATCATGACACTTGGCGGAGGTACCGGCAACGGCAGCATCCCATACATCATCGACCAGATGAAACACGGATCAGGGAGGACCGCTTCCGGGCACAAGCACTTCGCGCTATGTGTGTGGCCCGATCAGATCGAGGCTGATCACAGGCACTTCAATGCGATCTGTGGACTGTCCAGATTGCTCAAGTATGGCGAGGATAGCCACCAGAATGCAGACATGGTGATGCTTGTCGATAACACGACCCTCGGAAGAAAGATCGAACTGGATGGCGGCGAATCCAATTACTATTACGAGATCAACAGAATGATTGCGCAGGCGATCGATATGATGATGGCTCCAGGTAGGAAGAATACGAACCGGGTGATCGATGTAAATGACTACATCGTCTTCCCGTCGCATATCGGCGTCTACCACACCACGCCGTGCATATCACTTGGCAACGATGTGGACCTGATCAGCATCGAATCTGCGCTTGATGATGCGATCGAGAATGCGTTCTTCCCTATGGACCCTGCAACAGCAACCGTGGTCTGGCTGATCGTACGCGTGCCGAAACGCTACTTCAATGTCGGACAGTTCGAGCAGCGGACGCTCGACCACAAGTTCAAGGGATGGGTGGAAGAGAACATCATCGGAAAACTGCGTTATTCAACTGTAACGTTTGTCGAAGAGGATATAGATACATTTGATGTGCTTTTATTGCTAGGTGGATTTAAACTCGAAAAATTAGTTCCGGAATCCTTTGAAAAATACTTGATGTTCAAGGAATTACTGGAATTAAACGCAAAGAACGGCGAGATATCGCTTGCGCAGTTCGGCGACGACGTAACCCTCTCGACCGATGAACTAAACCGCATCGAGCAGAACCTGCGGGATTACATGGCGCACATCGATGATGTGGTGAAACGGCTGAGTGGGTGATTGTGCTTCTTTGTTCATATTTAGCCACCAATAAGCGTGCATTCGGAGCTTGCTTGGGTACCGAAGAGTTATATGAAATGACTTTACAGGAGCATTTATGAAATACAGCGTTTTGCTCGAACAAACCGAGGAAGGTTATGCGGTCTGGTGTCCCGGGTTGCCTGGGTGCTGGTCTCAGGGCACAACCGAAAACGAAGCGCTTGAGAACATAAAGGACGCGATAATGACATATATAGCAACGGTTGAAGACCTTATGGCGGGCAGGACCGTTCGTCACGTAGAGGTTCCGGTGTAAGTTCATGCCAAAAGTTTCAAGGCATCAATCAGCGCCGTGCTGTCAGCGCGTTCCAGAAAGCGGGTTTTCGGATTGTTTGTGAAGGTAAGCACATCTCCATAACCGATGGAAAGCGGATTATCATCATCCCTCGTGCAAACTCCATCAATGCATTCACTATGGGGGGAATAATCAGGGATGCTGGGATGGCCGTTAAAGAATTTAAGAAACTACTCAGATAGAAATTCGTTTTCATTTCCAATTCCATAAAACCTCTTATAATTCTCTATCGCACGCCGCCCCTGCTCAGGATATCGGCTCAGCATAAAATCCATAAACAAAGCCGCGCTCACACAGTCCTTCGTGAAATTGAGTAACTCCTTTGCCAGCTTCCGTGACCCCCTGCCCTCCGCCGGAATCTCAAACGACACGCAGAAATCGCGCACAGAAAAGCATCTTCTTCTGAGAATCGGCGAGATCGAACCTATGAGAACCCTATCTTCGAGTTCGACATACGCAGGAACGCCTTTCTTATCTATCCGCCTAAAATCAGTCAATGCCCCGAAATCGCGATACGAATGCAGTTCAAGGTAGATCGCGGGTTTTATCTCCTCGATCGCAGCAACGAGATCCCTGCCATAACCCTCGTAGTACCGGGCATCAAGTGTGCTCACATAAGCGCGATCCGTGAGTTTCGGTATGATCACAAGCGTCCCGGTTATAGGAGCGTCCAGCGACTCAAGCAGCGCAGATGTATGCATCCATTCATCGCCATGTAACCCCCCGACGAACAGTCGCTTCGGATCACCGCTGCCGAGTGTAATTCTCGTGGTCATTGTTGTGCGTTCTCTTGATGAGATTTGCATATATATGTGCCTGTCTTGTCGGTTCAGGGAGCTTGTATCCGCGCAGGCAATGTTTCACGATCTCAATCGAACTCTCCATCGAAACTCGGTGCCCGGGCGCCACGATTATAGGATTGCAGTTCTCTTTTGACTTGAGCGTCCATCCGATCTGTCTGCTGTCGTATACGAGCGGGTGGAACTCTCCGGCATCCGCTGGCTGCTTGGGTATTCCGCATAGGATGCTTTTGGAAACGCCGATCGTCGGAATATCGAGCGCAACACCGATATGCGTTGCAAGCCCTGCAGATCTCGGGTGGTTGATGCCACATCTACCGATCATCAGGAGTTCCGGTTTACGGGCGAGTTTTCTGTATGCCAAAACGATCGCTTTACCTTCGCGGAATGCGAGAAACGTTGGGATGTACGGGAACTCTGTTGCAACGATTGCGTAAACATGGCTTTTCTCTTCCATTGTTTCATAACCGAGCGTTACGATGCCTGATATTACTTTATCGTCAAAGAACGCCTGATCGACTCCTGCTATCGTTCTTATTTCATCGAACCGATCCTCTATCTCTGCGTGCGCTGCAACTGCCCGCTGTACATCGAGGAGCACTCTCTGGTCGCTGGTTGTAGGGAATAGATCGATCATAACGGTTTCACCACCACAGTATCTGCCTCAACTCTTCTCTCACCTTGCCTCGTTCATAGAGTCCACGCCCCTGTCCAGCTCCACGACCGAGACGATGGTCCTGAAGCTCCGGCCGTTCCACCCCCGAATAAATTCGGAGGTATCTCTTTCATTATCTTATGATAGTCTTTTTGAATTAACTTAATAATATTTGTAATAATGTCCCAAGAATATTCCAATAAGGAAAAGTGCGATAAGAACTCCTAATGTTCAATTTTGAATTCCATGCCCTCTACTGGTTACAGACTTCCATCCTAATTCGTCCTAGATTTCAAGTAAAAGGTCAATTGGGGTCTTTCCTTTATTATTATTATTATTTTCTTTTACTTTGTTCTTAAAATCTATAAATTTATATTTCTTTGAATTTCACATCCATTATATCTGCTAGCTTCTTTTTAGACTTTTTATTAAGATCTCTAAAGTAATAATCTGCTTGAGTTTCCATTCCTTTTTCTTTTTCCAATTCAAGAATTCTGGGATACATTCCAACAATATTATGATCGATGTGATGGACTAAAAATCTCCAATAGATTATAAGCGCTGTAAAAAGAATCCAGCCAAACAAAAGAAATTGAAATCCCCAGCCAATTTCTTTAAATTTTAGTAGTTGAGTTACAAAGAAGGTTATTATGGCTGCACATAGTGGAATCATTATTTGATTCCAGGTCATAATAGCACGAGACCATAATTGTCTCAATTTTTGTATCTCTTCATATTCATCCACCATTTTTTCTCCAACCGTTACTTTAAGTCGCCAAATCCCGGACTTAAATATGGAGCATGTACCTCGCGTCTTCGCACTCGGTTTGGCTGCACCAGTGCCAGCACCCGTAGATGACCCGCCAGCAACAAAACCGCGTCTCGATCGTGGCGGAGGTCTTTTTGCGCCATGCAGTGCACGTCAGATCCCATCTTACATAAAACCCCTGCAAACGGAACCATCACCACCAGACGACGCGACAGTCCCCGAGTCCGCCATAGATTTATTAGCAAACGACCCCCAAGAGACGATATACCCAAAGGCGGGGGTTGCCCAGCCAGGTCAAAGGCGATGGGTTTAGGGCCCATTCTCGCAGGAGTTCGTGGGTTCGAATCCCACCCCCCGCATGTTCAGGAAAAGCGTCTTCAAACTTCGCTCCTCCGGGATTCTTTCCATTCAACACCCAACCCAAGCACCTGTTTTTTCAGTGCGACGACCCCGCAGAGCGTGATCAGCCAGAGGTGCACGATGAGTCCGAACGTCCGGACAACCCCGCGGCGCAGACCGTACCTCTGCCACAACAAAAGACCGTACAGTGGCACAAGCGGTGTGGCAAGAAATGCAACAAAGGGCAGCGTCAGCGAAAGAAACCACGCCAACCGCCTCGACACAGGGATCTTCGACCGCAGAAACGATCCCAGGTATGTGTGCAGCCCCTGATAGGCACCGGTTAACCATCTGACGCGCTGATTGAAGAGATCTCCGATGCTGGACGGCGCCTGCTCACCAACAAGCGTCTCCGGAACAAATATACCAACGAGACCTGAAAGATACGCTTTCTGGGTAAAATCAAGATCCTCACACGAGACCGACTCGTTCAGCCGTTCGAAGCGATGTTCTTCCATGAGTTTCATATTCAAGACCCCGATCAGACCGTTAAACTGGTTAAATCCACCCATCTTATTAAATATATGGTAAACGTAAGAAAAAAAGAAATATTCTGCAGCAATCGTCTGGGTCACGATGTTCTCATCCGCATTCGTGACGAAACGTGCGCTGCTTGCGATTATCGCATCATGGTTCGACCGTAGCGCGTCCACGCATTCGACCAGGAAATTCTGCCGGGGGCGGCTATCCACATCAAAGAGCGCTATGTAGTCCGGCATCGTCTCATACGCCGCGAGAGCATCGTTGACAGCACCAGCGCGCCGCCCACGGTTGTCCATGCGGGCAAGCACGGCAACCGGCAGCTTTTCTAAAAATTTCAGGCGATCATCACCCCCCTCCACGAGATCAAGGACATAAGTTATCCGGACATCCAGGTCCCCTTTTTCAAGATCCAACAGACTCTCTACGGACTTCTTAAGCACTGATAACGGCTCAAACGACGCTACCGGTACGATGACTGTCAGTTCTTCCATCACTTAAGGAGCAGGGTGATTATATCAACGCCCTGCGTGGCAGTAACGATCAGGTTCAGCACGATGCCGATGAGTGCTCCTGTGATCAGGCTGGTGATAATTCGGATCTTGATGATGAGAACTGCTGCTATGATCACGGATATGATCAGCCCGATGCCGGAACTCGATCCGATCATGCTCAAAAGTCCCACTGACCCGGATATCCATTCCAGCAGTACCGAAATTGCATTTATTCCAAATACGATGCCTACTATCACGCCGATTATGGTGAATGTGTTGTTTCTCATGGTGTCGCCCTGCCATCAATGTTGTAATCAGTTCAGATGCACCCGATCTCCTGTCGCCATGTAGATCACGTTCTCGCAGATGTTCACGGCATGATCTCCGATCCGCTCGAGATACTTCGATACGAATAGCAAGTGCGAGATGTTGGCGAGTTTCTTCGGATCCTCCATAAGATATGTCATGAGTTCCCTTCTGACCTGATCGTACAGGCCATCGATAAGATCGTCCCTCTCTGCCGTCGCATAAGCAAGATCGCTGTCAGAATCATGAAATGCCTGGATTGCGGAACCTAACATCTCACGCGTCATATCTGACATGCGCGGGATATCGATCAAGGGTTTCACGTGCGACCCTCCCTTCGAGTATATCGTGACTCTCGCAATATCCACAGCAAGGTCGCCCATCCGCTCAAGGTCGATCTGGATCTTAAGTGCTGTCACAATCGTCCTGAGATCGACTGCCATCGGCTGCTGGAGCGCGATCAGCCGCAGACACGCCTTCTCGATATCACATGCGAGATCATCCACCCCCCTATCCCTATCGATCACCGATTGGGCCATCGCTGCGTCCAGATTATTAAGCGATACGATCGCATCATGAATGATCGCATCAACCAAGTTGCCAAGTTTTATGATGTTTTCCTTAAGCTCTTCCAGTTCCTGTTCGTACTGATTCCTTACCATTGTAACCTCCTGTTTATAACCTGTTATGTATCCGAAGTTATATTAGATAATGCGTCCCATCAGCGCACGATCTTTGATATATCGAGTTCGAGGATGTCCTCTGCGCCAAGACGCTTCAGTTCCGGGATCAGGATGTTTACGGTCTCCTTCGCAACCACAGTCTCGACCGCGTAATATTCGGAGTTGTATAGTTTGGTCACGGTCGGCAGTTTCATCGCAGGCAGCGCGGCGATCAACTCATCTAGTTTTCTTGCTGGCACGTTCATAGCCAGAAGCACCTTGCCGCGAGCCTCAATTACGGCAAGAAGCAGCGTTCGTATCTCTTCGATCGCTTTTCGCTTTGTGGGATCGTTCCAGCTATCCTTGTTCGCGACCAACTTCGTTGTCGATTCGAGCATCACGTCGATGATCTTTAAGTTGTTCTTCCGAAGCGTTGACCCTGTCTCGGTGACATCGACCACAACATCCATCAGATCAGGAACCTTCGCCTCGGTAGCGCCGTAAGAGAAATGGATCGTTGTAGGAATTCCAAGTTTCTCGAAATAACTTCGGGTGATGTTTGGGTACTCGGTCGTCACCCTGCTATGTGGCTTGATATTGAACGCGTCTTCTATTTTTTGGTCATCAGGCACTGCAATAACGATCTTAACGATTCCTGACCCCTGCTTACTGTATGGCATGTCAGCAATCTCGATCACGTCTGCGCAGGACTCGATCACCCAATCATGTCCTGTTATTCCCACATCGAAGTATCCCTCTGCCACATAACCGGCAATCTCTTGTGGACGCAGTATCTTCACTTTGTCGATCCGCGGGTCGTTGATCTTTGGGTTGTACTCCCGTTCGGTCCTCTTGATCTCGAGATCTGCCTGTTTGAAGAGGAGAAACGTCTGCTCCTCAAGGCTTCCTTTTGGTATTGCTATGCTCAACATCGATGTAACTCTGTAGTGGCGCATTAATAGTTTTCTTGTCAATGGCGTGAGACTTTTTAATTTGTTCTGGTCGGTTGAATACATTACGCCAACCCGGCAAATACAAATATGATTAGGTGGGTGTAATCAGTGAGATCGGTGTTAATCTATGGCTAAAACGGTATAAACCACAGATTAGCGGTGTAAACGAATTTTCAGATCGATAGTACACCATTATGGCAGTTGTGGTTGCATAAGACAATCCAACGTTCCCATAAAATAATAAAAATACTAAGCGGCATTGATTTGTCGATCTGTCCAGGAGGTTGTTATTCGATGGCCGCATGGAAGTAGGGATAACGATTTATGGCTAAACTGCGCAAACAGATTCTTGCAGAGGAAACGTTGAAATTGCACTTAATAATTTGAAAGATTGGAAGATATCATGGAGCGAGAAGAGAAGACCGTTATCGAATATCGAATTGACAGCAGCCGCAGACAGATCAGAGGTAGCCATGATCGACCGTGAAACCGCAATGATTCTTGCAGCAGAGGACATCAGGCACCTGTTGTCGAGAGGATACCCGCGCACAGGTGTAATACGGTTCGCAAGCGATCATTACCGTCTGGAAAATCGGGATCGGTACATACTGATGCGTGTCGTCGTCGAACCAGAGGTTGCAGCGTTACGCATCAGGAAAAAGATACCATGCACTGGTATCAAGGATAAAAATATCATGGTAGATGGATACAATGTTATCATCGCAACAGAAAGCGTGATTTCAGGGGAACCGGTATTCTTATGCGATGATGGATTTATACGGGATATCAGAGGTGTTTTCAGGAACTACAAAAATCCGGTGGAGGGTGTTTGCAGACAGGTTCTTGAGATTCTGTCCGAGTACGAGCCGGATTCAGTCACCTTCCTCTTCGACGCCCAGATCAGCAAGAGCGGCATGCTTGCATGCTATATTCGCGGACTGCTTTCCAAATATTTCCTCTCAGGCGACGCGAGAACATCAAAGCATGTCGATTTTGATCTGAAGCACTGCGACCGGATTGTTGCAACTGGTGACGGCAATATCATCGATGAGGTGCGATCCGCGGTGGACATTCCCGGATGCATACTTGAGAAACTTGGCAAAAAGGCGTGCACGATATAAATGACGGTAAAACAACGGCTCTGGTGTGTGCAGGTACCCAAACAGAGCGGCGAACCTGTTCGCAGTTTGCTTGTCGAGATGGGCGTATTTCAGAAGGACGCTGCGGTTCAGAGGGATGGCGATTATCTGTATTTCCCGGTTAAATATGAAATTAGGATTGCGGATCAATTTCCTGATGTTAGACTCTTGCAGAGGGACTTTGAGTGCGTAGAAAAGCAAACGTTCGAATCTATCCTCGGATTCACCCCGTCTTATGACATGATCGGGGATATTGCGATCATCGATTCCGACGATCCTGATGCAGAGAGGATCGCGGACGCCATTCTCCTGATGCACAGGCACATAAAGACCGTTCTTGGGGCGATGTCGCCGGTACAGGGTGAGTTTCGGGTCAGGGATTTCCGCGTGGTTGCGGGCGAGCCAAAGACTGAGACTGTGCACAGGGAGTACGGCTGCCAGTACGAGATCGATCTTGCATGCGTCTATTTCACGCAAAGACTCGCAACCGAACGAAAACGCATCGCTGATCAGGTCGACGGCGGGGATGTCGTTGTCGATATGTTTGCAGGCGCAGGTCCGTTCAGTATTCTTGTCGCAAAGTCAGCCAGAGAGGTTGTGGCGATTGATAAGAATCCAGTGGCGACCCTGTATCTGGAAAGAAACGCGACGTTAAACAGGATCAGTAACATGCGGATCATCGGTAGTGATGCGGCAGACGTTGCGCACGATCACGATCTTGCTCATATTGCGGATCACGTGATCATGAACCTGCCGCACTCGGCAGATGAGTTCCTTGACGAAGCGTTAACGATTCTAAAACCCGGCGGCATCATCCATTACTATGACATCAGGGAGGAGGATGACTTGTTCGATGGTGCGGAGGCTGCGATCAAGGATGCCGCAAGCGCCCGTGGCATGACTGTTCGGGTGCTGGACCGGCGGATCGTCAGGTCGTACTCGCCGCATCAGTACAATGTCGCGCTGGATGTGCAGGTGTGCCGGGGCTGAATATGCAAAAAGAGGATTTGGGGGCAGGAGCGTACACCTTTATATAGATGGTATTCCAGATCAGCCATTGGTGGATCCAAAATGAGCCAGATGAAAACACTTGCGGTAAAATTGCCAGAGTCGGCAATCAAGGAACTGAAAGAGATCGCTGATTCGCAGTACATCCCCACACGAACCATGATCCGGGCGTGGATCATGCAGCGGTTGAACGCCGAGATGGGCAGGATAAAGATTTTAGAGGTAGAGCCGGAGGATGATGAGATAGAAGCCATCCGAGAAGGCGAAGAGCAGTTTGCAGCGGGTGAATATGTGGACTGGAAGACTTTGAAAGCGGGCAATTGAATGTACGCTATCAGTCTAACAAAAAACGCCGCAAAGAGTTACAACAAACTACCCGAAAAATCGAAAAATCGGATAGAAACAGCACTTAACGAACTCCAATATTCGTTTACACCAAATAAATTAGACGTTAAAAAACTTAAAGGTTTTAAAAATGTTTATAGGGTACGATTAGGTAAATGGCGGATTATTTACAGGGTAGATACCAAAGAAAAATCGATTTTAGTACATGATATATTGCCGAGAAAAAACGCATACAGATAAAATGCCCGCTGAAACCCTGTGGATCAGAGACCTTGATCTGCCCGATGATGTGATTCTCCTATACAAAGGGATTCGGGGAGTTGTACCAGCCGCAGTCTGGTGCGTGCGGACTTACGCGGAATATAACGCCTGTGGAGATAGTCACGTGACCGTCAAGGAGACCAGATGCCCTGCCAGCCATAGCCGGAGGAAGTCTCGTGTCTGCTGCATTGGGTTTCGGATGTCTGGAGAAATCAGAATTATAGCATAACACAAACAAGTTGACAGCCCTGCTAACAGGGGGTTTTATGTGGGATGAGTTTCAATTTATGAACATAGGAAGAGGAGAACTCCGACACGATCGATGCATGGTTTTGCTACTGAAGGGGCGTATGCAGGACATCGGTACAGCCAAACCGAATGCGAGAGGTGCGATGTATATGGGGTTTGGTGGCTGAGGAATGGCAAAAAT
>JAYEGI010000046.1:0-18953 GCA_034659035.1 Methanobacteriota archaeon
TTGCATCGGATTCGCGAGTGAAAACGGCTGCACGATCAGGGAGACTATCTGCCAGACTCTCGACAAGCTCCTCCCGCACCTCGCCGCTGTAATAGTCGATCCGTGCAGCGATCGTCAGTTTTGAAGCGAATCGCCGTGCAATCTTGCCGCGCAGGCGGCGGGGGGATGAGTGGATAAGTGGGTGCTGGAAGATCACACCGTGCTTTGGCGGCGCTGCCCCGCGCAGATGCCGAAACATCGCCCTGTTCGCACCAAGAATCTGCAAACGGCTTGCAGGCATCCTGGCAAGTTTCCCAAGCCCGCCTGCTATGCTGATCAACCGTGCAGCAAGCAGCCCGCCTGCAAGATTCGTGAGGTTTGGCGCGATAAGGAGCGTCTCGCCCTGGATATACCTGATGAGTATTCCGCGGCTCTCATACAGATCGGTGAGATTCTGTGCAAGGGTGCGCATCGTATGCGGGATCTCGCGCCCATTCAGAATTTCCATGACCGCATCCTCCGATGGCTGGACATCTTCCTCGTACATGGAATACCACTCAAAGAGATGCTCTGAAAGCAGATTCAATGTCGGACTTAAGTCATCAAGCATCTTTATTGCATGAATAATCTCCTCATCCCCGCGTGCAGACCGTAAAACCTCTTCTCTTGCGAGCCGGACCGTCACCTCATGTAGTAACGCACGATACTCGCCTTCAGAATTGACGATTCCTTTGCTGAAGATAAATGTGCGGATGTCGGTTAACGCCTCTGGCGTCGACGCCCGGGACAGAGACTTTTTCGCGGGCGTTAATGGTTCTGCCGTCGATGCTTGTATCACCGGACTCGAGTCCCGGTCCAGTAACATAGAAACGATCGCATCAGGACTTGCCATTCAGTCCTTGATTGCGACCGGCTTCTTTGCCTCGCGTGTGAACATGATCGGCAGGACGTTTAGTACCCCTAAGAGATCACCTTCCTTGATCTCGCCGGTCTCCTGCCCGAGAATGTATGCGACCTTGATGCATCGATCCACCTCAACCGGTGCGGCTCCGAGTCCGGAGCCTACACGTACCACTGATGCCAGTGCATGTGGGGAAAATGCGCACAGGAGCGCGAGCAGGTCATGCTGCAGTGTAATCTCCTTGATCTTGATCTTCTCAAACGCGCCCTTTGCTATCGTCATATCCTCGCCGGCGACGACAATCTCCCATTTGGCACGGGTTGCTATCGTAAACTCATAAGGTGATACTTTGACCTTGTTCCGCTCCAACCCCTGTTCTGCCGGGGATACGATCTGTATGGTTTGAGATTCCATGACACCACATCTAACTGATGATATTATATAGCTATCCCAGTTTCATCTGGATCGAGTCAGGCCTCAGGTCCATGAGCGACTGCAACCGGAGGTCGTCGTTTAACACCTGATATACATTATCCTGGGGCGTGTCAAGTGTTATCTCCTTGGTTACGCCATACCTTCCGCGGTTTACGACGATCGCATTCACGATCCCGAGCATATCGAGTTCGCTGATCAGTTCGGTGATCCTCCGCTGTGTCAGCACATCGATGTCGATCATACCACACATGCGCCGATATATCTGGTAGACCTCGCCTGTGGACATGATCCGCCTGCCAGATCTCCGGATCAATTCGGGGGCTTTGTCAAGGGCCATGATGCTGTAGAGAACCAGTTTCGACTGGGTCGGAAGCGTCTTTATAACCTCCGCAACACGATCAAACTCGATCTTGGACTGCGCTCTCCTGACATGTATCTCCTGCACACCCTGCACCCCTTCACGTTCTGCGAGTTCAGCAGATATCCGTAGCAGGTCGAGGGCTCTGCGCGCGTCACCATTCTCCCTTGCTGCAAGGGCTGCGCAGAGGAAGATCGCATCTCCTCCAATCACATCGCTTCGAAATGCCATCTCGGCACGCTGCTGCAAGACGTCCGCGAGTTGATCCGCGTTGTACGGCGGGAAAATGAGTTCCTCCTCACCAAGAGAACTCCTGACCCTCGGATCGAGAAATTCCGTGAACTTCAGGTCATTTGAAATCCCTATAAGACTGACCTTGGAGTTTTTAAGTACAGAATTAATTCTTGACAGGTTATATAGCACATCGTCGCCTTTTTTTATCAGTTTATCAACCTCATCCAGAATGATGACCACAACCCGTTTCCTGGAATCAATAGCGCTTTTGAATTCCGCAAATACTTGATCGGTGGGCCAGCCAGTCATTGGAATTCTTTTGCCGAAATGCCGTGCAAGTTCAGCAAGCAGACGGTACTGGGTATCGATAACACCACAATTATTGTATAAGACCTCGCATGGGATTCCGCGCTCCTCACCTGCTTTCTCGATCTCTTTTCCGACATGAGTAGTAACCGCGGTCTTACCGGTCCCGGTCTTTCCGTAGATCAAGATGTTTGAAGGCGTATCGCCACGTAAAGCCACGATCAATATCTTAAGAAGAGCGTCTACCTCGTTATCCCTATGTGGGAGGTACTCCGGGATGTATGTGGAACGGAGCACATCCCTGTTCTTAAATATCGGTTTCGATTCCAGTAATTCATTAATAGCGTCTGCTATGAGTGTTTTTTTCAATAAGCTCCCTCCCTGCCGAAAGGTTTGATACCTACCTTCGGGTACACCTTATTAAGGATTGTGGATGGTTGATTTTATTTAAATAAAGTGAAAACTAAGGCGAGAGCCGTCTTCGGTCACGGGGGAACAATACCACATCACGGATGTTTTCGATATGCAGCATAGTCATAACCAATCGCTCTGCCCCAAGACCCCATCCGGCGTGCGGAGGCATTCCATACCGAAACGCCTTCAAATAAAAATCAAAACCGTCCGGATCGAGTCCGTGCGCCTCGATCATCTCATAAAGAAGTTTGCGCGAATGTATGCGCTGTGAGCCCGACGCAAGTTCCATTCTCGGATGCATGAGATCAAACGATTTGCTGTAAACCGGCTTATCCTCGTATGGATGAGTGTAATACGGCTTGATCTCAGTAGGCCAATCAGTGAGGAAGTAATGCTCGCCGATAGCGTTTCCCACCGCGCGCTCGGCAGCCGTGCCAAAGTCCTCACCCCAGGAGGTGGTGTGCCCCTCGGAAAGTGCGATCTCGAGCGCTTCGTCATAACTCACCCGCTTAAACGGAAGCTTCGGCACTGAAAGTTCGATTCCGAGTTCTTCCAGTTGCATCGCACAGTCGACAGCTACATTCGCGTACACATCGTGGACCAAACGCTCAAGAATCTCCATCACGTCGTGATGATCCATGAAACTCGCCTCGATATCGATCGAAGTAGCCTCATTCAGATGCCGCAATGTGTCATGCTCCTCTGCCCTAAATATTGCACCGATCTCATAGACCTTGTCAAAGCCAGCCGACATCATGATCTGTTTGTACAGCTGCGGACTCTGATTTAAGAACGCTTCCCTGTTAAAGTAGGTGATCGGGAATAATGCCGTGCCGCCTTCGGTTGCAGCCGCAACCACCTTTGGCGTGTGGATCTCGATGAACCCCTCGTTTTCAAGGAAATTGCGCACTGCCTTTAAGGCGCGGTGGCGGATCACAAATGTATCAAGCGTCTTCCTCCGCCTGAGATCGATAAATCTCGAATCAAGCCGGGTATCGATATCTGCGTCGACCTTTCCGGTGATATCCATCGGTAGCGGAGAATCCGACTCAGAAAGCACGCTTAACGTCTGCGGGATGATCTCGTACCCGCGTGGGGCTTTAGCCTCCCCCTTCACAGTTCCAGTCACTGTGAGCACAGACTCTCTGATCAGTCTCCTGGCCGACTCGAAGAGCTCGGGGTCGGTCTTCTTCTTGACCATCGTGATCTGCATGAAACCGCCCCGGTCCCGCAATATAAGGAAGTATATCCCTCCAAGGTCGCGCATCTCGTGTATCCAGCCCGCGACCGTTACGGTGTCACCGCTCATCTCAGGCGTGATATCGGATGCATAATGGGTTCGCATGATGTCCATAATGGGTCTAAATGGGGGTATTTGTGTTATATGTTTTGGTGGATTTTAAAATGCAAAGCCGCGATCTTGCGGAGGCTACACAGAGTGGTGTGGGGGAGTTTCCTTGCAAAGAAGGACAGATTTATTATTTATCTTCCCATCCTGCAGAGTGTGGATAAGGATGCGATGACAACAAGTAATCAAAAAAATTTTACGAAATAGCGGCATTGTTTTAACGGTAATTGCAGCAATTCTTGCAGTATTAATGATTTTCGTAAGTGAATAAATTTATTTATCCGACAATAATCACAACATTATTAGGTAGTGTAATATCAGCAAAAACAAAAAGTCCTGATTCCGAGAAGAAAACAAAACAATTAACTGGAAAAGAAAAAGAAAGAGTAATTTTAAAAATATCTATATGGATAAGCTTATTATTAATCGTGGTTGGAATTATTGTTACACTATATTATATTTAAATCTATTTATTTTATTTACATAACGGTATTTCTTTTGACTCAAGGGGACGCTTGTGCTTTCAGAAAATCGTAACTACTCAGGTACCTAAAACCACTATTCAGGGGATTTCACTATACAGGAACTCTCCAAGACCTGGAGCATACTGCAACCAACAGGGAATTTAACCGCAGAGTACGTAGAGAGGCGCAGAGGGGAAATAAACAGTTAAGTGCTTCTAGCGTTCCTCCGCGCCCTTTGCGGTTATTTTTCTTGCCAGAAAATACAGGATCGCAATCGGAAGGCCAATCAACATACCTGAGTAGTTACAGAAAATCTATGATTTTCTTCACCATCATTTAACAAAGATTAAAAAGAAAAATCCTTAGCTCGGATTTTTTCAAATTTTTGCTTCGTAAAAGGAAGTGGCTGCTGGAATGAAACCGTCTCGTTTCAGTTCCAATCCGGCAAACGCCACTAACACCTGCACGCCAAAGACGCGATACGGTCAGTTTATCTTCGCAGCCATCACCGCATCGCAGTCGCCGCTGATCGTTATGATTGTGAGATTCAGGTCGCTCTGATTGAATGCCACAGCACACGCGAGATTATCGGTCGTGTTCGCTGCAAGTTCGTTTACGCTGGCAGTTGCATTCTCGCTGATGCCGATGCATGTGATGGTACGCTCGCACCCGTCACCCACAGGGCGCACCGTAGCATAATACTTTTTTGCAATGGAAGAGTACATATTCACTTCCTGATACGGCGCATCAAGATCCGCGTTCTCGAGCAATTCACCGAAATAGGGATATGCGTTCGGTGCGCTCTCATTATCGATCACATCTACCGTCGTCTCGATCTTGCTGCGTGGACCAAGGATGCAGGGATCACCCAGGATATTACACAGGTCCTTGTTTCGGATAAGCACCCGATAACCATTGTAACTGGATGGTGCGACAATGGAAGACCCAAGTACCAACTTTCTCGGATACAGCGTATGCAATCCGATCTGGCTACCATCCCCAAATACGGCCGCGTAGGAATCAGTGACGTTTGTGCCATAGAACCCCTGCGGGACGATCTGTTCCGCAAGTGGCGTCCCTTCCAGACCCTCAGCATGGACGTACTGTGCTATAAGCACACCCGGCGGGCTCGCATTAAGCCCGTCCGCTACCGAATAAAGCGGATGATCAACAAGTTTTCCAAAGTTGTTCAATGGTATACGACCGTCATTTTCGGGCTGCGATGTGGGCTGGCCTGCATTATCAGGTTCGTTATCGCCCCAAAAAAGAGGCGCCATTGGAGCTATTATCATCAGGAGCATCATTAGCCCGGCAAGCACCAGTAGGATAATAGTGGAAGTCTTGTATTTTGCCATGTTAAGCCAGTATTAGCAGCAGGTGTTATTAATCTTATCAGGGCATTAGCTTACGATGCCTTGCTTTTCATGCTCTTTATAACCTCATCCATCCGATCCACTATCGCCTCGAATGATCTGGCAGTGGCTGAATTAATCTCCAGCACAAAGGGAATGCCGCTGTCCCCGGACCTTACAACCAGGGGATCAAGCGGCACGCTTCCGAGAAACGGCACGCCCATCTCCTCAGCAACGCGTTCTCCGCCGCCTTTCCCGAATAGATCGATTTCGTAACCACAGTGCGGACAGACAAAACCGCTCATGTTCTCGACGATCCCGATGACCGGAATCTCCAGGTACCGTGCCATGTTTATTGCCTTCCTTGTATCGAGGAGTGCAACATCCTGAGGCGTGGTGACGATGATTACACCATCTACATCCATAAGCTCTACAATGCTCATCGGTTCGTCGCCGGTTCCGGGCGGGAGGTCGATTAACAGGTAGTCGAGCGCGCCCATCCAGTCCCACCGAATCCCCTCTACGAACTGCCGTATAAAGTCCGTTCTGAGCTGACCGTGCCACGGTACAGCAGCGTCCTTTTCGATCATGAAAGCCATTGACATGACAGAAAGCCCGTGATCGCACCCGAGTGGTAGGTATACCGGTATCAGCAGCTCTTCGTCTGCCGATGGGAGTTCATCCTCGATATTTAGCATCTTTGGTATGTTGGGTCCTGTGATGTCTGCATCGAGCAATCCGGTATTCTTCCGGTTCTCGACCAGCCTGAGCGCAAGATTAACCGCGACTGTGGTCTTGCCAACGCCGCCCTTGCCGCTCATAATCATGATCCGGTGTCGTATCGGGTCTGTTTCGTCTGTTTTGCCCGTTTCACCTATTTCGCCTCTTTCGCATATTTCGCTCATTTGGTGTGATCCTCTCAAATTAAGTTAATTCGCCCGTCAACCCTTAAATACCACACGCGCATCCACAGCCACTACACCCCTTTCACACGCGATGAGCGGGTTTATATCGAGTTCGAATATATTCTCCTTCGCAGCCATCTCAGACACCTTCAGTATAGTATCAACTATCGCTCCCACGTCGCATCCAGTCAAAATCGAGCGTCCCCTGATCTCCTCGGTCATCTCGATCGCATCCCGCTTTGTAAGCGGAACTATCCGAAACAAGACATCGTCGAGTACCTCAACAAAGACCCCACCAAGCCCGAACATCACGACATGACCGAACTGCGGGTCACGTTTTACCCCGATTACGATCTCGGTTCCACGCGGCACCATCTCCTGGACGAGAACTCCATCGATTCGTGCGTCCGGGGCATGTTTCTTCGCATTCTCTACAAGCGTCTTATAAGTAGCACTCACATCCGGCGCCCCCACATCGAGAAGGACGCACCCAGCAGCGTTCTTATGCGCGATATCCGGAGATGAGATCTTCATTGCAACAGGAAACCCGATCTCGCATGCAAGCAAGAGCGCGTCCTCCCTGCTCCTTGCCACAGCTTCCCTTGTTACTGGTATTCCGTACTCTGCCAGAAGTTTTTTCGATTCGTGTTCGGTTAGTATCTTCATCGCTTCTGCAAAATCCTTTTGTAACGCACCAGATTATTAAGTGCGACTACCGCACGCTCTGGCAGCGGATAGTTTGGTATTCTGTTCTCTTCCAAGCGTTTTACCGCCGTCCCAATACCTTTTCCACCGATCCATGATGTTAAGACCGGTTTATCACATCTCCCTCTCGCATCGATCACTGCCTCTGCCGGCAGGCATGGATCCACCATCTCTGCATGGACGTATATTACCAAAAGAGCGTTTATGCCTGGATCAGAGAGCATGATATCCGTAACAGCCTTAAACATCTCGTAGCTGCCGTTCCCTGCCGTATCCAGAGGATTCGCAGGAGTTGCAATCGCCGGAAGCACTCCTGATAGCATCCGAACCGTATCATCCGACAGATCCGGAAGATGAAGCCCGAGGTCTTCACATAAGTCTGCTGCCAAGATTGCAGCACCGCCACCGTTTGAGATTATCCCGATGCCGCCACCTGCTGGCGGAGAGATCGAGAGCGCAAGTGCAGAATCAAACAACTCCTCGAGCGTCCCTGCACGAATGACCCCTGCCTGCTTAAATGCCCCATCATAAATCCGGTCGGTGCCGGCAAGAGAGCCTGTGTGCGACAGTGCAGCCTTACTTCCTGCCTGAGATCTCCCGGTCTTGAGCGCGATTACCGGCTTTCGGATCCTGCTTGCGACATCGATGAATCGCCTTCCCCGCTCTATCCCCTCGATATACATCATGATCGTTTTTGTGTGCCGATCAGTACTCATATACGTAAGAATGTCGGAATCATCGACATCTACCTTGTTCCCGACCCCAACGACAAGATGGAGTCCCATCTGCTGGCTTGCAGCCCAGTCCACAAGCGCAATCCCAAATGTTCCGCTCTGGGTCACAAACGAGATTCCGCCAATCTGTGGCATCTCTGGGATGATGCTCGCATTCAGGTGGGGATGCGTGTTGATGAAGCCAAACGTGTTCGGACCGATCATTCGCATCTCGTAGTCCCTCGCAATATCGCGGACATTGTTCTCAAGTTCATTGTTTCCGACCTCGCCAAAGCCCGCTGATACGATCACAACACCACTGACGCCAATTCTCCCGCATTCCTCCAGAACCACGGGAACACTTTCTGCCGGAACTGCGATTATGCCAAGATCGACTCTGTGAGGAAGGTCGAGAACCGAAGGATAGCACCGCATCCCCAGAACCTCGTCTTTGTTTGGGTTAACCGGATAAACCACTCCTGCGTACCCTCCCGTGATGATGTTATCCAATATCCGATGTCCCCATTTTTCACGATTCGAGGATGCGCCGATCACCGCAATCGAATCCGGTTCAAGGACTTTCGAGAGCATGAGGCAGGGTTATATGCATTTGCGGTAGCTCATCGCAGAGAGCACCCGTTCCTTTGCGATCATTTCAGCGGCATCCCGCGGATACACTCCCTCGCTGTACGTTTTATCGAGGATTGCCTTTGTGTTCACCCTTATCTTACTCTTGATTTCGGAAAAAGCCCCTTTCTCGCTCCCGCGCCTGTACTCGACCGCAGCCGCGATGACGCCGCCGGCATTTGCTATGAAGTCAGGGACTGATAGAATCCCCTTCTCGTTAAGTGCCTTCTCGGCTCCAGTCGTTATCGCGATATTCGCACCCTGGAGTACGAGCTTTGTGTCAAGTGTGTTGACGTTTCTCTCATCGATGACGTCAGGTCTTGCAGCAGGAACGAATATGTCGCCGGGAATCTTTAAGATATCCTCTGTCTTCAGCTTTTCCGCGCCCTCGTAATAGATGACAGATCCTTCACTCTCCTTTACCTGTATCAATCCCGAAACATCGATCCCATCCCTATTGTACACAGTTCCGCTCGTATCGCTCGCAGCCACGAGGCACACGCCCTTCTCTTCGAGAAATCGCGCCACGTTCTTGCCCACGTTCCCGAAGCCTTCGACAACGAGTCTTGCGCCATTCAGATCCAGATCTATATACTCCTTCGCAACTTCTGCACATTCTGCGATCCCGAAGCCGGTTGCCCCAATCTCATCGAGAGGGATTCCTCCAAGCACTCTCGGAAGACCGACAGCCCGCTTTATTTCATCGAATATATACGCCATACAGGATTCGTCGGTGCCCATATCAGGACCGGGAGTGTAATCCTGAAGAGATTCGATCGCTTTTGCGAACATTCGTATGAGACACTCTTTATCCGCCGTCTTCGGGTCAGCGATGATTCCGGCTTTGCCACCACCATGTGGGAGGCCTGCCGCAGCATTCTTGAGTGTCATCGCCCTTGCGAGTCTCATCACCTCTGTTGTGGTGATATCCGGAGCCATCCGTACGCCGCCGATGGAAGGGCCTGCCGCAGCATTGTCGATTACCACGATCGCCCTTAATTTTGCGATGGGTTCGTAGATGTGGATTATCTTCTCAGGTCCAAGATCGTCAGTGTATTCTTCAAAGATTGTCTGGCTTACTTCCATGTTATCAGATCCTCCTCTTTGCCCGGCAGTTCTGGCATTCTGTGGTTCTCTATCTTTAAGACGATGCGATAAAACTTACGTATATGTCGGTCACACACCAGATTCTCGCCGCAGCCAGTGACATCATCTGGGATCCGTTCATGATGGTTCTACTAATCGGGACCGGCATATTCCTTACTTTCAGGTTACGCGGGATTCAGGTGCGTAAACTGGCGTACACCTTCCGCCTCATGCTCGAACGTAAAGAAGAGGGAAGCGGCGACATATCGCCATTTCGTGCCTTGATGACCACGCTTTCAGGCACCATCGGCACAGGCAATATCGCAGGTGTCGCAACCGCAATCGCACTGAGCGGTCCGGGCGCAATCTTCTGGATGTGGCTGACAGCCATTGTTGGGATGGCGACAAAGTTCGCTGAATGCACACTTGCCTTACATTTCAGGGAAAAGCTGCCTGACGGCACCATGATAGGCGGACCATTTCATTATCTCGAGCGCGGGCTTAAAAGTAAGCGATTGGGACTGGTTCTGGGCATGTCTTTCGCCGCGGCTGGCGCATTTTCATCGATTGGCGGAGACAATATGGTGCAGGCGAACTCTGTGTCCCTTGCACTGAAGGATACGTTTCATATCTCGGGAATTGTCACTGGCTTGCTTCTGGCACTGGCGGTGGGGCAGTCATTATTGGCGGGATTGTGAGACTCGGGTCTGTAGCCGGAAAATTGGTACCATTCATGGCAGTCATTTACATCTCAGCAGCTTTGGTTGTTCTGGTATTAAACTTCAACGAGGTGTCGGGAGCTTTTTTGCTGATAATCGCGAGTGCCTTAACCGGACAGACTGCAGTCGGCGGATTTGCAGGGGCTACTGTTGCTCATGCCATGCGGTTTGGAATTGCAAGAGGCATCTTTTCCAATGAAATAGGTCTTGGAAGCGCGCCCATGGCACATGCCACTGCAAAGACCGAGCACAGTGTCAGGCAGGGATTGATATCCATGCTGGGTCCGTTCATCGATACCATCGTGGTCTGCACCATGACCGGTCTGGTCATTGTATCCACAGGAGCGTGGGAGACTGGCAAGACCAGTACTCGCTTGAGCATCCATGCGTTCAGCTCAGAGATAGGATACGCCGGCGATCTGGTGATAACTCTTGGAATGGTGCTCTTTGCATTCACAACCATCCTGACATGGTCGTTCTATGGCAAGCAGTGCCTCTCATACTTTGTGGAAAAGGTGTCAAGATGTTAGATTCTACAGGCATGCCCTTGTTGTGTATTATTCCATATTTCTGGTGGGAATTATCGTGGGCGCTGGTGTGGTGGACCTTCCGAATGCGGATGCCTGCCTTGAGGCTATCTGGCTGTTTTCTGATATCAACAATGCCCTGATGGCACTTCCCAACCTGATAGGATTGCTTCTGCTGAACCGGATCGTGGTGGGGCTGGTTAAGGATTATTTTAAGTCGTGAATACTGCCCAGCCATATATACTGATGGGGCAAGTTGACAGTTCCCCAGAGCCGATGCACAAGACAACCAGAAAGTTTAATGTACCTCTGACCCATAGATCGAGAGATGCAATGGCTATCAGAACGGTGATGAACTTGTGCGATGACGAAGAACAGACACAATCGGAAGGTGAGACCATGTCCGACGTACAACTGGACAACGGGATCACAATATCAGTTGGTGACATCGAGATCAGTGTACACAGCAATGAACTGGCATTCGATGAACTTGAGGCGCGGTTGTTTGCTATCATCGACAATGTTGACCGGAGATTTGCGAACAGGGACAAGAATTATATGAATTATACGGTTTGAGGTGGATAAATGGATTTAAATGAGCTCAGGCACGGTACCGAACTGTTGAAGCGGGGATTTGCTGCCATGCAGAAGGGCGGCGTTATTATGGATGTGACGACACCTGCGCAGGCGGTCATTGCAGAGGAGGCTGGTGCGGTTGCTGTGATGGCGCTTCATGCAGTTCCATCCGAGATCAGGAAGCAGGGAGGTGTTGCGAGGATGGCTGACCCGCAGATCGTCTGCGAGATCATCGACTCGGTAACGATTCCTGTGATGGCAAAGGCGAGGATCGGGCACACCATGGAAGCGCGGATCCTTGAGGCGATCGGTGCGGACATGCTCGATGAGTCAGAGGTGCTGACGCCTGCTGACGAATTCCATATCGATAAGACTGAATTCACGATTCCATTCGTGTGCGGCGCACGCAATCTCGGCGAGGCGCTGCGGCGCATAGCAGAGGGTGCTGCGATGATTCGGACGAAAGGAGAAGCAGGCACCGGCGATGTGAGGGAAGCGGTCAGGCATACGAAACTGATCTCCGGAAGCATCCGGTCACTGAAAGGGAAGAACAAGGAGGAACTTGCAAGAGTTGCAAGGGAGATCGAAGCTCCAATTGGACTGGTCGAAGAGACTGCGAAGCTCCAGCGTCTGCCAGTGGTTAACTTTGCAGCAGGCGGTGTTGCAACTCCTGCCGATGCTGCACTGATGATGCACCTCGGAGTGGACGGAGTCTTTGTTGGATCCGGGATTTTCACGGCAGAGAATCCGGAAACTATGGCGAACGCAATCGTAGAAGCTGTCAATAACTATGATAAGCCCGATGTTATCGCCGAGATCTCGAAAGGTCTCGGAGACCAGATGAAAGGGATTGATATTAGAACTCTTTCTGACGTGGAGACGTTGCAGACGCGCGGCTGGTGAGACAGTCTGTCAGGGACTTGGATAGCCCCATCTCCCTGATAACATCCGGAAGAGATGAGATATCCGGTATAAGTATGTCCGCGCTATCGCATAATTTCTGCAATTTATCAGAACACTGCTGCATCGTCAGCACCCCCACATCTGCCGCCCTGATCGCGCGAAGGTCGTTAATCTCGTCGCCGACCATGATGACTGTGTCATAAGTTTTTTTAAGATCCAGGATGAGACGCTCCTTGATGAGAGGGGTTGCAACCGGGACCACATGATCCTGTGGAATCTTCAGGCGGTCAGCGAGTATGGCTAGATTTCGCATACTATCACCGGATGCGATGTACGGGTCTGCGCAATCCGCAAGTTTTGTAATCGTTGCTTCTGCGCCATCGAAGAGTTTTCCGCCTGAACAGACCACATAATGAATCGCGCCTGTGAGCACGTCGATCACGAATCCGGTTCCGATATAAAAGACATCTTTACACTTCGCTCTCACCGCTGCTACCACATCCAGGAGATCAGAGACACTAGCATTAGCATCCCCTAAGTTGCGTTTTAACATATTTCTGACATCAGCAGTTGTGATATCATCGCTTGCACAGCCGATGTTTATATCTATCTTGTTTTCGGAAAGAAAACGCGGCAGAACCTGAGCCGGCGGGTAGTTTGGGAGCATATCCGGCGATATATCGATTGCAACGAGTGCCTGGGACTCGCTGACGAGATGCAGGGTGACTGCATCATAAAGCGTACCTCCACGCTCCATATCCTTTGCCACCCTGTACGTATGCATCAGCGTACCGGATGAGTCAAAGACGATCGCAACTTTGTGGGTCATCTGTACTGATGGTCACTGCGCGGGTATTAATGGTTTTCTAATGAACCGTCAACAAATCCGCGCAACTGCCTACCAGTCCACCCCAACAACCGAAATGTTCATAATCAATCCGCATCAATCAGTGACCTGCGCCTCGGTGGCTTAGCGGTGTAGCGCGTCCTTGGTAAGGACGAGGTCGCGGGTTCAATTCCCGCCCGAGGCTTGTTAAGCTTTTTTTGGACACAATTGAATTATTCAGTGGAAACACTCTGATTTTGTGGCAGATAAATTTGTGTAATTCGTGGCATTCACCTGGCATTCCGCACGTGTTTTTTTGCAAGAATACCTATTTTTGCAAAGCTGGATTTTCATCAGCTGGTAAGTAGAGATTTATCTCGGCACGCCCGTGTTAACCTGTGGCTAACATGGGTTTTTAGCCACAGATTTCACCGGTTCCGAAAGTCCAATAGTTTTCATGCTCAAAACCGGATTATATGCTGATTCAATCCGTAACCCATGAGCAGAACCAATAATCCCAGAGAGAGAGAGAGAGTCGTATCATGGCTGCGAAAATCGTGATATTTGCTTCATATTCCATCTTTTCAAAGACGCGGAAGGTCACTTTAAAGACGTCAGAAAAGGACATGATAAGCAGGTAAACTCCAAAAAGATATACGACGCTCTTTGTATATGCCGGATAACCCAGCACATTGACTGTTACCACGATTGAAGCGAAGATTACCGGGAACAAAAATGCACGCATGAGCAGTACATTACTCAGATACTTGCTTGCCTGTGATTTGTCTCTTGCAACATCCCTGATCAGCAGCGTATTATACCCCAACTCCGAAAAGACGGCAAAGATAGACGCAAAAGCAAGCGCAAAGGAATATTTACCGAATATAACGTCCCCTAAACTCCGTGCGATGACGATGGCTAATGCAAGCGATAATATCGCGACTGTGAATTGGGCCGCGAATAATGCTGCGGTGTTCTTGACTATCCTCTGTACGGTATTCATCTGCTATTATCCTCGATAACCTCGAAATGTTCTACACCGAAAACGACCTGATAGTCTCTTTGAGTTCATCTGTAAGAGCGTAAGATGGCTTATATCCGATAGACCTGGCCCGCGATATGTCAGCAAGCGAATGCCGCACATCCTCGGTCATTGGCTCCGCATGTAAGATGCCCGGGTTGGTGCCGGTGCCGGATGCTTCTATTACCGCTGCTGCAAGTTCATTCACACTCACCCGCGCACCGCTGCCGATGTTAAACACTCCGGTCTTACTGCTCCCTGCCGCAAGGATATTTGCGCTGACAACATCCTTTACGAAGGTAAAATCTCGTGTCTGCTCTCCGTCCCCACAGATCACGGTCGGTTTGCCGTTCAGTACGCGTGTTATGAACTTCGGTATCACAGCCGCGTATTCGGAGGACGGATCCTGCTTTGGTCCGTAAACGTTGAAATATCTTAAAGAGGCCGTCTTCAACCCATAGATCTCGGTGAAGACCTTGCAATAGTATTCAGCAGGAATTGTACGATAAGTGACTGCGACCTGCATTCAAACATCAATGGCATTCATATGTTGATGTCCTGCAATTACAACACGATAAGCGACTGCACCATACACTCGAACAGCGATTACGGGATATATTTCAGTAAATCATGCAACCACAACAAGATCAGAGAAGTCGGTAACAACCAAATTCAAGTTATTCGCCCGAACTTGTGCATTCATGATCTCTCAAAACCGAACTTTGACAAAATTTTGACCGGAAAAAAATTAAGAATTATCTTAAAGCCCGTACCGTCACCGAACCCCAACCGCAGCCCCGCCTGAAAATGCATCTTCGACAAACCGGGGATGCGTAAGTTCGATGATCGTTTCAAGATTCACTATGTCTTCCCGGTTGTACTTCAGCAACAGTTCGAGCGCATCCGCACTGCCGCGTTCGTACTCGTGCCAGAGCCGGACTGCATCAAATCCGGTGATCCCTGTCGTATCCTCACTCCGTGCGATCCCGAGCATCCGCTCGATTGCCTTAAGCCCGCCCGCGTAACCGATGCGCCGCAGAGGATACATCAGGTCCGTGTGCAACTGGTCAAATTCGATCTCAGGGTACTCGCGCTTGATAAACGGCAGGTCAAAACGTGCGCCGTTGTACGTCACCAGAAAATCATATTTTGCAAACTCATCGACGATCTCGTCAAGGTCGATCCCGCGCACGTACGTCTTCACCCTCTTGCCGTCGTATATCCCGACAACGGTCATGCGGGCATAGTTCGGAGATAGGCCAGTGGTCTCGATGTCCACAAAGGCAATTCTGTCCTTAAAATCGCTGTATGCGCGCCAGTGCTCGGATTTCGGGAGTGATTCTGCAAAGAATCGAGCGTCATGTACGCGGAGGTGTTGCATGGACTCATCGATCCCTGCAAGGATGGTCGTCTTCTTGGAAGCTGGTATGGCTATCTCATCCTTGTGTTCTGCGAACTCGGACCACGTCCTGATGCCGCATGACCATATCCTGTGTTCGATCGTACTCCCGATGCGGGGTATGTGGATGTATGTGCTTGTGAGCATGGTTCTCCCTTTTTCAGAAGATAATGGTAATCATGTAACTAAAATCTTATTGCGTTATGGGGTTATGTGGCGAGGTCTTTGCGAACGCTCGCGGTAAATCGCCACGATTTTTGAGATGCACAGAAATATTATGCAGGAGTGTAAAAAGGATACCAAGAGGATAACGTGATCTCAATAACATCTGGCGGAATCGGATCATTTCGGATAGTCTCTCGTCTCTTCGATCACGGGGCACTCCGCGCCATTAAAACTGCCTGGGTGAGGCCGTGAGTGTGATTGATAGAGATAGCGAGCCAGCACCCGGCAGCATGTTTGTGGTGTTAAGCGAACTGATCGATAAACTGGTGTCCAATTATGATGTCAGACTGAAATACATCGAAAGCGGTGATTCGGACCCCTCCTCCTACATCCATGTCTTTACCGCATCCAGGCGTGCCGATCTCTACATCAAGACCAGCCGCGATCAGAACGACCTCGCAAGACTGCTCGCAAGCCACGAGGTCGCACATCTGCCGCACATAAACGACCTGATCGCGGGCTACCGCGAGATCACAGAGGCGGAGAAGATAAGCGATGCCGACATCTGGAGCGGGCAGTATCTGGACGCGGATATCGTGCATTTCGCAACAAACGTCGTCTCTGACTATGCGATCAACCGCGAGATGGATACCTGTGCTTACGAGCCGATGGATGCGTCGCTCCTGGACTCGCTTGCAGAATCGAAGAGTGACGATGCATATACCATAGCGATGCTCATCCTGCTATCACGGCATCCGCACACCTTCCCCGAGTTTCGTGAGGGGCGTCCACACCGAAACCAAAATCAAAACAGAGACGGATACCGTGACAGAGATTGTGATCCGGGTTGGGACGGTGAGATCATGGAAAGCATCACAAAACTCGCAGAATCCGACCGGTTCAGACACCTTGCAAGTCTTGTGGCAGATTCGGCAGAGCATCTCACAAAGAAGCGGTTTACAGAGTTTGTCGAGTCCGCGTCTGCGCTGGCTGGCGTTCTAAGCTCGGTCTGGCGCTCAGACAACACGCCGTGGCGGATGATGAAGCGGAATACCGACGTGATCCATGAGCGCACGCCGCAGTACATCAAGCAGGAGAAGTTCTGCGAATTTGCGCCGGAGACCCTCGCCCAGAAGATCGATGGCATGAGCATCGGAAGCGGTAAGGGTGTACTCGAATACGATGAATCCGAATGCGCGGGGCTTGCGCGGGAACTGAAACTGCCAGCCCTTCTCGAGCGCGGGCTTGGGATCGAGAGACCGCGCCTCGTAACACGATACCGGGGCACAAGCATGTCGCTTGCCGACAAGAAACGTCTCATTCTATTCGATTCAAGTAATATGTGGCTCGAGCGGGAACTGGAGAAGCGAAAAACGGTCTGGGTGCTTGTCGATACCTCATCAAGCATGACCAAATCGATCACATCGGCAAAGATGCTGGCAAACACCATCCACAGGTACTTCAAGTCCCGGACAAAGATCATCACTTTCAATGCGGGCGCATGTCAGACCGATATCGCTGCGCTGCGATCTGTGACCGCGGGCGGCGGAACCGATGTGAGTTCAGTGCTGCCACACTTAAATACAAGCCACAACGATCCGATCGTGCTGATCAGCGATTTTAAGTTTCTGATGTCGCATTTCCATCCGTTTCTTGGATATGTTGAGCGGCACCGCCCAGAGATGATGTTCATGCCAACCGATCAGGAGAGCGTGGCGCGTCTTGGTTCGCTAATGTCTGCGTGGAAAGGGAATCTCAGGTATCTGGTGGTGTGATCGCAAAGGCGCATTTCTGGCATCTGCTCAAGGATACTGATAGTGATTGTACGATGAAAAAATAAAACAGACCCTGGAACTTCAATCAGGGTCAGTGTTTAATCGTGTACCATCTATCGGATATTTTAGTATCCGCAGTATTCGTTCATTTCAAATGTCGTAAACAGCGCCATACCCAGCATCACGATTAACAATACCGCGATTATTGTCAGCACCGCTATCGGTATGAATATCGCCATTGCAGACCTCAATGTCGTGATATTATGGACAAAAGTTCCGCCAACGATTGCAAGGTATATCGCATAAAGTGCAATGATCCAACCAATGATCGGTATCCACGAAACCGCTTCCACTGCTGATGCATAAGCCATTATCCGAACCGTGCCCTCGTAATTTCCTGACCCACCAACGATTTTGAAGCAGACATGGAACATCAATCCGAAGATGAACAGCACGATAATCCCGAATATCGGTGCAGCAATGACTGCTGCAAACATGCTGCCAAATGTGATAAGTGCTATCCCAATACCCGATATTAGGTAATTTATGACCGCGAACTTAAGCGGCTCTTCATACCCGCCCGATGTCGGCATCTCCTTGAAGAAGTCACCTGGCGTGGTTATCACTTTCTTCCATGTTCCGATGAATTCGTCTATGAATTCACTCATTAGTTAACCTCCTCTGTTGTGATCATCCGATATGATCACAATTAGTTCGGTATGTATGCTATATAAATCTGTGCTATAGAATCTATACACAAAAGCGATTGATGCCCCCGACCGAACGGTAGAATTCCCGGTGACGATGAAATGGTATTTGAATCCTGCACATCCGGCAGAACATAATGAGGGCGAGGAAATCTCGTTACCATTTTTATTTTCCAGTGACTATTTCAGAGTGGGGTGGCACCGATTTTTGAATCTTGAGCACTCGATCACGCTCTGCGATAAAACATGCAAGTGGGCATCATAACATCACTGTTCGTGATGTAAAACCATCAAGTGTCAATCTCGCCAGCGTTGATCCCCTCTGCAGTCTTGTATGCATCACCTATACTATATATCCATAAAACCAATGTGAAAATAAACCGGCTCTCTGGTATCTCCCGTGACAGTCAACCATCACTAAATCAATATATCACTATCTGCATACTAAATGGTCGCTCATCAATTGTCCGGACCATGCAAAAACTGAGTAGACTCACCACACACCAGG
>JAYEGI010000047.1:0-5108 GCA_034659035.1 Methanobacteriota archaeon
AGTACTTCAATTGATCAGAAATGCCAATCCCGAAAAAGCGAACCGTTATACGCACTTACGATGGGCAAAAGTGTTTGGAGAGAACGCACACCAGCTACTGAAAGAGGTACTCGAATCGATGGGGATATATCTGAATATGTCACTATTGTATAATATATATTTAAATCATGGATGCGATCCGAATATCAAACGGGAACGGTTAATGGGGGGCTGGGTTGCTTAACCGAACACACATGCAACCCAACCAGCAGCCAACGGGACAATGACATCTGTAACAAAGACCGTATCCGTGTTTGTTCACAGGATACTTGGCTTTGCATTTAAATGACCGATGTGCAAAACACGTTCATCTCGGAAGCCACACAAGTCACGGCGACAATATCACGTGCAAAGTCAAGCATGGTACGGAATCTGAACCGTAGTTAATCTACCACATCGCTCCGCAGATGCTCCCCGCGATCTATGACCTTATCGGGCCACACCCTTACACCAGAGAGAATTGCACCCTCAGAAACAACCGCCCTCGAACCGAGCACAGTCCCGGTCTCAAGCGAACAATTCTCATGCACGTAACAATCATTGTCGATGATGGAACTGAAGATGAGTGACTTCCTGCCAATCCGGACGTTGTCATAGATGTGCGAGGTCAGGATGTGCGCATCATCCTCGATCGTGCAACCCGACCCGATCGTTGTGTACGGACCGATCAGCACCCGATCCCCAATTGTTGTATCTTCGCCGATCACAACCGGACCCACGATCATGGACGATTCCGCGATATCAGAACCTTCTCCGATCATCACTGGATCCCTGATTCGTGGTGTGGGGATTCTTACACTGCCAGATATCTGATCGAGTTTCCATTTACATGCGTTCCGGTACATCTCGTGATTGCCGATGTCAGTCCATCTGCCCTGCACGAGAAAGCCATCAATCTCCTTTCCAGCGTCGAGCAGGGCAGGAAAGACATCTTTTGCAAAATCATACATCTCGCCGCCTGGGATCCAATCTATAATCTCGGGATCGCAGACATATATCCCGGTATTTACGAGATTGCTGAATGCCTCGCCGGGTTCTGGCTTTTCAAGGAACCGGTGGATCACGCCATCCGCATCCATATCACATACCCCGTACTCGAAAGGATTGTCGATGCAGATCAGCCCGATTGTGACCATGGCGTCGTTTGTCTCGTGGAACCGATATATCTCACGAAGCTGCAGATCAAGTACATGATCGCCTCCAACGACCATGAACGTGCCATCTTCGAGGTGTGATCTGGCGTTCCTGACTCCTCCGGCAGTCCCGAGTGCGTTTTGTTCGTACACGCAATCGATATCGATGCCCTCGATCTTCCTCACCTCTTCTTCGATCATCTCTCCGAGATAACCAAGTGTCAGTACGGCATCTGTGAACCCCTCTGCCTTCAGGTGCTCGATCAGATGCGCGACCGAGGGTTTGTTTAGGAGCGGTATCAGCGGCTTTGGCCGCTCAAGGGTCAGTGGACGGAGTCTTGTACCCAGTCCACCGCACATAATACATGCTTTCATGGTTACTAGTCCGATCTCTGATATGTCTCAACGAATTTCACGCTATCCAGTTCTATCGATTCGAGGAGTTCGTTTGCGATCCTCGACTTCATGAGTAGCCAGTTCTGATTTAGCCGGAGATCGATTGGCGGTTCGATCATAGCAGTCTCATCAACAAGCTCCACATCAAAGTCCTTCCTGAAGTAGGATTGTAGCAGGGATTTGATCTTGTCGAGGTCGTCATCGATCAGATCTTCGACCGTATACTCGAATATTATGGTTTTACCAGCCATTGGGCTGTTGAAATCGATGCGCACCCTGCGCCCGACTTTCATGACAACCATGCCCTGTTGCCCATCGACGACCGCCCGCATCCCTTTCACCGGCGGCTCTGTAAATTTGGATGTGGGGTAGGTCTTTACGAGTTCCGTTTTGTGTTCGCCGTAGCCCTTATCCGGCGGAATCTCAATAGTCCCGTGATAACCGGCTTCCTTCCCGACAAGATCTTCGTCCAGTCCGTCCACGACGTGCCTTTTTCCAACGACAATCACGAAAGAATCGTAGCGGATGTTCTCATCGTATATGTCATGTTCCTTTGCGACTTCCTCGTCGGTGGTGTCGAATACCGTGCCGTCTTCCAATCGCCCGGTATAATTTATCCGTATAAAATCTTCATTCTCTATAGTCAATTATATCATCTCACAAATTTATGTTTCACCCAACAAGCCCGTATTTCCGGACGTTCTCATCAGCAATTGCCTGGATCTTCGTAATCTCGGCTTTTCCGACCTCATCCTTGAACAGATGCGCAAACCGCTTCTGCATCCGGAGGTACTCCTCGACAGGTTTTTGTTTGATCTTATGCACTTTCCCGAGTTCTCCGTTCACTATCTCAAAGATCGGGTACAGCGCGGTCTCTACTGCAAGCCGTGTGACCTCGACGCCCAGTGAACTGTCGAAGTACCAGCCAGTGCAACATGACGCGTGTATCTGGACATAAGCCGGACCTTCAGTCTCGGTAGCGGTTTTTATCTTGCGGATCACGTCTGTTGGGTACGCAATTGTTGCGGTCGCCACATAAGGCGAGCCATGCGCCACAAGGATCGCGGGCATATCCTTCTTCTGGTGGGGATTGCCGTAAGAAACTGTTCCGGCGGGGGACGTTGTGGTCGATGCATTAAAAGGCGTCGATGCACTGCGCTGAATGCCTGTGTTCATGTATGCCTCGTTGTCGTAGCACACATACGTTATGTTGTGCCCGCGCTCGAATGCACCTGATATGCTGCGGATGCCGATATCAAAGGTGGAACCATCACCTGCGATGACGAGCACCTTTGTGTGGGTATTGCCGCGGGCAGCGAGTGCGGTCTCGATCCCCGACGCGACTGCGGCAGGGTTTTCGAAGAGCGAGTGGATGTACGGGACCCGCCACGCCGATTCAGGATAAGGGGTTGTGAATACCTCGAGGCAGCCGGTAGGACCGCACATAATGCAGTCGCTGCCAGCGCCTTCGAGAACAAACTTCGCTGCAAGCGATGCTCCACACCCTGCGCAGCCGCGATGTCCCGGTGCCAGTAGACTCTCTGTAATCATCCTTGATGCCTCTCCTATGCCCGGTACACCGTGACGTTCTCAGAAGGGAGTATAATTGTTTTACCCGTCTGAGACACAACCATCCTCGTATAGATCACTGCCTCTTCCCCGAGTACATATCCTTGCACGTCCCATAGTTCAACATCCTCTACTTTCCAGTTACCATTCTCGTCAACATACCCGATACTCGGTTGAAGGCGATCTCCTTCATCTTCTGTGCAGACATGAATCCTGACCTTTGATCCGGGCACACCACCATGTCCTTCGACATCGATTGAGCGGGGAACGCTATCGCCATCTGCAGGATATGTGATCTCGAACGCGTGAGTTGCGTTAGGGGTCGGGGTTGGTGTGGGTTGTGACGGTGGCGCAACCGTCTCCACCGGTGTCGGTGTTACCCTTGGAACCGGTATGTCAGGGTCGAGTGGGTTTGAATCCAACGGATCCCAGTACTTGTCGCCATCGGTATCCGTGTTGTTGGGATCTGTTCCTGCAATCAGTTCATATTCATCATCCCATCCATCGCCGTCGCTATCAACAACCTTCTTCTCCTCCTGCCAGATGCATCCTGATGACAGTAGCAGTGACACAACTGCCACGATTAGTACAATATCTTTCAATCTCATGATTACCTCCAATTGTCTGGTGTCTATTTATTTATGTTTCGGTGATATAAGGACTTTCGCTGGAGATAACCATGACAACCCTAACAATGGTAGTGAAAATGTCCTGTTCCGAAAGTCAGGAAGAGACGTTCTGTCAAATGGATAGTGGTACCTGTGGACCTTGCATTCGCACAACGATGGCAGAGACCTTTTAATTTGTTCTGGTCGGTTGAAAACATTACGTCAATCCGGAAAATATAAATATGATTAGATGGGTATAATCAGTGAAACCGGTGTTAATCTGTTGCTAAAATAGTATCAGCCACAGGTTAATACGGATGGGCATAGATTAGTGGTGTAAACGATTTTTCGGATCGATAGTGCTCCATTATGGTAGTTGTGGCTGCGTAAGACAATCCGACGTTCCTAGAAAATAAAAAAAAGACTCCTATGGAACTATTTCGCTTGAATCCCGTTGATGGGGGACGAACTTGCGACGAGAACCGTCCACGATCCCGACAAAGTGATCGCAATCTGCAACCACGCGTCACCGTCCCCAAGCGATCAAGTCTCAAACGCCCGGATCATGATGCGGAGATTCGCGCGGGAGAACAGAATTTTATTTTATGAGAACGGCGACGGCGTGTACCATCAGTCATGCTCGAACGGACGCAGCCCCGTACAAGGCAATCATCGACGCTGATATCCACACGTGTACATACGGCGCGCTCGGCGCGTTTGCGACAGGCACGGGACAGGAAATTCTTGGGCAGGATAAGGAACAACATCGCGGAGATATGCCTGTCGTCGGTCGAGACTGCCGCGGTGAGCGCGATAAGAGGGGGGGGATTTGCGATACGTGTGACCCGTTTTAAGGTAGATGGTAATATATAGATATAAATCCAAAACAAGGAGATATGGAAACAATGATAAAGACGATGCATGTCGAAGGAGTTTCGAATCTCACTTGAAGATACCTGGAGATATTGTGGATGCGCTCCGTCTGCCCCCTGATGAAGTAGAGGACACATTGCACAAAGAACTGGCACTGGCACTGTATCAGCGTGGCGTGCTTTCATCAGGCAAAGCAAGTGTACTTGCAGGGACGGGTCGGATGGAGTTCGAGGAACTTTTGGGACAGCGACATATCCTGCACCACTAACACGGAAAGGAACTTAGAGGAAGATATTGAGTATGCCCGAAGCCATCAGTGATTCTTCCACCATTATCCATCTGGCAGGAATTGGACGGATAAAACTATTAAAAGAATTTTATGAAAAGATTCTTATTACGCCTGCGGTCTGGGATGCGGCAGTGGTGGCGGGACAGGGTATGGCAGGCGCCGATGAGGTTAACGGAGCCAGCAACACATGTTTGATTGAAG
>JAYEGI010000048.1:0-18674 GCA_034659035.1 Methanobacteriota archaeon
TCTTTTCTGATTGACATCTTGCAGGGGGTTAAAGTGAGTTCTTCCAAGTTAAAGAAAATATTCTATGAAAATAAGACACTGCCAATAAGAAATCCGATTTATTCGCAATACAACGGTCAAACGATCGATGCCATAATCATAGATGACACCAAGTCAAAAAGAAGATCGGGTGGTCGCCCCAGCATCAAAAGCGCGTTGGGGATCGATTTAGAAACTGGAGAAGAGTTTCTACTATACCTGGGCGCGGTCAAGAGTTGTTCAGACGTTTTATCCAATATCCGGGGAAATTACAACATTTTTGACGAAATATACGCTATTTGCGACGGAGATACTAACCTACAACAACATTTAGAGGATTACAGCTACATAATCCAGCAGTGTACGAATCATTTTGTCAAAACATCGATGTAATATCTGTGGAATTAGCAATATCCAAAAGAGGAGCAAATTAGGATCAAAAAAAGAGATAAACTGGATAATTTGGTAGTGTACCAATTCAGGATAGTTAATGGGTGCGTGTTTAGGTAACCAAGCAATTACACGGATTTCCACAGGATTTCTGTGTTAATCTCGTGAAATCTTGTGTAATCTCGTGGTTTTATATGTGAATATCCACACAATACTCGAGCAAGTGTTCTTATTCTGCATGTTATGGTAAACTATCGTAGATTATGCCACTACCGATAATTTCTACGTTGAAGAACCCAGTGAAAAAGCACAGAATAGATCGTAATTTTGCAAGGCTCGAATGGAGAATAGACACCACTCAAAAAGAGTTGCTGTCAATCGCTAATGAGCTGTTATCAAGGAACAAAGATAGTAATACTGCTAAATTCATTCACAGGACTGCTGGCAAAGTAGCACTCTTCGCAGAATTGACAACAAGAGGAATACAGATCCCTGACAATAATAATCACGTCGAAAACCCCATGGGGATCGTTGGGCAGAGAATAAAGAAGAATCGCCAGTCATGGGTCGATAAAAATCTGGAAATTGCGGTGGAAACTATTCTGGCAGATAATCTCGTAGGCGATGTTCGAAACGTGTACTACTGAGCATCCAGGATCCCCTATATATATTCTGAGTTATCTACTGGATGTAACTATCACCAACAAGCTCAGGGAAAATAGGATTGAAGGTGTGAGTGGTGTGAATAAAGTGTATCGTATACTAACGAGATGTGAAATTGGAAAGTTAGGTCTGAAGGGGGATAAATCGCGGATACTGAAACTTACAACCATGACAAATGCGCAAAAAACATTCTGGAGCAGTTCAACTGTGAATATTTGGGAGTGAACAGTCATTTGAAATCAATCGGGGTCAAAAAGGTGTAGTATAGAACAGATTTGAAAATCAGCGTGGTCCGAGGATAGCGTTTTTTGTAACTACTCACCCCCCACCGCAAAATTTATTATTAATGAGATTATATTCCAAGCACAATCGTTGCAAATAAAATATTTCGTTTGATGAATGGAGAACACAATGCACACACCCAACCGTGATGAAATCCATACTGCGTATCAGCAAGGGGAAGGAGCAATCGTTCATCTAATTAATCAGCTTATTCAGGAATTACAAACCATGCAGGATCAGCTGAACAAGAACAGCAAAAACAGCAGCAAGCCCCCGTCCAGCGATGGTCTCAAGAAGCCCCGCACCAAAAGCCGGAGAAAGTCGGGCAACAAAAAGAACGGTGGGCAGGAGGGGCATGTTGGTCACACACTGGAACCGGTGGAAGAACCCGATCACATCGAACTGCATGAGGTCGAGCAATGCGACCTGTGCGGCGCAACACTTGTCGATATCGAAGCAGAGGATCGCAAAAGAACGACCGGGTCTTTGACATTCCACCCGTAAAAATTGAAGTAACGGAACATCAAGCAGAGATCAAGACATGCCCCCATTGCAGGTACACGAACACGGCTTCGTTTCCACCAGACGTAACCGCGTTGGTGCAATATGGCGGCCGCATCAAGGCGATGGCAGTCTACCAGAACAGCTACCAGTTTGTACCGTTGGGGCGCATCGGGGACTTTTTCGAGGATATTTACGATCACCGCCCAACAGAGGCGATCATCCTCCAGGCGAATGCAACCTGTGCAGAGAACATAAAACCAGCCAATGATGCAATTAGAGAGCTGTTGATAAACTCCCACGTAGTTAATTTTGATGAAACGGGTTTGCGAGTGGAGGGTAAGCTGAAGCTGGCTCGCATGTTGCTAGCACTCCAAATTTAACGTATTATGGGGTGCATCCGAAGCGTGGCAAGGACGCGATGGACGCGATTGGAATTTTATCAGAATTCGGAGGAGTTGCTGTGCATGATCACTGGAAACCTTATTTCAATTACACCGATGTAATACATGCTCTTTGCAACGCCCACCACTTAAGAGACCTCACATTTATTTATGAACAGTATGAACAGGACTGGGCAGAAGATATGAGCCAATGCTTGCTTGATATCAAGAAAGAGGTGGATCAAACTCGCCTGTATCAAGATGAGCTTGATTCCGATAAAATCGAGGAGTTTGAAGGGAGGTTTGATAAGATCATTGCGGAGGGACTGGAATTAAACCCACCACCTCAAAAAGAACCTGGGAAGAGGGGTAGGGTTAAACAATCCCCACCCAAAAATCTGCTTGATAGGTTAAAGGGGCACAAACGGGAAGTACTGGAATTTATGTACGACTTTGATGTGCCGTTTGACAATAACTATGGAAACGGGATGTACGCATGATGAAACTGAGGCAGAAGATATCAGGCACATTCCGAACCACTGTAGGTGCAGATGTATTCTGTAGTATTCTGCTGGGTACATATCTACAGTGCGGAAGAATGAGCATCATGTGCTCGATGCGATTCAGGATGCGCTTAGAGGGGATCCGTTCATTCCATCTGGCGGTGTAGGTGAGTAGTTACCGTTTTGGTACGTAAAAGTCTCAAAAACAGTGGCAACAGCCGCCGTTCTGAAACTGCTAATTAGACCAGACAGTTCAGTAGATCATCCAAAAATAATGAGCATTCAATATAAAACATAAGATCACTATTATAGTAACATATTCTCTTAACTTACAAGGATTCCATAGAACTCCAGACCAACATCAGCATTTCCATCATACAATATAAGACAGTATCCACTCATTTAGGTTGCAAGAATCCCTTTGTTCTGCTAAATTACAGGTACGCTATATATCCGTGCTAAAATCGGAGATTAAATCCCCATAATCAACCGCATCCGCCGCCCGTTGTACTTATCTTATTTTCAGCCTTACCGATGATCTCGAACGCTCCTGAAATTTCGAACTCGTCGCATTCACAGGCTTTCTGGTGACGTACCTTCTTCTTAAATCCCAGTTCCTCGTAAGGTTCCATGTTTGTCCATAGATGGTGGACGATCGCAAGAATCTTCCGTGCCAGTGCTACGATAGCAATAGGAGCTCCTCTGCGCTTCATCACACGCCTGTAAAACCTTCCGAGCACCGATCCCTTTGTTCTTACGGCGGCGTGGGCAACCTGAATCAGGATCCTCCTCAGGTATCTGTTTCCGGTTTTGCCAATCCTTCCGTTTATGACCTTTCCGCCAGTCGAATGGGAACTTGGGGCAAGTCCTGCCCATGATGTGAGCTGATCTGCCGTTTCAAAGAAGGATATGTCCCCGATCTCTGAGATGATATTCGCGGCAGCGTTTGACCCAACTCCAGGAACGGTCAGCAGTATCCTTAACTCCTCTGCATGAAGATCCTGAAGCATATCATCGATCTTTGCATCAAGCTCACTTATTTTAGCATCGATATCCTGAATTGACTCAAGATGCATCTTGATAATCAATATCGATGAACTGTTAAGCGTCCCCTGCAACGATTGTACGATATCCTCTTTCTTCCTAAGGATTCTCTTATCAGTAATTCTTTCCATGATCTGCTCAATTGTACATCCTTTAACAAGATCATCAAGAATTTGCGTACCCGCCTTTCCGAATATATTAGAAAGACATGTTCCAAGTCGTATATTCATGATGTCAAGATGTTTATGGACGATATTCTTACACTCAGTCCTCATCTCAACATAATTTACCCTTGCACGGAACAGATCTTTCAACTGCTGGATATCCCATGTTGGAACGTACGATGGAGTAATCATATCACTCAAACATAGCCTTGCTATCCAGATGCAATCTCTCTTGTCGGTCTTTCTCCGTACCTGCTTGAGATCATGAATTTCTTTCGCATTTGCAAGGATCATCTCGAAACAATCCTGCAACGCCCAGTATACGATTCTCCAGTAGATTCCAGTGCTTTCCATTGCCACGCGCTCGACATTGTTCTCTTTAAGCCAGTTTCGCAGTTCTAACAGTCCTTTGCTATCCGTTGAGAATCTCTTGGTCATCGGCTCTTCCACGCCTCTGATCATGACTGCAGCGAAGACAAAGAGTTTGTGGACGTCGATGCCACAAACTTTATTTATTTTCTGATCCATTGTGGTACCTCCGGTAACCGCTTGAAAGCCCGCTATCCGATGAAATTCGAAATTTCAGCTTGGTACTCGTGGTTTAGACCACAACAGTATATTCGAAGGGGCGGGCGACCAGTTTTTTAGACGGGATCTAGGTCCCAAAGTCTTGCCGGCCTGGTATCAAGCGATTACCGGAGCAATAGTGGCGGCTGGGCGGGCAAGTAGTTTTTCATCGACAGTATAAGCACTGCGAAGCAGGTCATGCGTGTTTTTTATGTATAGTGACGAAGATGGGATAAAAGAACAAATAATCCAAAACTATAACAAAAAAGTGAGATAAGCTATTGATTTCCACCCTTCCCGCTGGAAGCAAGTGATATCAGGGAATATACTTATTTGCTTTAACACTCCTACTGTTCTATACTCCTAATTTATTTGGCATTTCTTCTATATTATTTGCATAGAATGTAATTTCGCGATTTTCTGTTATCAATTTAAAAATAAAGGGATTGCGTGATCTGACTTGATAATGATGGGATAGCACAGCAAATAATATTAAAGTCAACGGTATAGAATAAGCAGTAATAACTTTCACTATTAGGGGGTCTAATTTTGCAACGTTTATGGATAAACTAGTTATATTTTTTTGTATTAAGAATAACAATACAACTATCGCTACCGGACGGATAATCCATCGAAGTCTGTAATTTATATTTTTTTGTGACCTCAGTTTTTACGATACTTTTTTTCGGTATTGTGATAGACCTTAGCAGAGGTCTATGGACAATTATACTTGGGTGTAACCTCTACGGTTGTTCTATTCTGAAGTAATAGAATTGCGAAAGCCAAGTAAAATACTGAAATTGCGAATATATCTATAACAGAGTAATTTTTATTTATAAATAGTAATATTAATACTGCTATCGAGGCAGGAAATAAAATACTTGTTATGCCTGCATCACGAGAACTATCTACAAGTAGTTTTATCCGTTGATTCCCAGAAGCCATACGATCTGTATTGTCGATTTTCATTCTCCCTGAAGTATTAAAGTATAGGGTACACAAACTTATGATATTGCGATTTTCACGCATACTATTTTCGTACCACCTTTGACAATCGTTTCTATCGACCTCTACTTTTTTTAAATCCTTGTATCCAAGCATAAATTCCCCCATCCTGTCACCAAACCCCGCACTTAAGTACGGAACCTGTACATCGCGCCCCTCTCATTCGGTTTGGCTTAGCCGCTGCTGCAACGGCTTTGCTTCGCATTCTGCCGCCGCTTCGCAGCTCACCCATGACCGATCATCAGCAAAACTGCAATCTCGATTATGGCGGAGTTTTCCGCGATACCTACATAACAGAGCAAAACACACCCTATATAAACTCACTCGACAGCGGGAGGACTGTCGGCACCAGCGTGCAACAGCCCCCGTCAACCCATTAATCAAATTAATCAAATGAAAAAGAAAGTATATTCGCCAAACAAACCGGTTGCGGCATGGACTTCGACAGATCGGCTACCGGATGGTGTGATCCCATCGCTGACCATGATCCTCAGGACGCACGGATGCTACCGGAGCAGGGGTGGGGAGGAATGCACGATGTGCGGTTTTGCAAGGGACAGTGCAACCGTGCCGCCGTCACCCGATGAGCTGGTCGCACAGTTCCGTGATGCGCTTGCCCGCCGCCCGGAGGGGGAGTTTATGGTGAAGATATTTACATCAGGCAGTTTTCTCGACGCGTCCGAAGTGCCGCTTGAAGTAAGATCAGTGATTCTTGAGGAACTTGAGCGCGATTCCGATGTTTCAAAAGTGCTAATCGAGACGAGACCCGAATTCGTGACACAAAGGACAGTTGCCGCCTGCAAAGAGAGCATCCGGAAAGACTTTGAGGTTGCGATTGGGGTCGAGACGAGCAGCGATGAGATCAGAGAGGTCTGTATCAACAAAGGGTTCTTGTTTGAGGATTTTATCCGTGCAAGCAAGATCGCACACCAGTATGATGCGACTGTCAAGGCGTATCTGCTTCTAAAGCCGCCGTTCCTGTCAGAAAGCGCTGCGATCCGGGACATGGTCCGGTCAGTGCGCGATGTATCAGGATATGCAGAGGCGGTCTCGATTAACCTCTGCAATGTCCAGAGAGGGACGTTTGTATCGAAACTCCTAAGACGCGGCGAGTACCGTCCGCCATGGCTCTGGAGCGCGATATCGGTGCTTCGGGACGCGAAGAGGGAGAATCCGGACCTGATCATCACGTCTGATCCGGTCGGCGCGGGTTCGAGGTACGGACCGCACAACTGCGGAAGATGCGATCGGGATGCCGCTGGCGCGATCAACCGGTTCTCGCTAACGCAAGATATCTCGGATCTCGAGAATCCGGAGATTACGTGCGACTGCATGCATCTGTGGCAGAAGGTGGTGGAACTTGAGGATGTCGCGTATGGCGCGCCGCTTGCACGCCGATCGTAATCAATGCAGAGGAACTCGGCGTAACCCCGGCAGAACTTGTACAGACGTATCACGATCATTTTGATGAGACTTTCAAGTCACTGAATAGCATATTCGACAAATTCGGAAACACTGAATCCGAGACGAACCACAACCGCACCACAGAGATCGTGAATACGCTTATTGTGAATGGTTATGTCTTTTCGCATAGTATCGAACTCGCATACTGCCCGACGTGTGATCAGTTTCTGCCTGACAGGTATGTCGAAGGCGTGTGCCCCGACTGCGGCGCTGTGGCGCGGGGCGATGGGTGCGATCAGGGCTGCGGCAAGCATCTTGAGCCGCTATGTAAAATATGCAGGAGTAAAGCAAAATACCAGGTGCAATAGCACTTCTTTTTCAGATTGTCAGTCAGGAGCCGTCGCGCCACAGGTGTCAGTGTTTCTCTGAAGCAGGTCTTGATTCAAGGCTCATGCCTCTTGTTTCTGCTGAATGTCTGGAGATCATACAGTTTTGACGCAACACCACGTCCCAACCGTGTCACCCCCAATGAATTCGAGGGCATCCCCGGGTTGGAGGTCGCGTGTTTGACGAGTGTGGGTTGTGGACAGGACAATCGCTTTCGGAACTATGTGGTTTTGAAAGTACTGGTTTAACGAAAAGCTTATCAACCATGAAGACCCACTGTATGGTAATAACAACTTACCAGGTGACGGGGACATACCCATTACAATGCATAGCATTGGTCACCTGGAATACCTATTTTTCAACTCTTTCTGCTATGTCATCTATAAATACGGACTCGTCTGCAATCTCTTGTATTTCATTGCTAAAAGAATTTCTGAAACATGCTACAACTATTCTCTTGCCCTCTCTTTTTACTTCTCTTAGTGCTACGATGTAATCCAAGTCACCCCCCACGATCACAGCAACATCAAAATTGTCTTTAAAAGCGTGTGTTAGAAGTTCAGTTGCAAGCATCACATCAACCCCTTTCTCTGCAAGTTTTCCATTTCTCTCCACCAAAGGTCGCGTTTCAACATGAAATCCCTGCGCTTTCAATGCTTTATAAAAAACGTGATGGTACATCAGAAGGATCAACTCCGCTGTAAAAATATGCTCGTATCAAGTCATAATCTTTGGTCAGTTCGTCCCGCAGTTTCACGTAATCGATCTTATAATCCTGTCGAAAATTTTTACAGCTATGAAATACGTTTGCACCGTCTATAAACACCATGGCGCGTTTCATTAGTTTTACAGAATCCGTTTTAACCACTTCCTATGTCGTTTTGATTCTTGTGATCACACTGTTTTTAACCATTATTAATATTGACGGATACCATACCACAACCACCCCTCAAAAAACACATCATCCACGCGACCTCAAACAACACACCGCCCGCACCCAGTCTCCGCGGTGAGAACCCCGGCATGAAGTGCTACCATCAACGCCACCTTGGGTTGACGCCCTTGTTTGTGCGGACGTTACCACAAGGACTATATCACCCAAAACCCAAAAACCAGTACTCCATGCAGAAAAGAACACTCGTCACATGCGGACTGCCGTATGCGAACGGACCAGCACATATCGGGCACCTCAGGACGTATATCCCAGCGGACCTGTTCGTGCGGTCGCTTCGGAAACAGGGGAAGGATACGACGTTCGTATGCGGATCCGATGCGCACGGCACACCGATTGTAATCAATGCAGAGGAACTCGGCGTAACCCCGGCAGAACTTGTACAAAAGTATCACGATCATTTTGATGAGACTTTCAAGTCACTAAATATCATATTCGACAAATTCGGGAACACCGAATCCGAGACGAACCACAACCGCACCACAGAGATCGTGAATACGCTGATTGCGAATGGTTATGTCTTTTCACAGAGTATCGAACTCGCATATTGCCCGACGTGTGATCGGTTTCTGCCTGATCGGTATGTCGAAGGCGTGTGTCCCGACTGCGGCGCTGTGGCGCGGGGCGATGAGTGCGATCAGGGCTGCGGCAAGCATCTTGAGCCGGGCGAGATTCTTGAGCCGCTATGCAAGATATGCAGAAGCAGAGCAGAATACCGGATACAGGAGCACTTCTTTTTCAAATTATCAGAGTTCAAAGAGTTTCTTTCGGATTATCTTGACAAACTTGGAGGCACATCGAATGCAAGGAATTATGCAAAGGGATGGGTCGATAAGGAACTGCATGACTGGTGCATCACGAGAAATCTCGAATGGGGCGTCCGGTTTCCCGGTCATGAGAATCTGGTGGTCTATGTCTGGGTGGACGCGCCGATCGGCTATATCTCGTTTACAGAGGAGTGGGCAGGCGAGCACGGGATAGACTGGAAGAAATACTGGATGAACCCGGACGGAGATACCGATATCGTCCATTTCATCGGCGGAGACATCATCTATCACCACTGCATCTTCTGGCCCGCTCTCCTCAAGGGCGCGGGGTATACGCTTCCAAAAGCTGTTGTCGCATCAGGAATGGTCAAGATCGGGGATAAGACGTTCTCGAAGAGCCGGGGGTATGTGGTCTGGGTAAACGACGATTATCTCGACAAGGGCTTTCATCCTGACCTGCTGCGGTACTATCTTGCAAGCTACACCTCGCACACGAAGGAACTGAACTTCTCGTGGAAGGTCTTTCAGGAGAAGGTGAACAACGAACTCGTTGGAACGCTCGGCAATTTTGTCTATCGTACACTGCTCTTCGCGCACAAGAACTTTGGCACAGTTCCTGAAGGGGATATTGATCCGGAGGTCGTGGAGAAGATCGAGGATGCGAGGGATGCTGTGATCACGGCGTTTAATGAATACGAGTTTAAACGCGGCATCGATGCTGCGATGAACCTTGCCGCGTTTGGCAATGTCTATTTCCAGTCAAACGAGCCGTGGCAACTGATAAAGACGGACGCTCCCAGGGCAGGGAAGGTCGTCAGGAACTGCCTCCAGATCGTGAAAGCCCTTGCCGTATTATTTGAGCCGGTGATGCCAGCGACGGCATCTTCCGCATGGGCTCAGGTCGGTATGGACGCGGGGCTTGATGGTGTTTCATACAATGAAGCGACAGTAAAGGTTGAGGTTGGGCAGCCGATACCGAAGCCAGCAATGCTCTTTGCAAAGATCGAGGATGCAACGATTCAAGAGATGGAAGAGATTCTCGAAGAACGGGTCAACAAGGCAACAAAGAAGAAACACATCACTTTCGAAGAGTTTTCAGAACTGGACATCCGCATCGGCACAATCGTTAGCGCAGAACCTATCAAAAAATCGAAGAAACTTCTGAAACTGCTTGTCGATCTTGGCGAGAATCGGGATCGACAGATCGTTGCCGGAATCGCAGAGACTCATAGCCCCGACGATCTGGTTGGGCGGCAGGTTGTGGTGCTTGCAAACATGCAGCCAGCCAAGTTATTCGGCGTCGAATCACGTGGTATGATCCTTGCAGGCGACTCTGACTCCGGTGGTGCAGTCTTGCTTATGCCCGAGCGTGAGGTTCCGGCAGGAACGGCGGTTGCGTGACCTTGAGTGGAATAGGGGGGTGTAATTCCCCCAACCGAAGTACCGACCAACAACAGTAACGGCTCGAGGTAGCTCCGGCGAATCGAAAGCTATATATCGATCCGGACTCCTCTGTAGGTACACAGGTGAATATATGCTGAAGACACCGTGGAAACGGAAACAAGGCACCAAAAGTTACGCGTACCTATGCGCAAGAGTGCGAGCGATGAAAAGCAAGCTGCTGCCAACTGAGGTCTATCCTAGACTGATGAAGATGGAGGTTGCAGAGGTCACAAGGTTCATTGAGGACTCCGAGTACAAGGCAGATGTTGACGAACTCGCGCAGAGGTATGACGGGGTCAATCTGATCGAACATGCCCTGAACCAGAATCTTGCGCTGACCTATAGAAAACTGCTCACTATCTCGGCGGGAGAGTCGCACCAGCTGATCTCCGAGTATCTCAGATGGTGGGATGTCTGGAACATCAAGACCATCCTCCGGGGCAAGAAATATGGGGCGACTGATGAAGAAATCCTCGAGTCTGTGGTATCAGCGGGGCAGTTTGGCTATCACGACCTGATGGCGATCGTGCAGAAGAGCGTTCCAGAGATTACCGAAATGTTAAAGCAGAACTATCCGCTTGAGGGATATTCGGAAGAAGAACTGGATCACTTCGAGAATGCGCTTGACAAATTCTACTACGAAAAAATAACCGAGATCGAAGCTGTGCGCAAGCCGAAGACTAAGAGCCACCGGATATTTTCAGAGATGATCCGGACAGAGGTCGATATGAAGAATCTAAAGACGCTCTTCCGGTCTGCAAAGGCAGGGATTGAGCGGGAGCGGATCATCGATATGCTGATTCCGGGCGGGCTTAAGCTGAACATGATTGCGCTTATCAAACTGGCTGGACTGCCGTTTAATGAATTCACGGCATCGCTTCGGGACTACCCATACTGGGAAGAGAACCTCTCAAACATAGTGACTGAGGATATGGACTCGTTGATCGGCGTTGAGATCGGTCTTGATAAGTACTGGCTCGAGTACGCTGCACGAACCTCACACTACTACCCGCTATCGATCGTTCCGATCATGGATTACATTCTCTCCAAGAGAAACGAGGTCAATAATATCAGGATGATTGTGCGCGGCAGCGAGGCGGGGCTCTCTGACGAGGTGATCCGGAGCAGACTGGTGCTGTGAGTATGAGCATGGCATCAACCGGTGCATACATCAAACTATTAAGACCCGAAATCGCTGCAATGGATATTGCGCTTCCGGCAGCAAGCGCACTTCTCGCCACGTATCTGCTTATAGGAGGTCTTCCTCCGCTTTTTCCATTCGTGCTGGCTGTCATCGGTGGATACTGTGCAATCACCAGCACATATGTCTTCAATGACTGCTGCGACATCGACATCGACAAGATCAACCTGCCAGACCGTCCTCTCGCTTCCGAGCGTGTTACACGGCATCAGGGGTTTTTGTATGCTTTTTTTCTCTTTGTCGTTGCGGCAGCGGTTGCGCTCTACTTAAATCCCGAATCCCTTGCAGTGCTCATCATTGCGACACTTGCGATCAGCCTATACTCTGTGATCGCAAAACGAGCCACTTTCCTAAGTTTCCTTCCGGTCGGGTTCGCGTACGGACTCGTGCCGATCGGGGTGTGGCTTGCATTCGATCCCGCAGGGGTGCTCGATCTCGGTCTGGTACACACGTACGCGCCTGATGATAGTATGCTGCTGCCGCTCCCTGTGATCTTCTTCGGTGCGATGATCTGTGTTACGGACTGGGGGTTCACGCTATCGGGCGTAGCAAGGGACGTCGAGGGTGACCGGATCCGCGGTGCTCCGACGTTTCCTGTGACCTTTGGCGTTCCAGCGACATCGAAGTTTGTGATGGTGTGCTGGGTCTGCGGCGTTCTCTTCTCACTTGCCATCGGGTATGTAGCGTACCCACATCTCGGGCTGATCTACTTCACAGGCGCAATCCTTGCCGGAATCTGGATGCTAATGCAGGCAGCGGATTTTGTGCGAAAACCCCTGCCAGAGAGGGGTGGGCGTTTGTTCTTGCAGGCATCGTGGTACCGTGCAGTGATCTTTACCGCGATGATCGCGGATGTGGTGTTGGGTGCAGTGGGATAGTCATGCACCATGGATATGAGCCTATAAGTAAAATCCGGCATCCGGTCTAGGTCGCGGGTACTGTAGGCGCTCTGACCAGCCCCCAGACCTCACTCATCATTTCTCGCCCCTGCTGCGATCATGGCTTCTTTGATCGCACAAACCCACGCCATCTGGTTTTTCTTGAGAATCAGCTCCCATTTCGAGAAAATTAGGAACGATACATCGCTGCATAACCCTTTTCCGGGCGTGTATGAAACGCTGATGTACTTATAAGGTATTTGACCCCTCGTACCCATATCTATTTTTTTAATGGAATGCAATGGTATCATCAAGCAATCATCATCACCCCCCACAACACCCCTCGTTTCCAGCAGCCCCATCCGCTTTCTTATAATCGAGAGCAATAATTTGTTACACAGCCACAGCAGTACAACTATTGAAAAAGGTAGCAATATCCATTGCAAAGTGGTTAGTAGCGAAATGCTTACACCGATTGAAATGAATAAAGCACCCCCGATGATAAGAAACATCGCAAGCGCAAAACATCGGATAAAATAATATCTCAACGTTTTAATGATCGGTATTATGATGAGACACTCTTTTGTAAGAGTTGCTCCACCGACATAAGTGGACTTAGGATGTTTAAGATTCTTCCCATCATTTAGGCGGCAGACGCTTGTTTCCTTGATGATGTCATTCATTTTATATCCTATCCGCTCTCTTTTATTATTCCTCTGGCGATATTCCACATCGGAACTCTCCTCCTGTACCCCCTGTAATCATCACAATACTTTAAGAGATCGTACTTGCCCTCTGTTCTGGCTGGCATAGAAGCAGAATAACGACACTACGCCACGAAAAACCGGATATACCGCGCCGGACGACCGGATCACAAAGACCGCTGAAAAGAAGTCGGAGCTCCTGATGGCACTGAAACATCCTGAAGTGCCCTTGCACAACAACGAATTGGAATGAGGCGCGAGAACACAGGTTAGTAGGCGAGACGTGAGCCTGCATACCAGGACGGGAGACGGGACAAAGGCAAAAGATACTTTTTTTAACGATTGTGGGGGCTGTAAAGAAGTTGAGTATGAACGCGTGTGAGTATACCTATGATCGGGTACATTCGGGCGTTTATGCATGCCAACGCTTGCGGAAATGATCGGAGCGAAGGAGGTTTCGGGGATGGACTATGATGCGGGTTGATGATAGTGTGATTGCGTGGTTGGGTGGATGAGCAAGTTGTTACATGAGTAGCGGTAGCACTCTGGTTCTGGTAATTTGGCGTATGACTGAACAGCAGTTTCAACTATGGGATGAGGTGGTGGCGTATCTCGTTACTCGGAGACATTATCAACCGATTTGGAGGATTCTTTTACCCTACTTTTTGGAGCGGATACGCAAAAATTATGTTTTACATATCGTGAAAACTCGGCAGATGTGAACCACGTAGCACCACAAGCCGCTCGCCCGGGCATCGGATGCTCGCCACCTCGTGCACCAGAAGACCTGCCGACGCCATGCGCTCACGCACCGTCTCGATGCCGGTCAGCGACGAGAGCAGAAGCAGGATGTTTCCGCGGTCTGCGAGAAATGTTGGCGCATGTTCGAGGAACCGGTTGATGACTGCCCGCCCGTCATCTCCGCCGTTCCATGCGTAATCGAGCCAGCCATAAACCCGCTCGACTGGTGCGGTCGGGAGATACGGCGCATTGAAGATGATCAGGTCGAATTGCCCCCCAATCCCGCTGAAGAGATCCGCACGAACGACCGGCACGCGGTTTGCCTTTGCACACGCTACCGCGTGGGGGCTGATATCGGTTGCCGCGTATACGTGTTCTGGCGCATCTCGCATCATAGCCGCGGTCACGATCCCTGATCCGGTGCCGATCTCGATAATGTGCAATCGCCGATCCGATCTCGCGATCTCGGTTAGTGCGACGTCGATTAAGAGGTACGAGTCCTCTGCTGGTTCGTAGACGTCATCTGCGAGGTGGATTTTGTGGTCGTGGTGGGGTTGGTGTTCTGGCATGGTCGGTCTCTGACGTTGTAGGGATTTTTTAGTCCCCATGACTATAAATGTCACACTGCGAACCGGAGTCTTTTTATTATTTTCTGGGAACGTCGGAGGGTCTTACGCAACCATAACTGCCATAATGGCACACTATCGATCTGAAAAGTCATTTACACTGATAATCTGTGTATATCTGGGTTAATATGTGGCTGATACTATTTTAGCCACATATTAACACGGATTTCACTGATTACACCAATCTAATCATATTTGTGTTTGCCGGGTTGGCGTCATGTTTTCAACCGACTATAACAAATCAAAAAGTCTCGCAAACCGTGAAAGATCACGACACCACCGCTTTTCGCCTGAGCAGCCGGTGGTACGCGACTGCGAACCGGTGCGCCTCATCCCGGATCTCCTGAACAAAGAGCGAGGCTTTGTCCTTCCGGTCAGCTGGCAGCGGATGGGAGAGTCCTGGCACATAGATCTCTTCCTCCCGTTTGGCGATGGAGATGATTGGAACCTTAAGCCCGAGTTTCTTAAGCTCCCCGCGGGCTGCCGAGAGCTGCCCCTTTCCGCCATCGACGATTACCAGATCCGGGAATTCGCCATCCTCCCTTTTCAGGCGTGAATACCGTCTCTGCACGACCTCGGCAATGGCAGCGAAATCATCGATCTTCTCGACCGTCTTGATCTTGAACCGCCTGTAATTTCGTTTATCCGGCTTTCCTGACCTGTACTGCACCATCGACGCGACCATCGACGTGCCTGATAGGTGGGAGATGTCGAAGCACTCGATGACCGCGGGGACGCGGGGAAGCCCGAGAAGGTCTTTCAGCGCCTCAAGTTTGATCTGCCCGCCAAAGAATGAAATCTCGATATTCTTCCCGACAAGCTCGAGCAGCTTCTTCTTTTCGCCCCGCTTAGGGACCGTGATCCTGACCCGCCGCCCGCTTCTACGGATAAGGAAATCCAGGATCACGTCACTTACCTGCGAAGGCATGATCAGTTCGGGCGGCGGGTCGTGCTCTGAGTAGTACTGCACAAGGAACTCGTCGATCACCTCCTCGCGCTCATCGAAGACGAACTCCTGCTTGTCTGCGAGCATGCCCTTGTACACGTTGAAGAGCATGAGATAGACTTTGCCATCGCTTTTCACGTAGTTGATGACGTCTTCATCGTAGTTCTTCTGCCGGTCCACATATTGGCGCTCGGAAAGGTGCTCGATGGCAGCGATCTGGTCCCGAAGTTCCATCGCAAACTCGAATTCATGTTCCATCGATTTTTCTGCCATCTCCTGCGATAGAGACCGGATCAGATCGCTCGTATTCCCGCGGAGATGTGACTGCGCCCGGGCGACCTGCTTGTGGTACTCCTCGCTGCTGATCTTTCCGATACACGGCGCGCTGCACGACCCGATATGGTACCTGAGACAGGCCCGTTTCGGGAGTCTGCGACATGACCGCAGCTTAAACGTCTTTTTTACGACCGAAAGGATATAGTCACGCTCCTTTGCAGTAACAAACGGACCAAAGAAACTTCCGCTTCCGTCCAACCTCCGTGCAATCCCGATACGCGGAAATTCCTCGTCTGTTATATGGATGTATGCGTAACTCTTTGCATCCTTTAGATCGATATTGTACCTCGGCTGGTGTCGCTTAATGAGTGTGTTTTCAAGGATCAGCGCCTCGAGTTCGCTGTCCGTTACGATGAAATCGACAGAATCTGCTTTCTCTACGAGGGCATCGGTCTTTGGGTCGTGCTCGCGTCTTTGGAAGTAACTATGGACGCGCTTTTTGAGATTCTTTGCTTTCCCCACGTAGATGATGTTATCCGCGGCATCTTTGAAGAGATAGCATCCGGGGTTTTCCGGGAGTCCGGATGGGTCGATCATGGTTCTTTCAGGGTCGCTTACATGCAGTCTGATATGTAATGCGGGCAGGATTGGCAATGAATCTTACGGGTCGGGAGTCTGGCTGGGGTTGTTAAAAAAATAAAAAAAGTGAGGGGAAGGAATATGCAGGGCTGCCCAGAATCGTGTAGGGCTGTGCAAGTCCTTGATGTGTACATCAGCCCACATATATAAATCAATGATCCAAGAGCGGGGTGAAAGTGAAATACTGTGGGTGGAAGATGATTTATGATGCGCCACCGACTACACATATAAAGGTGTATGTGATGCAAGCCCAGACATTAAAGGATGTGATTCGGGTATTCGATCCGAGAAAGACGTTAGATAAGGAAGATCTGGATGAGTATTACGCATACAGGATTCTAAATAAAAAAGAAGATCCTGCGATAACGAAACTCAAAGTAAGGATATTCGGCGCAGATGCGCAAAAGATATTATTCAGTGGGTGTATGGGGTGTGGCAAGTCAACAGAACTGAATAAACTTGCACTCGATCTGGAAGAGAATCATCAGGGTCTGTTGATCGTTAAATACAATGTAACTGATGTGCTCGATGTTTTTGATCTTGATTATTCGGATATACTCTTCAGTCTGGCGTATGAACTATACCACAAAGCAGACCGCGCTGGTGTTGCGATTGATAAGGTGATCTTAAATGAGATAGAAGATTTTGTTGGCGATGTAACAAAGGATGTCGAGGAAATTAAAGAGGAGCGGAGAGGTCTTGGAGTGAAGTTTCAGAAATTGTTCTTCGCCAAATATCAACAAGAGAGTTTAACCCGAGAATCGGTGCGGAAGCAACTCAAACCAAGAATCAGCCGACTTATAGAACTTATTAATGCGATGGTAACTCAGGTAAAACTTGCAGGATATGATGCGTTGATCATCATTGATGGCATCGATGGATCGCCTCTTGATATCGGAAAAAAACTGTACTATGATTATGGGCAGGTCTTATCCAAACCCGACTGTGTCATCATTTATACCATACCGATAAGCGCTGTTTATTCCAGCGAATTCACTGTAATCCAGCAGAGTTTTGATGACACTATCATTCTGCCAAACATCGCAGTCACAAACAGAGACGGCACTCCATGCAAGGACGGTGAATCCGTTTTCAGTAATTTATCGAGAATGAGGATGCACCCGAACCTTATCGAAGAGGATGCACTCCGGTATGCCACTGAAATGAGCACGGGCATCACACGAGAGTTTGTTCGCATCATCAAGGATTCATGTGTTGAGGCTATCGTGCGGGGTGGGTACAAAATCGTCTGCGATGATGTTAAAAGAGCCGTTAACGATAGGAAAAATGATTTCAATAGGATTTTAGCTAAGAAGACATAATATATAGCGTTAAAAGAGGTTCGCGATACAAAGTCAATCTATATCGCTGACGAGCATATCAGAGCAGAGATTCCAGGGCTTCTCCACAACTTAAGCATTGTGGAATACAACGGCGATATATGGTGGGACGTGCACCCGGTTGTGCTTTCGATCTTAAAGAGCATGGACGATCATGCTAGAAAATGAGAAGGAATTACTGAAACTCGAGACCGAGATATACCATTCGGACGGTGGAATTTATTTTGCGGATTGCGATACCGCATCGACGAGAGATGAGATAGCGCAACAGCTGGAAAATAGATTTCTAAATAAAAATATAAAAATAATAAAAGTAAAGATCGGGGTGGGCGAGACCACATCCACCAGGGAGGAGATAGCACAGCATCTGGAGAGTGTATCTTCGAGTAAAGATGTAAGAAGATCTGAAATAGGGATACAAGCGAACGATTTGGCATACACACTGAACCGATATCATGGTGATGATACTGCTTTTTTTGTATACTTGCCGCCGAAAAAGCCTGAACTGGAAGACCTTGCACGGATCCTGAATTACACGATGGAGGAATTTGCCAGGATCAAAGAGTCGATCATCATCTGGGCGGACAAAGTCTCGCTTGGGATCATCACACGATCCGCACCGGATTTCTGGGCATGGAGGGCGCGGGTTTCTGAGTTCAGAAGTGTTTCTGATGGTCTGGAATACGGAGGCGAAGTTGAGGCGGCGGAGACGATCTGAAAAGAGAAGATCTCGGATGAAGAGATACAGGCTCACGAAAAAGCGTTAGCAGAATTTCAGGAGCGGGGTGATGAAAAAGAGGCTGCAAAGGTATTGGGGCAGCTTGGGATACTGCATTACAGAAGAGGCGAG
>JAYEGI010000049.1:0-5029 GCA_034659035.1 Methanobacteriota archaeon
AAACTACGATGTTTCCGGAGGCTTTTAACCAGACACTTGATTACCATCCCAATCTGGATGGCGTTCTTGGGGATGGTATTTACGCGTGTCGGTGGATTACCAATCTGATTTCGGAAAATAACTCCACGCCACACTTTCTACCGCGTAGTAATGTGACTTTTAAGAGTAAAGGGGCTCTTGGGTGGTATGATATGCTTTATTCGCTCTGGGAAGATCCTCAGGAGTGGTTAGAACATTATCACATGCGTTCGATCTCGGAAACAGTTAATTCAATGGTCAAATGCCGGTTTGGCGCGCCGCTTAGGAAACGGCTTGAATCGCGGAAGAAGACTGAGACGCAGCTGAAGCGTGTGGGGCACACTATTCGGCGAGTGGGGTACTTAGAGATCATGGGTGATGTGGTACCACACTAGAGGGGAGGTATGTGAATTTTGTCCCAAAGCCTGTCTCATAGCGTCGTTCAAGTGCTCGGATAGATCTGAGAAAATCAACCCCAAATCCAAGTATGAGAACCCAGAAGAATGTAACAGGATCAATCTTACGTATTCGTTTGACGAATCCGGTTTTTCGAGCGAGATTCCGTAAAAACTCCTCTGGAAACATCTGTATGATACATTCAACAGTTGGATCGATCTGTACTATACGTTCGGCGGTTGGATTTGCTTCTGTATTATGGCCATCCATGTTATCACCCTCAGATCGCCATAATTGTGCTTATTGTATATAAGAGTGGTGATGGTTTAGTGATACCTTAACCGAACACCGATGGAAGGAGATGGAGATGTTGCCGTAAGAGTGAAGGAATCTGAGAAGACGCATATAGGGATTGGGCACATACATAGAGGTCTGTGGCGAATGTTCTTGGGGCAAGTCCGGCATCCGCGAAGGTGAGCCGGTTGCAGAAAGAGATACCCATTATCGAGGAAGTGTATCGCAGAGGAATAGTGCATCAGTGATCCTGACCGATCTCTATTTTGCCTGATGTCGCCGTTTGCACCCTATGCACCCATCTCCTCCGAGAGCATCTCGCTTAACTCGCGTCTCAGCAATTCCCCCTCTGGAAAATCCCCCGCGGTCGTTATGATGCGCAGTTCCTGTGCCGACGTGCCCGATGAGATTAAGAGGCGGAGGTTACCTCGTGCGTCAGAGCGCAGCACCTTTGCCGTCGTCTTTCCGCCAGCAGCACCCTTGACGCTGATGACTGTGGGAATGATCCGTTTTACCTTCGGATGCCATGCTACGATCTCTGCTGCCTTCCTTCCGGTTCTGCCGCCTATTATGGTGGTGTGCGATCCGCCGAGTTTGTTCTGGGACATAAACATCCTATTGTGCAGGATCGCACATCAAGAAACCCTGCACGATACCAACAGGTATGCTCTGATTTCCAGACTCAACTCTTCCTCATGCGCCTGCTGATCAGCACAGCCACCAGACACGCGAAGATCGTAATAATGCCAGCAAACCCGGGGCTCCCTGCGCATAGGAGTCTTCGCGGTCTCAGCAGCCATACCAGACCCTCCGGCACATGTATCAACGACTGACGCACTTGCAGGCGCCCTTTCTGATTCGGACTCGATCTTGTCAGCAGCGGCGCCGATCGGCTTGGTTCCATTCACGGTCAATATCGGCATATCAGAGATGCTTATCGCCGCGTATTGTGTGAGGAACGAACTTGACCACCGCGGGAGGAAACATCACAGTCCAGTCATACTCGTCCTTGGGATTGTAGACATGCGCGCCTGCCGTGCCTGCCAGTATCGATACCAGCACCATAGTGATATAGTATCAGCATACCCGGTTTCATTACGACCACCCCAATGCTATATCGGCACTCACCGATATAACGATGACGAAACCTTTATGCAATCGCAGGCTACAGAGGACAAGATATGATAATGAAATTGGAGGAACAGTAGATGGCGACCGGACCGAGATGCCGGGTACCATTCAGACGGCGCAGAGAGGGCAGAACAAATTATCACAGGCGCCTTAGGTTGCTGTTATCAAAGAAGCCACGTATGGTGGTGCGCAGAAGTGCACGACACATCAGACTACAACTCGCAATTCCCGAAAAAGAGGGTGATATGATCCTCTCATCGGCTACATCGATTGAACTTGGGAAGTACGGATATTCCGGATCAACAGGAAATACCACTGCAGCATACCTTGCCGGACTATTGTTCGGGTATCGCACCATCAGCAAAGGATTTACAGAGGGCGTGCTCGATATGGGACTTCAGGCATCCACCCCCGGTTCAAGGGTGTACGCAGCGCTTCGTGGTGCGGTCGATGCAGGCATGGACATCCCACACGATCCGGTAATATTCCCGTCCGATGAGCGGATTCGCGGCGAATTGGTGGCGGAGTACCGGGACGTTGACCTACCGTCGATCTTTGAGGCGACGAAGGCACAGATCACATCCGAGTTCGGAGGTGCATAAATGGACGGAGAATGGATACCGCATACTCAATTAGGCGCACTTGTCCGCGAGGGCAAGCTCACCGATATAGACGCGGTCTTAAATTCAGGGCTTCCACTCAGGGAAGTAGAGATCATCGAGGTGCTGCTTCCCGACCTTGAGGAAAATGTGCTGGATGTGAATATGGTGCAGCGGATGACAGACTCAGGACGGAGAGTTAAGTTTAGGGCTGTATCGATCGTCGGGAACAAGGACGGTTACATTGGATTCGGACAGGGCAGGGACCGGCAGGCAGGACCTGCGATACGCAAGTCGATCGCCAATGCGAAACTGCATCTGAGCAGGATCAAACGTGGCTGTGGGTCATGGGAGTGCGGCTGTGACGATCTGCATTCGGTTCCGTTTCAGGTTGTAGGAAGAGCCGGCAGCGTTGGCATCGAACTGAAACCCGCACCAAGGGGACTTGGAATCGCATCAGGAGCGACTGCGAAGAAGGTTCTCGAGATGGCTGGCATCAAGGATGTCTGGACCAGGTCATGGGGTCTGACCCGAACCACACTTAACTTTGCAAAGGCGACGTACAACGCGCTGAAACAGACCAATACGATGCGCACCGGGGGCAGATGATGTACGCAGTCGTCAGGCTTCGCGGAGATGTGCGGGTGCGCCCTGAGATACAGGACACCTTAAAGATGCTCCGGTTGCACAGCGTCAACCACTGCGTGATTATAGAGGAGACCCCGCATTACAGGGGAATGGTCATTAAGACGAAGGACTATATCGCATGGGGAACTGCGGACGCAGAATCGCTTACAACTCTCTTATCACTCAGGGGCAGAATCGAAGGCGGAGAAAGACTCACGCAGGAGTACATGGACGAATCTGAACTCGGCTCCGTATCTGACTTTGCAGAGAAGGTCTGTAGCGGTGATGCAAAGCTCTCGGACATCCCAAAACTAAAGCCGGTCTTCAGACTGCATCCGCCGCGCAAAGGGCATAAAGGCATCAAGAAGACCGTTATCGAGGGCGGCGAACTTGGATTTCACGAGGATATCGGCGCGCTGCTTAAGAAGATGCGGTGATGCGACAAAAACCCCATAATAGATGTCGCAACTTTGAGGGTTTTGTAGGGAAACCCATAATTAACACCCGCCAGAAATAACATCCCATGCCAGGAAAAACCCTGTTGTGGGATCAAACCCTGTTCAGGCGGGGCGAACTTTTTGAATTCGATCATGTCCCTGAGCATTTTGCACACCGGGATTCGCAGTTCAAATCACTCATCTTCGGAGTGCGCCCCGCGCTTCAGGGGATGCGCCCGCTCAACATGCTCTGTGTGGGTCCGCCTGGCACCGGGAAGACCACGGCAGTGAGGAAGGCGTTTGAGGAACTAGGCGAACATGCGCCCGGCGTGATCACTGCGCATGTCAACTGCCAGGCGAGCCAGACCAGATACACGATATTCTCACAGATATTCCATAGCTTGATCGGACATGCGCCGCCAACTTCTGGTGTTTCGTTTAAAAAAATACTCGATGAGATTGCAAAGTATCTTGTGGGGAATGAAAAGATCCTGATCGTGGCGCTCGATGATATAAATTATTTATTCCACGAAAAAGAGGCAGATAATGTACTTTATTCTCTGTTGCGTGCTCACGAGACGCACCCGGGCACGAAAATCGGCGTAATCGCAATCTTAAGCGACGACAGTCTGAGTTATGTCTTCGATCCGAAGGTTGGCTCGATATTCCTGCCGGAAGAGATCCTGTTCCCGAGATATGCGTGGGATGAGATAAGAAGCATCCTCTCTGACCGGGCAAAACTGGGATTCTACCAAGGAGTGCTCTCTTCAGATGTTCTCGATGTTATCGTCGATTACACATCAGAAGCCGGAGATCTCAGGGTCGGGATCGACCTTCTCAAGCGATCTGCGCTCAATGCCGAAGAGCGGGCGGACACGAGCATATCGGAAGACGATGTGCGGTTGGCGTACAAGAAATCCCGGATGCTCCATCTCTCGCGCATGATCGCATCGCTTGGCAGTGGCGAACAGGCGATCCTTATAATCCTTGCAAAGAGGGCTGAGGCGAAGGAGCAGGCAGGAGGGAAAGGAGGGAGTAAGGATATACTGGAGACGGAACAGACAGCAGGCGACCTGTATGCTGCCTTTCACGAGTCGACAGGGCTTGGATACACAAGGTTTCATGTGATGCTTCACAAACTCGCAACGCTGCGGCTGATCGATGCAGAGATCGCGACCGAGGGGGTACACGGCAGAAGCCGCAGAATTGCGCTCAAGTACGGTTTCGGGGATGTGCTTGGTGCCATGCAACCAAGATCGCGGTGATGGCAGCATCGGCACTATCACCCGTGAGTTAGGGACTCTAAAACAAATAGTTTATCTCACTGTACACCCGAAGTCACCAAACTCCGCAATGAATTGCGGGGCATCAGCGGGCGGGAAGTCGGGTGGTGGTGTGAGCACGAGAGGGGTGGGGTGGTGAGGGCATCAGCTCGAAGCCACGTAATCACCATTATATGAAGTTATACCGCCATTTAATCAAAAACTAAACATGTCTGACTATTAGATGTGTTTTTTGACTGTTCTA
>JAYEGI010000050.1:0-4989 GCA_034659035.1 Methanobacteriota archaeon
TTTATAAGCCGGCAAACAAGCGGATTTGTAGAAGGGCTGAATAACAAGATTAAGGTGATTAAACGTCGTTGTTATGGAATTCTTAATGTTAAACATCTATTTCAGCGCATACATCTTGATTTAAATGTATACTCATTATTTACTTGACTAATCACGAAGATCGATTTCACGGGAATTACTAAAGAGCCAATAAACCCAATAAAAGCCCACCACACTAAAATCGATATTAAAGCAAGAAACATAAGCAAAAATCCTTTTGCAATTTCTCCATTATATATTTGTCCTAATCCTATTATAAGAAAAGATAATACTGCTGCTAATCCAGAACTTTTTATTCCAGTTGCTGATCCTTTTACTCGCACGCCACAATTTGGACATATTTCTGCTTTAGCGTCTATCTCATCTCCACAATTGAAACAAAATTTGGTTTCGCCAGCCATATTTGTACCTACTTTGACCTGTGACCATTAATGAGGATCACAATCAATTTAGCAGATATGTTATATAAATCTTTGCTATAGAATCTATGTACAAAATCGATTGATGCCCCAACCAAACGATAGAATTTCCAATGACGTTGAAATGCCATTTGAATCCCGCACATCCGGCAGAACATACCAATAACTTCCTGATGGTGAAGTGATCGCGTTACCATTATATGCCACCCGAAACCATAAACCATAGTACGGACCGAGATGAATCAAGAGATATAAGAGGTATAAAAAGATGTTTCCAGGACTTGGGAAGGGCATGAGCCCACGAAAGATGAAGCAGATGATGAAGCAGATGGGTATCAACGTCACTGAGATTGAGAATGTGGAAGAGGTGATCATCAAAACCGCGGACTCAGAGATCGTCTTTGATGATGCCGCGGTCTCGATTATGGATGCGGCAGGTACGAAGACCTATCAGCTGATGGGCACGCCGCATGAGCGTGCAAGGGAACTTGCGATACCTGATGAGGATGTGCAACTCGTGATCGAGCAGACCGGTGCGAGTGAGGATGCGGCACGCGAAGCACTTGAAGATGCTGGCGGCGATCTCGCTGATGCGATCATGCGGTTGAGTGTGTAAGTGGTAAGTGTCGTAACCACTCAGGTATGTTGATCGGCCGCCCGATTGCGATCATGTATCTTCTAGCAAGAAAAATAACCGCGGAGGGTGCAGAGGAACGCGGAGCACTTAACCGTTTATTTTTCCTCTGCGCCCCTCTGCGTACTCTGCGGTTAAATTCCCGGTTGGTTGTAGTATGTTCTATGTCCCGAATAGTTCTTGCATAGTGAAGTCCCCCCATAGTGGTTTTGGGTACCTGAGTAGTTACTAAGTGCCATGATACATGCACCATCCTGACGTATGATAGTTCATAATAGTGGGGGGGGGCTAAATCGAATACGCTCGAATATCACGTGGTTATATGCCACCCGGGTTTTCATCGCAGAGGGCGCTGAGAACAGAGAGTTCTCACATCTCCGCGGTCAAAGTCCCTGCCATATCCCCATAATTCTGACGATGCCGCCTATAACGCAACCCCGCCGTGCTCATCCGACCATGACATGCTTCACTTCGAGGTAGCTCTTGAGACCCTGCACCCCGAGTTCCCGCCCGATCCCGCTCTCGCGATACCCGCCAAACGGAGCATACTTCGGAGCTCCGTGATACGTGTTAATCCACACTGTTCCTGCCCTGATCTGGCTTGCAACCCTCTTTGCACGAGAAACATCCTCTGACCAGACCGCTCCGGCAAGCCCGTACCTTGTATCATTCGCAATCTCGATAGCTTCCGCCTCATTGCTGTACGTGAGCACAGATAGTACCGGTCCGAATATCTCTTCCTGCGCAATCCGCATTCCAGAGTCCACGCGATCAAATATCGTCGGCTCGACAAAGTAGCCAGCCCGGTCGAGACGCACACCCCCGGTTGCGAGTTCTGCACCATCCTCGAGCCCGTATCCGATGTATCTCAAGTCTTTTTCCATCTGCTCGAGACTTACCACCGGTCCCATGTCCGGATCATCGACCCCGCTCCCGACCACAAGCCGTCTCGTCTCAGCGACCATCAGTTCCATGAACCGGTCGCGGGTGCTCTCTGGCAGAAGTAGCCTCGAACCCGCGGTGCATACCTGCCCACCGTTGAAAAACATCGCAAAGAGCGCACCCTTCACTGCTTTCCCCATATCTGCGTCATCGAGGATGATGTTTGCGGATTTCCCGCCGCATTCGAGTGTTATCTTCTTAAGATTCCCTGACGCAAGTCTCATAATCTCTTTCCCAGTCTCGGTCCCGCCAGTAAACGCAACCTTATCGACCTTTGGACTTCTCGCAAGTTCTGCCCCGACAATGTCCCCCCTTCCTGTGATCACGTTTACCACGCCGTTTGGGCATCCCGCCCTGCCAAATATCTCGCCGAGTTCGAGTGCTGTTATCGGAGTCTGGCTCGATGGCTTGAGGATGATCGTATTTCCCGCTGCAAGCGCGGGCGCAACCTTCCATGACGCCATCTTAAGCGGCAGGTTCCACGGGATGATCCCTGCGGCAACGCCGGCTGGCTCATAGTAGACAGTACTCTGGGCGTTAAGTTCCTCGACAATCGGTTCTGTGAAACCCGCGTAGTACTCGAAGAAGTCTGCCACATCAGGGATGAACCGCGTTGCCCAGCCGATAGGCATTCCGTTGTCCAGCGTTTCAAGACGTGCGAGGCGGTCTACGTCCTTTCGGAGCAGTTCTGCTGCTTTCAGGAGGACAGTCTTTCGGAGTGCGTGGTTCTGACTCCAGTCGGTGTTATCGAACGCGTCACGCGCTGCATCGATCGCTTTTATAGCGTCCACGCGCTCTCCATCTGCGACGGTTGCAATCTCGGTTTCTGTTGCCGGGTTGGTTACTGAGATTGCGTTTTCGGACTCTGGGTCAGTCCATTCGCCGTTGATCCATAGTTTGTATTGTTTCATGATATCAATCCCAACTAGTAACCTCGCGATCTAATTATACAAATAAAAAAAAATAAAAAAAGAAGATCACTTTACTTCGATCTTCTTCGTTTCAGAGGGCGCAGTCTTCACCATCTCGATCCGCAGCACACCATCCTTAAGCGTAGCATCGACCTTGGCCGGGTCCACCTCAGCCGGCAGCGGGATCCTGCGGTAGAATCCGGAGTAGCCGCGCTCCCTCCTGATGTAGTCCTCGTCTTTCTCTTCCTTCTCTTCACTCTTCTCCGCGGTGATTTCGAGCATATCCCCACGAACATTCACGGTGACATCTCCCTTGTCAACACCGGGCACATCGGCATTGACCAAGATCTTATCTTCCGCATCCTGCAAGTCCATGGATGGTGTCATGGCCTCCCTCGTCTCCTCGATAGTTCCCGATGGCAGCAATCTCCCGGGAGTGATCGGTCTGAAGTCTCCGAATGCCCTGTTCATCCATTCCTGCATCCTGTGCAGTTCTTCAAATGGGTCTAACCATCTTCTATACATTTTTACCACCTCACAAATTTGGTGTATCCATCATCATTTCTCCTAACCATAAGTCTATCGTTCACAGGACTTCACACCACAAGACGCGACAGCCAGATGCCGGGGCGCCATAAACATCTTTACCATGGGCACCAGAAGACACCCCATGACAATAGAGATCACAACACCCTCCCGCCTCCACATCACTTTAATCGACCTCAACGCATCGATCGGGCGGGTGGACGGCGGGATCGGGCTGACGATTGGAGAGCCGGGCATCCGCATCACGGCAAAAGCGGCGGATGAGATCACCGTTACAGGCGACTCTGAACTGACGGACCGGATGCAGAGCAGTGCAGCAGCGACCCTCCCGGAAGGCTGCGGCATCCGCATCCGCATCGAGCAGGATTCCCCGTCGCACGCAGGTCTTGGTACTGGCACGCAAGCTGCACTTGCCGCGGGCATGGCTGTGAACCGGTTGTACGATCTAAGCATGAGCGTGCGGGATATCGCAATCAGGGTAGGACGCGGCGGAACATCAGGCATCGGTGTTGCGTCATTTGAGAGCGGAGGTTTCATCCTCGATTCCGGGCACAAGTTTTCCGAGAAGGGGGCGTTTAAGCCATCGGCAGCATCGAAGTCGCCGCCGGCATCGATCCTCTTCCAGCAGCCATTCCCTGACTGGGAGATCGTGCTTGCAACCCCTGATGTCGTGGGTGCACATGATGCAAAAGAGGTGGACATCTTCGGAAAGGAGTGTCCGATACCGCTTTCGGAGGTGCGGGAACTCTCGCACATCATACTGATGGGGACGCTTCCGAGTGTTGTCGAAGGTGACATCGAGGCATTCGGGGATTCGGTAAATCGAATACAGGATGTAGGGTTCAAGAGGCGTGAGATTGCGCTTCAGGCACCGGATATCGTGCAGATCATCGAACTGATGCAGGAAAGTACGTGTGGTGCCGGGATGAGTTCGTTCGGACCTGCGGTCTACGGGATCACAGACAGTAAGAGGGATGCCGCAGATACCATGCACAAGGTGCAGAAGTTTCTGGATGGGGCACTCGGTGGCAGGTGCATGGTTGTTCATGCCAGGAATTCCGGTGCTGATGTATGCGTATCTCCATGAACGGGGTGCAGAGTCCAAATCGGCAGAAAATAGTAGTAACTGACATTCCGCAGGTCGTCATCCATTTTTCACAATTTCTACTGATAGCGGTTTTGAATATCCAAAAAATATTATTTTTATATTGTAGTGGTACAACATATCTCATTTTAACATGGGCTGCATCACATCTCGCATTCCGCGCGTCGTTTTTCAAAAATATGACTTTTAATATTTTATGGTTGCAACAATTCAATTCAATGATATCATCTGCAGATTTACGCGGATACCCGGGTGAACAAATCTGTGTCTGATCCGCGTTAATCAGCGGTTCATTATATTTTTAACCAACCAGAATAAATTAACAAGTATATCAAACATAATACTTTTCACATTCTTCCCCCATCATGCTCAAAATATCCCGTAACTCTTCAG
>JAYEGI010000051.1:0-18455 GCA_034659035.1 Methanobacteriota archaeon
CTATTAAAAGAATTTTATGAAAAGATTCTTATTACGCCTGCGGTCTGGGATGCGGCAGTGGTGGCGGGACAGGGTATGGCAGGCGCCGATGAGGTTAACGGAGCCAGCAACACATGTTTGATTGAAGTAATCCACCAACGAATGAATCAGTAGTCAGGTTGTTGGAACGGGAATTGAATAAAGGAGAAGCTGAGACGATCGCATTAGCGGTAGAGCGGCATCCGGAGGTGATCTTTCTGGATGAGTCGGGTAACTACTCAGGTATGTTGATTGGTCTCCCGATTGCGATCCTGTATTTTCTGGCAAGAAAAATAACCGCGGAGGGCGCAGAGGAACGCTAGAAGCATTTAATCGTTTATTCCCCCTCTGCGCCTCTCTGCGCACTCTGCGGTTAAATTCCCGGTTTGGTTACAGTATCCCCTATTTCCCAGGCAGTCCCTGTATAGTGAAGTCCTCCGATAGTGGTTTTAGGTACCTGAGTAGTTACTATATTTGCATGCATTGAAAGCGGCGGCAGAGGAATGAGTTCATCGATGGCGCGGGGACGGGACGGGTCTTTAAGTCAGGGGGATCGCCGAGGAAGAGTATCGAATTCTTGAGGTGAGGTTGAGGATGTCCAAGCCGGATGTCGAGGGATGTTCTGAGCAACATGGCGATTGAAGCAGGTGGGAAATGTGGACTCTGCGCTGCTGACGAGAAGACGCGCGAGTTTCTTGAGCGTTATGGAAGATCTGATGAGTACGCGCCGCTCACACCCGATCCCGAGGCGAATTACGCATCTGAGATCGTGATTGCCGCAGGTGACATCGAGCCGCAGATCGCTGCTCCGCATCGAATCGATAACGTAGCCCCAGTGGGCAAGTATGCGGGAATGCCGCTTGATCAGGTCTGCATAGGATCATGTACCACCTGGAGGATTGGGGATATGTGGATTGCCGCATGCGTGCCTGATGACAAGAAGGTGGCTGCGGGGACGTGGCTCGCGGCATATCCTGCAAGCATATCCTGCAAGCAGGAGAGTGCTCTTGCAGGCGATCTCGGAGGGTGTGATCGCAACACCCATCGACGCTGGTTGCCGTATGCGCGCCCGGCTGCGGAGTCTGTATCGGACGGACGGTTGCGCGTGGTGATGAGGAGAAGGTACTATCCACACAGAACCGGAACTTCAAGGGCAAGATGGGGAATAATAGCGCTGAGATCTATCTGTCGTCGGTTGAGACCGCGGCTGTGAGCGCGATCAAAGTGCTTATGATTGAAGATAAATACGTGGTTCCCGAAGATTAAACTGAAGGATGACTATGCACAAGACCGACCGCAACCCGCAGAGCAAGCACGCAAGAGAGCGTTTCCAGCTTAAGGAGACCATTGTAACCATCAGTTCGGAGGATCAGTACATCCCGGTCGCAAAACATGCGATCGAATCATGCAGACGAGATCTGGAACGATTCATCCGTCGAAACCCGTTCTTTGCATCTACTCTCGACGACTACCACTGCCAAAAAAACGCTCCTGAGATCGCGGTGCGGATGGCGGATGCAAGTAGTACAGTCGGCATCGGACCGATGAGCGCGGTTGCAGGTACGATTGCGGCGATTGCAGTGGAAGCGATGGTGGATGCCGGTTCCACTTATGCGATCGTGGATAATGGCGGCGATATCGCTCTCGTCAACGATGAGACCGTCATCGTCGGGATATACTCCGGAAGAACGGATGACGTTAGCATCGGGCTTGAGATAGAGCCGCGCGAGTCCATTCTCGGAATATGCACATCATCCGGGAGGATCGGACATTCGATAAGTTTCGGAAACGCGGATGCTGCAACGATCCTCTCGGATGATGTGTCGCTTGCGGATGCGGCAGCCACTGCTGTCGGGAATGCGGCAATCGATATTGCATCCATAAAAGACGCGTTCTCGATTCTAAAAGGAGTTAAGCCGATCACAGGGGGTCTGGTCATACTTGATGGGCACGTTGGGATGTGCGGGCGGGTTCCGGTTGTGGAGGCGCCGCAGAGGGTGGAGTACATCACAGGGGCGTTGGGATGATTGGGGTGAATTTGAATATTCGAAGAATATGCTCAAGTAATGTGTGGCAAACAGATAACCTCAATCTGTGTAATATGTAAGATCAGTGGCTGATAAAGGTTTTTTATCCACAGATGGACCCGGATTCCATCGGTTTTATCCACAAGTTACTCGAGCATATATCTAAGAGACACTATCTGAAAATCAGAAGTCTTTTCACCAGGGTTATAAAGTCCCGCCGAACCCTCCGAAACTATTATCACCCAATCGCTCGAATTGCATATAAAACACAAAGGTGATCAAAAAAATGGCAGATATCGTAGAAGCACTGGTTTCCGGAGGGAAAGCGACTGCAGGCCCTCCACTTGGCCCATCGCTCGGACCGCTTGGTATCAACATCAAGCAAGTTGTAGATGACATCAATGAGGTGACAAAGGAATTCGATGGCATGCAGGTGCCTATCAAGGTGATCGTTGATGCCGACAAGACTGTGACACTCGAGGTCGGAATACCTCCGACTTCAGCACTGATCCTGAAAGAAATCGGGATTGAGAAAGGGTCTTCAGAGACTGAGGTTGTTGGAGATCTGACCGTTGAGCAGGTGCTGCGGGTCGCACGCATGAAAAAAGACAGTCTTCTTTCATACACACCGAAGACCGCAGCAAAGGAGATCATTGGTACCTGTGTGCCGATGGGCGTGACCGTAGAAGGGATGACGCCAGGGGCTGCGCAGCAGGCGATAGGCAGTGGCGAGATCGAGATACCTGATGAGTGGTGATGACAAAACGATTCTGGATATCGCATGCGCCATCCTCGATGAGGGACTGATCTGCGATCACTGCCTTGGAAGGCAGTTTGCAAAACTGTCAACCGGGCTTACAAACAGAGAGCGGGGGGCTGCTATCCGGCTGGTGCTTGCGATGACAGCGGACATTGCGGGAATGGGTGACGATGGCGAACCGATGCACCCCGACCTTCGGATTCCGGAGCGGTGCTGGGTCTGTAATGGCATCTTCGAGGAACTCAATACGTGGGCATCGAGAGCGATAGACGCTATAGGCGGGCGCGAGTACGAGACGTTTCTCGTCGGTACCCGGCTTAGCGGACTCTTGTCTGAGAATGAGGAACTTATGTGGGAGGGGGTAGGAACCGATCATGCCGAGCCGCTTAAATCAGAGATCAACCGCGAGGTCGGCAAGCTGATAGCGAGCGCGACGGGCAGGGAAGTTAATTTCACAGAACCTGACATCACCTGTCTGCTCGAAATTGCAGGGGGCACAGTAGAGCTACAGATCAGGTCAGAATACATCTGCGGGCGATACCGGAAACTGGTGCGCGGCATCCCACAGACCAGATGGTACTGCAGGGAGTGCAGGGGCGCGGGATGTGAGCGGTGCGATTTTACAGGCAAGATGTATCATGAGTCTGTGGACGAACTGATCTCGGCCAAGGTCATCGAGGCGATGGATGCCGCGGACACCACGTTTCACGGCGCAGGCAGAGAGGATATCGATGCGCTCATGCTCGGGGACGGAAGACCCTTCGTTCTCGAGGTAAACGAACCCGGAAAACGGACGACCGATCTTGAGCAGCTCGAGCAGGAGATTAACGTTTACTGCAAAGGAAAAGTTACCGTCTCTGGTCTACGTTTCGTCGATCACCAGACAGTCAGGAATCTCAAAGGCGCGCGGCACGACAAGGTGTATCTTGCAACGATCTCGTGTGCGGGTGTTGATCGTGATACACTGGTCTCGGGACTATGCGAGATAACCGGCGTGATCCGGCAGCGGACTCCAACCCGGGTCCTCCATAGGAGGGCTGATCTGGTGCGGAAGCGAACGGTGCGCTCTGCCCTGCTCGAATCGTTCGCAGGGGATTCTGCGGTTGTCAGGATCGAGTGCGAGGCAGGGTTATATGTGAAGGAACTGATCTTTGGGGACTCTGGCAGGACTGTGCCGAGCTTAGCGGGGGTGGTTGGGGTGGATGTCATAGTCACAGAACTGGATGTGATCGAGGTTATGGATGCGCGGGAAGCGGTCGATGAGTGAGCTATCCAAGCGCACCAGGTTCTTGAAACCATGATCTCGGTCCCACTTCAAAATGATGGTAAAACTCATAGTCGGTCTTTCTGAAAAATATATAAAAACCCAAATCTGTGTTTATCAGTGTTAATGTGTGGCTAAAAGTCATACCAGCCACAGATTAACACGGATTCCACTGAGGTAAGGCAAGATTTGAGTAAATTTGTGGAATCTGTAATGGTCAGACGGATATACAACAGCACAAAGGACGCAAAAACAAGGTGGCCATGCCCCATAGGGCAACAATATCCGTGTGTTCTTGATCAGATCGACCGTTACAGAATTTAAAAAAGTTCCTCAAAGTCCCAACTATATCCACAGACCTGACTCCACCCCCCTTTTATAAGCGCCTCAGGTCTCATAGGGTTCATCACAAGTCAGTCAGATGTTTCATCATCGGCGCCGCTTGCCACCAGCCGCCACTTCCCAGGTTTTCAGAATTTCAGAACCACTTTCCAGCCGTACGTACCGCATGAGCGATCAGATCGGCGCAGGACTCCATATCCGCAAGCGACAGGACCTCAACCGGCGAGTGAAGGTATCGCGTCGTGACACAGATAACACCTGATGGTATTCCTGCGCGAGTCAGACTGATCGCGGTCGCATCGGTGGTGCCGCCGTCTGATACGTCCAGCTGGTATGCAATCTTGTTCTTCTTTGCTGTCTCTCGCAGCCATGCAAGCACATTCGGATGCGTGATCACGCCCCTTCCGCCGGCATCCATCACCGTGATTGCCGCACCCTTGCCAACCTCCATCGCGGACTCGTCTTTGGTGATGCCGGGATGATCGCCTGCTATACAAGTATCTATTGCGATCGCAACATCCGGATCGAGTCCGAATGCAGCCGTTCTTGCGCCTTTTAAGCCCACCTCTTCCTGAACCGTGAAGACTGCATGTACGGTCGGTTTAACATCTCCGATACGTTTCATCACCTCAATAAGCAGTGCCGCACCAGCGCGGTTATCAAGTGCCTTTCCGGTAACGTAGTCGTTTGCAAGTCTCACAAGGTTCTGGTCGATCGAGACCGAAGTTCCGACCTCAATACCCATGCTAGCGACCTCGTCTGCCGATGATGCGCCGACATCGATGAACATGTCTTTGGATTCCACCGGCTTCTTCCTCTCGTCTTCCTTCATGACATGCGGGGGCTTTGATCCGATCACACCGAAACACGGATCTTTTGAGTGAACGATAACTCGCTGGTTTAGTAGAGTCTGATCAAACCACCCGCCGACCTTCACGAACTTCAAGAATCCATTTTCATCGATATGCTTGACAGCAAGCCCGATCTCATCGATATGTGCAGCAAGCATGATGCTCGGGGAGGTGCCCTTCTTCGTAACGATCAGGTTTCCGGGCACGTCCACCCGAACATCTCCGTAAGAGGATAATTCCTGGCGGACAATCGCACGAACGTCACCCTCGTAGCCGGAGATTCCGTGAGCGTCTGATAGCCGCTGCAACAGATCGTACATGACTATCCGAACAGTGCACCAAGTCCAGCCATGCCAGACTCTTCTTCTTCTTCCTTCTTCTCTTCTTCTGCCGCCTCTTCGACAACCGGTGCTGCTTCGGCAGCCGGTGCCGATGATGCTGCTGGAGCCGCTCCACCTGCTGCTACTGCAACCGGCGCCACCGCTGCCTGCGAGATTGCGCTCTCGATATCTACATTCTCGAGTGCTGCGACAAGTGCCTTTGCTCTAGAAGCGTCCACGTCGATGCCTGCTGCACCGAGTATGCTGGTGATTCCATCCTCAGTTATCTCTTTTCCAGCGCTGTTCAACATTAATGCTGCATATATATATTCCATATTTATTACACCTCTTGTTTAGTATTATCTTATCCGAAAAGAAGACCGAGCCCTTCTGCCGCTTCCTCTTCTTTCGCTTCTCCCTCTTCTTCCACGTTTTCCTCTACTGCTTCCTCTTCAGTCTCCGCCTCTGTTGCAGAGACTGCCTCTTCCGTCCCTTCTCCAGCTCCTGCCGCCGCCTCTGCCCCTACCATGAGCAGCCCTTGAAGCGACTCTCCGAGCGCATCCGGATCTGTTATGCTTCCTGCAAGCGCCATCGCACTCGACTGCGCTTTTGATAGCAGCAGATCGATTATCGCAGGCATAGGTATAGCAGAGTTTATGGCAAGGTTTCTCGCATCAGAAGCTGCCTTTGCAAGTAGTGTCGGAACCGTTACCGGGGTTGGGTATGCGATTGCGACTGCGAGATTGAATGCACTTGTTGTCGCTGTCGCGATATCGGTTGCGTACTTCGCCTCATCGATATCCAGTGCATCTGCCTCCAGAATCGTGCCGTTGTCATAGACCGAGCGGAGATCGAACCCGACGGTCATCGGGTATATCTCGAGCCGTGTGAGCATCTCAGAGAGCGCACGCGATACTGCCTCACCGGCGTGTGCAACAACCTTGGTCTCACGGATCACGACTTTCCCTTTAGCAATTCTGGCTGGTATTCCGGCATTCTGCAGGTCACCCACGATCGGTCCCGGTGCGAAGGAGGTTGGACCCTCAACGACCGTGATGTCTGCTGGTGCAATAGCACCTGCCCTGATCGGAGCCTCTGTTTTACTGGACTTAAGCAATTGGAAGAGTTTGAAAGGGTTTAAATCCGTGAAAACGAGCGCGGTCTGATCTCCAACAGACGATCCTATCGGACTTAGATCGTCTCCGGATTCATCAAGAGCTCGGTGTATGAGGTTATTTCTATAAATACGTATCTTCACAACATCCTTCATGCTGCGGCGCATCTCTTGCAGTTGCTTTGCCGGTATGTCGCGAATTCCGGCAACCCCAACAACCGAGTAGTCGCTGACCAACTGCTTGATGCTCTCGATCTCGTCGACCTTCCACTGCGGAACGTGTGTTGTGCGGTGTTCTGTCGCTGCATCCGTATCCATCACAATCACCTCACCCTCGCTGATTTGCCCATCGTTGTGGTCACATAGATGGATTTGATGTTCTGCACACCCTTGTCCAGCACCTGTTCGAGTCTAACGGCCACGGCTTCGACGTTCTCTGCGACCTCCTCTGCCGGCATATCCCGCCGTCCGATAGGGGCATGAAACGTCATTCGATCCTTTGACCTGATTTTTATGCTGCTTCTGGTTTTGTGGATGATCTGGGCGACATCCTTATCAGGTGTCAGCGGCTCAGGCATCTTGCCTCTCGGACCAAGAATCTTACCGAGAATCTTACCGATGGCTGGCATGTATGCGACATCTGCAATGAAGAAGTCGTAGCTTTCAGCAAGGTCCCTTGCCTTGTTCTTATCAGCACCATACTCCTCGATCGTTTCAGGATCAATGATAAGGTCCGCGCCCGCCTCCTTCGCCAGTAGTGCAGTCTCGCCGCGTGCAAAGACTGCAACCGCGATCGGTCTGCCAAGCCCGTGTGGGAGTATGATCTCCTCATTTACACGGAACCGCGGCTGGCTCAAATCAAGATTCTTCAAATTAATCGCCAGATCCATACTTTCCGTGAAGTTCCTGGACGGAGAATCCTCCAGTACAGTGTTAACAGCGTTTATTGTTTGTTCGTTCATGAATCCACCATCGTAGTCGTATCGACTCTTCGGTCTGCTACGAATGAGTTATATTACACTGGCAGGGTTATACTTTAATGTATCGGTCGAGGCAGCGAGACTTTTTAATTTGTTCCGGTCGGTTGAAAACATGACGCCAACCCGGCAAATACAAATATGATTGGATGGGTGTAATCAGTGAAATAAGTGTCAATATGTGGCTAAAATAGTATCAGATACAGACTAATAAATATATACACGTATTATCGGTGTAAACAACTTTTTAGATCGATAGTACTCCATTATGGCAGTTGTGCTTATATAAGGCAATCCGGAGTTCCCAGAACCCAAATACCTCCAAATACTCTTGATGAGTCGCATTTGAAAGAGTTTGTACGGAATCCCTATTCAAACAAGCGGCTGCACCCTATGAACGGGCACATCATATAAATCCCGACCAGAACGAATAGAACCCATGCAAACCAGTTACACGACCCACAAAATCCAGCGTAATGTGCCGAGATTGTGAATATAAATACCAGAGCGAGCAGCATCAGAACCCCCATTGACCTGACCTTTGGATACTGTACGCTGCTGATCATCAGCACCGATAGCATGACAAAGATGCAGGTCGCCGTGATTGCCAGATACTGCGAATCGACCGTATATAGCAAGAGCACAGCGAATGTGCCTGCAGCAGTTATCGGAAGACCGCGAAATACAGGGAGGTCGATTATACCGAATCTGACAAGCCGAAGCGTCCCACAGATTAAGTATGCGGCAGAGACTGCACATACGATGGCGTGATTGTAATCGCTGGCAATCGCATAATAGATGACAGCAGGAGCCACACCAAAGGAGATGATGTCTGCAAACGAGTCGAGGTGCTCGCCGAATACGCCAGACTCGAAGCGTCTTGCAACCGCACCGTCCACGCCATCTGCAAGTGCAGCGGCAAGGATAAGGATGATTGCGCCATATACGTCACCGTTTAACACAAAGAGAATGGCTGTGAATCCAAACAATATGTTTAAGATCGTGACCAGATCTGGCAGTCGGATCAACCGGATGATTCCGGCTTCGTGTTCGCTGCTACTACTACCACTACTATTCATCGTCTAATTCCTGATGTTTTCCGTGTTCCGGATCTTCGAATCGCGATTACGGTTTTGCCTGCATATACTTTGTCTCCCTGCTGTATGATCGGTTCAAATCCTGAAGGGATGGTCACATCCACCCTCGAACCAAACCGTATCATGCCGATACGATCGCCCCGCTTCACAAAATCCCCTTCCTTGATGTACGGCACGATTCTGCGTGTTACAGTGCCTGCAATTTGCGTGACTGTGCATTCGACATCATCATTTTCGATAACAACCAAATTGCGCTCGTTTCTAATCGAGCCTTTCATAAAAGCCGGGATGCGGCTTCCTTTTATATACTTGATGGACTTGATCTGCCCGGAGATAGGTGTCCTGTTAACATGCACATTATTGAAATTCATGAAGATATGCACCTCGCTATTCTCGGCTGCCATGACCCTGCCATCGGCGGGCGATAGCATCACAGGTCTGCCAGAGACGTCATCCGGATCCGGTGTACGGGTTGGGTCCCGGAAAAAGGCAAGGAATAATATCGTTAGTGAAATAAAAAAGTATGCGACGATGCGAAATCTGTGGTCATAGATGGCAGCCACTGATGATATCAGTGCGCAAGTCCATACAGTGAGGATCCACCAGATAGAACCTTTCGCAACCCATATCCTCATATGTCCTCCTCGCCCTTTACGTACGCACGCAGGAGTCTGACCATCCGGTCGATCACATCCAGAAGTTCGGGAAGCGACTGCATCACGACATAAGCGATCACAAAGAGTGCGATCCCGGAACCGAGCTTCGCGATATAATTATGCGCAATATCAAAACTATCCAGAACCCATATACGGCCCGCAATCTGAAAAGTGTGTTCGCCAAACCAGTCATATCCGGTAGCAACGACGACAAAGACATTCCTGATCAGATTCAGCAGGTAAATCACAGGAACCGAAGCTGCGAATGCGATCAAGGTTCTTTTTGTGGATGCACGCACGCAGAAGATCAGCCCAATAAAGATTGCGATGCTCTCGATAGCAGTACATGCAAGAATAATCCTTACATGATGCCCGTTCAGTTCGATCTGATTCCAGCTTATCAGTTCTGCAGGTATATTGAACAGATGCAGGATGTAAACTACCTGATTTGCAGAGGATGATATCAGAAATGTGTTGAGAAGCTCTATCTTGGCAAACGGATAATAGAATAGACCTCCGAGCGCTGCTGCTGTTGTTATTGTCAGAAGCGTGCTCTCCACATCCTCGTAATGCATGTAGTTCCGAAGCATTGCGTGTGCTATGATCAGGCAGAAGATCGATACTGCAAGCACCAGCAAGACATTGACGTAATCGTTAATCTCGATGTAGTGGATCGTCTGGAGCGCCCAGTGTACCGCAAAGAAGAACCAGCCTGCTGCCCCTATAAGAAAACGGTACCGCCGGTACCTGCCCGGTAGTGCGGATGCCGCAATCAATAACACAAGTGCAACGCATAGTACTTCTATAAACATTAAATCACCCTTTTGAGATTAGATGGTGTTAGTTGGTATATTAATCTTTCATTCATCAAATAAGGAAATCTTCAATCCGATCCGCGATCACCCTTCCACAGTATACGCAGTGCAGTTCGACCCTCTCGCCGCGACGTATCACGAATCTTGGCTTCACAGGCTCGTCCGTGTTTGTTATGCAGTTTGGGTTTATGCACCTGACCACGCCCTCGATCTGCGATGGAAGGATTACTTCGTGCTTTCCCACGACCTCGTAATCGCGTATGATGTTAATCGTTGCATCAGGGGAGATAAGCGCAATCTTATCCACTTCCTCCGGCTTTAGTTCCCTGCCTTCGATCTTGACGATGTCTTTCTTCTGGTCAGAGACGTTCATGACGACACTCACAACCTCCTCGGGCCGATCCGTGATTCCGAGGATTCGCAGCACATTAAGCGCCTGTCCTGCAGTGATGTGGTCGATCACGGTACCGTTCGTGATCCTCTTGACCCGCAGTTCCCGGTCGCTATGTTCATCAGGTTTCGGTTTCATCCCATCACCATCGAAAGGATCGCCATGCGCACAGGAACGCCGTAGAACGACTGCCTGAAGTACATGGCGTGTCTGCTTGCGTCGACCTCCGGGTCGATCTCATTTACCCTTGGAAGCGGATGCATGATAATTAAATTATCTTTCACATCTTTCAATGTTTCTTTTGTTATTCTATAGCTACCTACGACCGTCTGGTATTCATTCGGGTCTGGAAACCGCTCTTTCTGAATTCTTGTCATATACAATACGTCCACCACATCGATGACATCATCGATCTCAGTGGTCTCCACGATATCAGTACCGCTTTCGATCAGAGCGTCCTTCATCAACTCTGACATCTTCAATTGATCCGGCGATACAAGATAAATATCAGCGCCATAGAGCGAGAGCGCATGAGCAAGCGAATGGACTGTTCTACCATACTTGAGATCCCCAACAAACGCAATTTTTGCTTTATTAAGTTTGTTCTCCTTTCTTATCGTATACAAATCCAGAAGCGTCTGTGTCGGATGCTGCCCTGCGCCATCGCCGGCATTGATGACTGGAACTGAAGAGAATTCAGACGCCATCCGGGCTGCACCCTCCTTTGGATGGCGGAGCACGATCGCATCGGCATATCCGCTGATGACCGAGATCGTATCCGCGAGATTCTCGCCCTTAACGGCAGATGATGTCTCAAATGCTCCGAGATCGATGACATCGCCGCCGAGGCGTTTCATAGCGACGTCAAATGAGAGCCGGGTCCTGGTGCTCGGCTCGTAGAAGAGCGTCGCAAGTATCCTGCCGGATAGCGCATCCGATGATCCGGTGTGCGCAACAGATTCGAGTTCTGCGGCACGGTCGAGGACGCAGTCGATCTCATCGCGCGAAAAATCCTGTATCCTGATGACGTGCTGCATCGTGCGGTCATTATCTCGCTGCCCCAATTTATGCACGATATAACAATCGCATTCATGCGTTAAAAATCCTTTTGACCTTTCACGCCGACCGCCACATAGCGGGGCGTGCTATACGGAAAACTGTGTCCGAAATGATTATGTGTTTACATGTCCAAACCAGTCATAAAAACCGGCACCAAAGATACGAAAAATGTATAAAAGGCTCACAATCGACGGTTTCAGAGGGATAAAACACTTAGAGACAGAGGATTTTCGACAGGTTAATTTAGTTGTAGGAGAAAATAATTGTGGTAAAACAGTCCTTTTGGAGTGCTTATTCCTACTTATGGGACCAACTAACACACAGTTACCTCTAAAAATAAATACACTCAGAGAGTTTGGCGTAGTTGATGAAAACACGTGGAGCGTGTTCTTCAACAAACTGAATATTAATTCGGATATTAAACTATCAGGTGAATTGGATAAGCCGGGAGAAGAGAGAAATTTGGTAATTAAATGTAACTACTCAGGTACCCAAAACCACTATTCAGGGGACTTCACTATGCAGGAACTCTCCAAGACCTGGAGCATACTGCAACCAACAGGGAATTTAACCGCAGAGTGCGCAGAGGGGCGCAGAGGGAAAATAAACGGTTAAGTGCTCCGCGTTCCTCTGCGCCCTCCGCGGTTGTTTTTCTTGCCAGATGATACAGGATCGCAATCGGGAGACCAATCAACATACCTGAGTAGTTACAATTTTCCAATCTTTTGACCCGCTCTTCGCAGGTTTTCATCGATTCTTTTGTCAATTTCACTCCGTTCTGATAAACTTTATCGATAAGATGGACTTTCTCAAAGTCTCCGTATCCTCGTCTGCCTGACGATTTGCTTCATCAACATTCTCAAAAATTGCATCAGTCTAAGGAATCTTCTTAATCGCCCCCGTCTTTTGGATCCTCTTCAGTATAGCCCAAACGATAGCGGATATTCGTATCGTATTTTCACAGGGTAATTCATCATACGTGTAGCCTTTTTCATCAATCAGTGCCTGTCGAACTGCTTTCGCCGTTATCCTTGTACATGCAAAAGATGCCTGGAAATTGGGGTCAGTCCGACTCTTCGGATATATTATCGATCGTATATCTGTCATGAGTTCGGGCATCTTTTCCTCTGTCTTCTTGTTTCCACGGGCGGAATAATTATCCACACACCTGGTACCAGTAGTTAACTCCCCCCTACCCTTCTTAACCATGTCTCTGCTCCAACCAACTTCACTTTCTGCTTTACAAGCGCTTCCATCCAGCAATTCAATGGTAATATTAGCAATATATTCTATTTTTGCAGCACCACCCAATTTCTCTGCCGTATTCTTAATGATCGACTTGAGTGTATCTGGTATTCCATTTATGTCCATATTACAAACCATCCTGCAGATTTATTAAATCTGTTTTTGAATGATACTGTAATACTACTTTATCTTTAATCTCACTGAAATCTCAATGAGTGGATGCACGTATTTCTATCAGCCATTGTTGATCAGGAGGGGCGTGTGTAAAACGGGTGGGTGTATATAAAGTCAAAGGTTTCGGGGCTATGCACAGCCGCTGCATGGGCAAGATTTAAGTACTAAATGCGACAAGGTATATGTTGGTGAGTAGGTTATGAAAGTTCACATTGCATTAGTGGTACAGGAAGGTATGAAGGATAATCTTCAGAAACTTGTCAACGATCACAAAACCTTTCTTTCGGAGAATTATATCATATCTACAAGAGGAACCGCCGAATATCTTAATGAAAAGACGGAGCTTACAGTAGACAAAGCAGTCAGTTCCGGGCAAGAGGGGGGGGATATAAACATAGCAAATATGGTATTGGAAGGCGAGATCGACGTTGCGATATTTTTGCTAAATCCCATACGGTATTTCCCGCATTGTCAGGATGCTTATGCATTGATGCGGGTATGCAACTTCAAGAACATCCCCCTTGCACTGGATGTGAAAACTGCTGACATTATATTGTCAAGCATTATACACGAAAGTTAACAAACCCCCTCGCTGCAGGTCATCGATGTACGTAGGGGGAATTTTTTGATGTTCAAAGATAGGTCATGAAGTTCGAGGATACTACCGTTTCATGGGGCGACGAAAGATATTCCGCCAATATCTATATCCCATCCGCGCCAACAGACCCACATGAAGATATCGGACCTCCCGCTCCCGGCAGATATCATCGAGTACTACGCCAGAGCAGAGGCGGGCATTATCGAACTGTACCCACCGCAGGTAGATGCGGTAGCTAAGGGGCTGCTTGATGGAACTAACATCCTTGCAGCCATACCGACCGCGTCAGGAAAGACTTTGCTTTCCGAGCTTGCCATGCTATCCGCGATCAGATCCGGCGGAAAGGCACTATATATCGTGCCGCTGCGTGCGCTTGCATCCGAGAAGTACGACCAGTTCTCAAAGTTTCGGGAGATCGGGATCAAGGTCGGTATCTCCTCTGGCGACTTCGATTCAAAGGAGGAGTACCTCGGGGATAACGACATCATCGTTGCGACGTCAGAGAAGGCAGACTCGCTCCTCAGAAACGAGACGCACTGGATCCATGACCTGACCACACTGGTCGTCGATGAGATCCATCTCCTTGATTCGCCGGATCGGGGTCCGACGCTCGAGGTCACGATTGCGAAACTGCGCAGGATCATCCCGCGTCTCCACATCATAGCGCTCTCGGCAACGGTTGGCAACGCAAACGAGATTGCTGACTGGCTCAATGCCGGATGCGTGCGCTCGGAGTGGAGACCTGTCGATCTGAAGGAGGGTGTACTCCTCGACGAGACGATCCATTTTCTCGGGAGGAATGGAGCAGACCTCTCGGTAGCCAGGGCCGGTCCGGTTATTGCGCTCGTCAACGATACACTGCAGGATGGTGGGCAGTGCCTTATATTCGACAGCAGCCGCAGAAACGCTGTGAGCACGGCACTGCGCGTGAGCAGGGCACTGAAACCACCCGATGATCAAGGCCCTGGCCATGACCCTGATCTGATCGATCTTGCGAATACGGTCAGGGAGAGCGAGACCGATGCCGCACAGAAACTTGCAGACTGCATCGAACATGGAGTTGCGTTTCACCATGCAGGGCTCATTTCGGAGCATAGGAGGATTGTTGAGGATGGATTTCGCAGCAACCGGATCAAGGTGATCGCATGTACTCCAACGCTTGCATTCGGGCTGAATCTCCCGGCAAGGCGGGTGATCATCAAGAGTTACCGCAGATACGACCCGAATTACGGGATGCAGCCCATACCGGTCCTCGAGTACAAGCAGATGGCAGGAAGGGCAGGTCGCCCGCACCTCGATCCATCAGGCGAATGTGTACTGATCGCAAAATCGTATCAGGAGATGGAGAACCTCCTTGAAAATTATATCGAATCCGACCCGGAACCGATCCACTCGAAACTCGGCACAGAGAGTGCGCTCCGCAGCCACATCCTCTCCGCCATCGCAGGAATGTTTGCAACGACGCAGAAAGAGCTTATGGATTTTCTGGAACTGACATTCTTTGCAGCGCAGCAGGAGACCTCGTATCTACGTGATATTGTCGAGAACGTTCTCGACTTCCTCTCCGAAAACGAGATGATAACAGCAGCAGGGGAGTCGCTTGATCCAACACCGCTCGGACGGCTGGTCTCCAGGCTCTATCTCGATCCGCTCGGGGCATCGATCATCATCGACGGGCTTAGATCGCGCGATTATGCAACCGATCTCACGCTACTCCACCTGATCTGCAGGACGCCTGATATCCGCAAACTCTATCTTCGCAAGAACGATTACGGCTGGATTCGCAATCTCGTATCAGGGATACCGGAGGAGTTTACATACGCTCCGGATGTGTTTGATACCGGGTATGAGTGGTTCCTTTCCGAAGTGAAGACCGCCGCCGTTCTTCTTGACTGGACGTCTGAAGTGCAGGATAAAGCGATCGAGACAAAATTTGGGATCGGCGGCGGGGATGTCCGCGGCACCTCAGACACTGCGCAGTGGATCATGTATGCGACTGCACGGCTGTCAGGACACATCGGGACGCCGCACACGAAGAGAGCAGGCGATCTCACCAAGTGCCTGAAGTACGGGGTGAAACCGGAACTCCTTTCGCTTGTCGCAATCCGCGGTGTCGGCAGGGCACGGGCACGTCGGTTGTACGATGCTGGCTACGCTACGCCGGAATCGCTTCTTGCGGCAGGTGATTCGAGGATTGGGAAGATCGTCGGACCGAAGGTGGCACAGAATGTGATCAGGGCAATTGAGATGGGTGGGGCGGGTGTTTAATCGGGATACGCTTCATCTCATACGCGCCCAGAGGCTCCGGTTAGGACAACCTCGAAAACATCAAAAAGTCTCGGAGGTTTCGGTCACCGCAACGCGAGCTGCCAAAGACCATAGTTATGCCAGACGGTCCGGACTGGACCCGTTAAATATGATCTTTCAGAGACACTGACCTCACCCAAAGGTTTAAGGTATTAATTACCTAATAATATCGATGTGGATTGTAATACGTTTAATACCAGGTGATTGAAACGGATAAAGAGATTCAAGAGCTTAATACAAGAGCACAAGAGTATTGCAGAGATATAAATAAGGTTTTGGACGAAGTTAAGAGGGTAATTGTCGGGCAAACCGATGTACTGGATCGCTTGATGATCTCCTTGGTCGCTGATGGGCACGTCCTCCTGGAGGGCGTTCCCGGGCTTGCAAAGACGCTCATGGTAAAGACGCTATCTGACGCGCTTAACACTAAATTCTGCCGGATTCAGTTCACTCCCGACCTTCTTCCAGCAGATATCGTCGGTACAAAGATTTATGAGCCGAAAACCACGTCGTTTACGACACAGAAAGGTCCGGTATTCCACAACTTCATTCTTGCTGATGAGATCAACCGCGCTCCTCCGAAGGTGCAGTCCGCGCTCCTTGAGGCGATGCAGGAGCGGCAGGTGACAATAAGCGGCGATACGTACCGCCTGGATGCTCCGTTTTTGGTGCTTGCGACCCAGAACCCGATCGAGACCGAGGGGACGTACCGGCTTCCAGAGGCGCAGGTTGACCGGTTCATGTTCAAACTCCTGATCGACTACCCATCGAAAGCCGAGGAGAAGATTATCATAAGAAGAATGACACGAGGGGAGCATATCGATGTCGGGAAGATGATCTCAGAAGACCGGATCAGAGAGATCCAGCAGTTCAACCAGGAGATATATACGGATGAGACGATCGAGGATTATGTGACCGACATCGTTGATGCGACAAGAAACCCATCCGATTACAATCTCGATGTGGGTGATATGATCGAGTATGGAGCCTCTCCGCGAGCATCGATATATCTTATATTGGCCGGGAAAGCCCATGCGATGCTGGATGGGCGCGGATATGTGGTCCCTGAGGATGTTAAGGCTATTACTGCTGATGTTCTCCGCCACCGGATACTCCTTAGCTACGAGGCTGAGGCAGAGGAAGTGACTGCGGGTCAGATCATCGGAGAGATCCTCAAACAGGTCAAATCCCCCTGAACAAGGAGATGGGCAATCATGCCGGAACGGGTACGAGACGCTATAAAACGCGTGAGAAGACTTGAGATTGCAACAAAGCAGATGGTGGAGGGGCTCATGGCAGGATACTACCATTCGGTATTCAAGGGTAGAGGGATTGAGTTCTCGGATATCAGGGAGTACGCAACAGGCGATGATATCCGTGCGATCGACTGGAACGTGACTGCACGGATGAATGCGCCGTTTGTGAAGGAGTTTATAGAGGAGCGCGATCTGACGGTCCACATCGTCCTCGACATATCAGCGAGCAGCGAATTTGGTTTTGAGAGGCGAAAGCGGGACGTTGGAATTGAGATCGCGGCATCGCTCATCTTTTCAGCGCTTACGAACAACGACAGGGTTGGAATGTTCCTCTGCACAAGCGAGGTTGAGGAGTTTATACCGCCGAGGAAAGGAAGATCCCATCTCTTCAAACTCTTACGAGAGATGATCTACTTTACGCCTGAGAACAAGACAACCGATCTCAATAACTGCATCAGATACGTATCCAATGTCACAAAGAGGAAGAGTACGATCTTTATCATATCCGACTTCATAACAGAGGATTTCGAGAAGAGTTTGAGGATACTAAAGAACCGACACGAGGTGATACTGGTAAACGTAAGCGATGTCAGAGAGTCCGATATTCCGGATATCGGGTATGTGCTGCTTGAGGATGGCGAGACCGGCGAGCAGTTTCTCCTTGATACATCGGACAAGGGGTTTAGGGAGCGGTATACCGATATTGTGCGCCAGAGAAACGAGGCACTCTCCGAACGTATGAGGCGGCGCAAGGTAGATATGATCAACATAAGGACAGATCAACCCTTTGAGATTCCACTGAGGCGGTTTTTCAGGATGAAAGAGCGGAGGATGAGGTAAGATGGGTTTTGGATTCTCAGAACCAGCGAGATTGCTTCTGATGCTAACAATCCCGATGATATATTATCTGTATACGGTCCATCAAAAGAAGAAGAGGGCATCCTCACTCAAATTCAGCAACTTGAGCATCATAAAGGAAGCAAGCGATAAAAAAACTTCGATACGCTGGAATCTTCCGTTTTACATCCTGCTACTTGCAATAGTCCTTCTGATGCTCGGACTTGCAGACCCACACATACCACTCAAACAGGCGAAGGAGGGTGTGAACGTCGTGCTTGTGATCGATGATTCAGGGAGTATGCAGGCGACGGATTACACGCCAACCCGACTTGAGGCTGCAAAGA
>JAYEGI010000052.1:0-4973 GCA_034659035.1 Methanobacteriota archaeon
GAATTTCTTGCAAGAATTAACCAGCGTTAAAATTTCTGCTTGTGAAAATCTCCACGCTAAGTGTTATTTAAATGAAAATACAGTAATCATCGCTTCCATGAACTTGTATCAGTATTCCCAACAAAATAATCGAGAAATGGGTATTAAAGTTGAGAAAGAAAAGGAGCCTGATCTATACAATGATATTTTCAACGAAGTGAAGGTAATCCTAAAAACAAGTCAGCAACCCGAGTTTTCAGTGAAAAAAATCGGGACAAATTTCCCCACAGCATCCAAAAAAGTTCCCAAAAAAACCAACAAAAAACACCAGAAGAAAGATATGGGCTTTTGTATTCGCTGTGGGACTGACTTAAAATTTAATCCCGAAAAACCGCTTTGCTATAGATGTTTCAAGAGTTGGGAGAAATATAGTAATCCTGAGTATACTGAGAAATTTTGTCATGCTTGTGGAACTGAATATAGTAGTAGTGTAGCAAAACCTGTTTGCTACGCGTGTTATAAAAAATCGGGTAAATGATTAACTCATTTCAAAACCCACCATCCATGCTTACCCCGCTGCCCGACCTCTGACCCTCTCGGATGCCCCGAATTTGTTCAGGGGTGGCGTAACCTGGCATCCCCTGCCCGAGGATAATTTTAAATGCCATAACCAGATATTAAACCTGAACGAAAGGAGGTGAACAGTATAGTAGAAATACCTGAACTAAGTAAGGAAGAGACCCAAAAAATAGCTTCAGAGATGTTTGTCGGAATTTTGGTAGGCACAGGAGCTTACATCCGGCAAAAACTGGGACCAGAGGCAGAGGATGAACTTGGGACCATGGCAGCAGAGGGCTGTGCCATGAATTTAAACGCACTGGGCATCGACACTCCGCTTAAATACGCGCTTCACTACGCAACCATGAGTAAAAACCTGCATGGCAGCGACGTCGAAGTAGAAGGAGATTCCAGGAGTGCCATTCTCGATACAAAGACGTGTGCTACGTTAAAGGCAGCCATGGAATTCAAGGAGGAAGGAATGCCGATATCCAGAGAGGAGTACTGCAGCGGTTGTATAGACGGATATCACAAGAAAGTGGCAGCGAACATAGGGTTGAACCTGGACGCAACGTTTACAAAAGATGGGTGCAGGATGATGATAACAAAGTGATCCGGAAGCTACCACCCACACAATGCCAGAGATAAACATCCCGAAATACTACGACAACCTCGCATCCGACTACGATACGAGACTCGTAAATCCGCAACTCGACTACATGCGGACGGTCGAAGATTCGGTGCTGTCTGATAACACGGAGGGTCTGCACGGCATCATCCTCGATGTCGGCTGCGGGACCGGGAAACAGACGCTTGATCTGGCAGGGCAGGGCTTTGACGTGATCGGTCTCGACATCTCTTCAGAGATGATCCGCGTCGCAAAGAAGAAGGCAGAGGACATAGGCCTTTCGATACCGTTTGTCATCGCAAGTGCGGATGCGCTCCCGTTTAAGGAGGGGTGCATCTCGATGCTTATCTCGATGTTCTGCGCGTATAGCCATATACCGGAGTATAACCAGGCATTTCGCGAGATGCACCGCGTACTTGTGGAAGAAGGGCGGGTCGTATTCACCATCGTTAACCGGTGGAATCTCAACTGGTGGCTCAGGCATACTCTTGTTGGAAACCGTGACTGGGTCAGGCATGCCCTTAAAAATAGGGACTTCGTAATCGACGGACTCTGGACGTATTATTTCTCCAGAAAGGAACTTATGAGGAAGATGAGGCATACGGGGTTTCAGAAGACACGCGTTGGTAGTGTGATGATCTTCCTGTACCCGCATTTAGAGCGCATCGAGACGGATGCGTCCCTCTACCTGCGAGTTTTCGGCAGGATCGAGAATTTGGTGCGCTGGATCTTCCCGTTTAATTGTCTTGGTTACTACCTGTTTGCAGTCTGCACGAAATAGTGTGCAGTCCAAAATGTTTTGACTTTATATACCTCCTCAACTCACCCAGAGGGTGCGCAGGAGCGAGAAGACCGGAACGCCTTCGATCGTGTTCTTCCCGAGTTTGTCGACGAGCACCGCAATCGCTATTGGTTTTGCCCCCATCTCAGTTAGTTGCTTGATCGTCTCTGTAAGCGTTCCGCCGGTGGTGATCACGTCATCAACGAGCACACATGTTGCACTCTCCGCATCTGCGAAGTTGTGGCTGAAGATGCCTGCAGCATCCGTATTTTCTGTGCCGAAGAGTTGCTTGTTCGGATAAAATATTGCGAGTTTGGTGCCGAGTTCGTTTGCAACGATGCTTGCCAGCGGGATGCCGCTTACAGCGATACCGACCACCACATCGATCTCTGCTGCTGCGTCGACATTATCAAGGATCATATCCGCAACCGCATCAGAGATGCACCGCAACCGGTATGAACTCTCTCCGATGCTGCGCCAGTCCATCGACATATCCTGCGGCGCGCGGAGTTCCGTCTTCTTGCTGGCATGTGTCCGGAGGTATGTAACCGTCTCCTTGGAGATGTTAAGCTCGTCGGCGATCTGCCCGACCTGCATACCATTTTCCTTCATTTCAATCACTCGTTTTGTTAATTCATCAATACCGTTCATGCTACTCACCTATATTGTGTTAACGGGCTCGCCGCGATTCGAACACGAGTCATTGGGTCCGAAGCCCAATAGGATATCCGCTACCCTACGAGCCCATGTATTAGTATCCTCTTCCGCTGGAGTTGTAAAGTTATCGGACGATGTGACCATATCCGACAAACCTCTGTGTTTCATCCAGATTGGCAAGAATGAATCGGTCTGATTCGGTATAAGCGATCTTCTTTGAACCTGAGAGCATAAGAGTGCACTCGATACCTGGCAGAGCAGAATCCACACCCGCCCCGTTTATCACGATCTCTTCGATACGTGCGGGTGCCGACTGAAGCCCTACGAAGAGATGCAGCATATCCCCGACCGCAACCTGTTTTGCGAACTTTGAAAGTGTTGTGTTAAGCGTAACACCAGTGGAAACAGCCTCTTTCCCTTCTTCCGAGATCATATCTCCGCGCTCCACATCCTTCGGTTGTACATGCTTAAGCGCAAGCCCCACTCTCGCGCCAGTCGCCGCGTTATTTGCGTCTACATCGTGCAACTGGATCGACCGTATCTCAACCGGTTTCTCTGCCGGCATCATGAGCATCTTATCCTTCGCATGTATCGTGCCCTGCTTGACCACGCCCAGGATCACGCAACCGATTCCGGTCACGTTAAAGACCTGATCGACCGCCACGCGCGGCGAAAGCGCATTTAGCTCCGCATTCTCACTATCCACTACCGCGCCAACCGAAGATATCATCTCTTTTAGTTCTTCCATCCCCTCAAACGTCTCGGCAGATATGATGGCGCACCCCCAGTCCTCGATGACCGTGCCAGCCCCGATCGTTCTGATCTTCTGCGCAAGCTCCTCGAGTGCGTAAGGGTATGAGGTATCTGACTTGGTCAGCACGATCATCCCGTGCTTGTAGTTTAACAGGTCAAGCAGGACGATGCACTCGCCTGTGAATGCATCAGGACCTTCCGGTGGTACCGCGAGAAGTACTATATCCGATAGCCCAATTGCGGTCAGGAGCGGTTTTACGGACTTTGGATATCCCGTGGCATCGGTTATCGTGAGTATGGTTCCGCTCTTGGCAAAGTCGTAGATCGTGACGTCTGATACGTTTCCTTTCTTGCCAAGTTTGGATGCGAGAGTCGTTCTTCCACTCTGCTCACCTCCGATGATTGCTATTTTTGTCATGTTTACTCGTTCATATTCCCTGTGATATATGCTAATGCTTCCTGGTGCCGTGTTTATACTATATGCTAAAGCTCCCGCATCTCGGCAACGCTTCCGATCACGGCATCAGGCTTGATCCGGGACTGCTTGACGCTCTCCTCAGTATCAACGCCTGAGAGTACGAGCACTGTTTTCATGCCATATCTGTTGCCTGCGAGAATATCGGTATCGAGGCGATCGCCGACCAGCGTGCATTCGTGTGCAGGAATCCTTAGATGGTCGATTACGGCATCCATCATCGGCGGGTTCGGTTTGCCTATCACAAACGCAGATCTCCCGGATGCCGTCTCAAGTGCACGCACGATAGCGCCTGCGCCCGGCAGGAAACCATGTTCTACCGGAAGAACGGGGTCGGTGTTTGTTGCGATGAGTCCTGCCCCGGCAAGGATGTTTTGAAGACCGATTCTTAATTTTTCGTAAGTGAAATCCCTGTCAAGACCGACGACGACAAAGTCTGCAACCGCATCTTCGCCCATGCCTTCGCCACTTCCCTCACCACCATCCTCACCACTACCATCCCCACTACCCTCAACCCAAACCCCCTCCCTGCCCGGATATATCTCGTGCCCCTCTGCTTTCAGTTCATGGATCAAGCCCGACTCGCCGATCGGATAGATCTTCTGTGCGCCGTACCGAATCCTTAAATATACGGCAGTAGCATATCCGGCAGTGATCACGTCACGCTCCCTGCACCGGATGCCGGATGCGTTCAATCTCGCAGAGACTGCGCCCCTGCTCTGTGTCGAGTTATTCGTCAGGAAGACGACTCTCGCACTATCCAGCAACCGGTTGACGGTATCCGGCGCACCTGCTATCACTTCGCTGCCGCGGAATATCACGCCGTCGAGATCGAGAATGTACGCATTCATCAGATTCTGTATATTGGGTTAGCGTATTTAGACTTATTTAGCGAGAAAAAAACGACGGTGCATAAGCACCGCCAGCAATCGCAAGTACTAGTCCAGTTCGATTTTTCCGACCGCAGCCTGCAGGATCATAAGCGCATCTGCTGAGGTGAGCTCACCATCTCCGTTCATGTCGCCCCACTTTCGTCCGATGCCATCTGAGTTTACCCAGTAATCCGATGGAGTGCTGTTGTCCGCATCCCAGACATCAGGAACGCCGTCATGATCGGAGTCTGTGGCTGGGATGGTGGTGGG
>JAYEGI010000053.1:0-4956 GCA_034659035.1 Methanobacteriota archaeon
GGGTAAAGTTTAATAGTGTGCAGTTTAGAATTGTCATTGTATAACCAATGTACATATTCCCTCCCAGAGTTAAAAAGCTTTTGGGAGGGGGTACCCTATTCTATCACTAGATAATTCGATTGTGCCGCTTTTTTGTACTCCTCTAATGAAATTTCTTCTGCCATATTTTCTCACCTCCTTTAAGCCCCAACCACTCCACCCCATAATGAATTGTGGGGCATCCTTGGCGGTTTGTTGGTACTTATCTCTTGCATGTTGCAATCATCCAATTACGTCCACTTGACTTTTGTTGCCCCGCAAGGCACGAACAATAATTATTTCAGTAGCACTTAAAGGACTACGAAACAATGTTACTGAACTTTGTTTCGAAACTATATTAAGTCACTAAACCCCGGACTTAAGTCCAAGGCCTGTACATAGCGTTTTCGCATTTGGAATCTCCTGATCCTGTATGTATCGCTCCACAACCTACCATCCATGCCCGACCGATCCATGGAAACAGGATGGTGCCCAGAGACTTTTATTACACCATTCCCTGAGGTGTGGAAATGCCTTCTGGCAGTTCTCTACTACTCTTACCTTTTATTCTCTTGGCTATATAGCTCACAGAATACTTCGGAGGATATTTTATGAACAAATGAACATGATCCACGTTCACTGCCATGTCAATGATCTCGATGTTGAGATCCTTGCAGGTCTTACGGATAATACCATCCAGCGCAAGCGCGATCGTCTTCTCGACCAGAATCTTCCCGCGATATTTAGGCGAGAAGACCATATGGTCAGTCAATAATGAAACTGTATGTCGATCATGGCGGAGTTCCTTGCGCTCCATGCACAAAGCAATGGAACACATCCTATAAAAGGCTTGCAGAATATATTATCAGGGATTTTATAAAAACAACCCACGTAGTCTACCCAAACTTGCGGTAAATCACCCTCCACTTCACCCTCCCGCGAGCCGCTCCACCCGCTCAACAGTATCAGCATCTTCAGGCGTCTTATCAAACCGCACCCGGACTAGCCGCGGGAACCGAAGCGCGTATCCCGACGCATAATGCTTGCTCTTCTGAATCTCCTCATAAGCGATCTCAAATACAACAGCAGGTTGCAACTCAATTGCCCCCCCATCCTCCGAGATAATATACTGCGAAAACATCTCGGTCAGTTCTGCCAACTGCTCATCGGTTATGCCTGTGCCGACCCTGCCGATCTCAAGGAACTCTCCACTATCAGTGTCGTAACATGCAAGCAAGTACGAGCCGATCAGGTTCGCACGCCTCCCTTCGCCCCAGTCCGCTCCGACAACTACGAGATCAAGGGTTTCCATGATCGGTTTCACCTTAAGCCAGTTTTTGCCGCGTTTTCCTGGAGAGTACAGGGAATCCGGGTTCTTCAACATGACGCCCTCGTGCCCTGCATCGAGAGCAGCCTGGTAGACTGCGTGCGCTATAGCAGGATCGTCTGTCAACACCTGCTCTGCCACACTGAACTGCTCATGCGGCTCCACGATCTCCACGAGCCGCGCTCTTCGGGCACGGAGATTCTCATCGATCAGCGAGACGCCATCAAGGTACATGATATCGAAGAGATTCAGGTAGAGCGGAATCTTCTGCACCATCGCTACTATATCGTACTTCCGCCGGAACCGCCTCAGGATCTCCTGGAATGCAAGCGGCTTCCCCTCACCCCCGACAGCAACCACCTCGCCATCGAGAATCGCCTGATTCGCGGTTATCCGGGATCTTACCAGTTTCACGATATCCGGAAGCGAGTTCGTCACGTCTTCGAGTCTTCTTGAAAATATCCGGACGTGGTCGCGGTCCTTGTGTATCTGCACTCGCGTGCCATCAAACTTCCATTCGATAGCATACATCGCGGTGATATTGTCGAAACTGCCAAGTTGCGCGAGCATCAGTTTGATCGGTCTGCCGATCCTGATCGCAACCGCATCAAGATCATGGTGAAGCGCGGTCACACAAACCTCGCCGAGATCGTTTATCAGCATGTAAGCCCGCTCAACCGCGTCCACGTCCTCCCCGAATGTCTGAGCAATGGCATCCCTGACGATCCCTTCTCCGACACCGATTCGGAGTTCCTCAAGCACGATGCGTGCCAGATACTTCGATTCAACAGGGGACGTTGTGCCGAATAGGTACTGCAGGTGCTTTACCTTTGTCTGCTGCGAACCCTTGCCTGATGCATGAGCGATCGAGTTCATCCTCTCAAAGACGTCCACGATGGTGATGGTCTGGTCTGCTGCAGGAGCCGTGCCGCCAGCGCCAGTGAAATCGAGAAACGTTGTCTGCGTTTTCGATGCCTCATCCCCCTTCTCGAGTGCGACTTTTGCAGCCTCTCCAACGTCGCCAGTCTCACGCACCAGTTGCTTGATACGCCTCACTGGCAGACCCGATGCCCTTGATATCGCGTCGTACAGCAGCGAGGGACCGACACCGAGTTCGACATCACTCCAATCAGGAAATACCCGGCCCATGATAAATCTGGAAACGATTGCAAGTTCGGTGCCGGGATCGCCGGATTCACTGATCCTCCGGAGAAGGGCTGATACCACAGTCGTCATCTCAAGCGAACTTGCGATCTCCTCGATCGTCTCGCAGGCATCCGTGAATTCCTTAAATGAGGTCATTATACCAGATGTATCGCCTTCATGACTAATCATGGTTTCTGATGCGTGGGGCGGTCATGGTCTGTGGTGTCAGGTCGATGCGGCAGGCTCCTGCAGAGGTAAGACTTTATAAGATGACGATAAATAGTGAATGTGGACTTTGATATACACTACGGAGGTATAAATATGGACAAACGAACAATCATAGTGATCGCGCTCGCGGTCATGGTATTTAGCATACCAGCAGGCGCGGAGATAAACGAGACCCGGGGCGGCGGTGGCGGTAACGGTACCTACTCGCCGGGATGGATTGAGACGCAAACGCCAGTAGAGACTGTAACAGCGGTTCCGGAACCAACCCCGGAACAAAAGGAGACACCAACAGCAGCTCCACCACCACCCGTGGAAACACCAACATACACAATCGAGATCCGCGGCGAAGTCGTGGACGCTGCAACCCAGATTGCGCCGTTCATCTGGAACGGACAGAACTTTGCAGGATTCTACTACGATGTGGACCGGAACCTGATGTCTGACTCGCTCGCATCGACCGTTACAATACCAAATACCATCGAGAATGGCGATCTCGCGTATACGGCATACCGGGCAGAGTCGTGCTACACAAACCCTGAGATCGGAGAATACTTCGCGATCGGATGGTTTGGCGAGCGATATATGGCGGTCAATGGTAAGCCGTATGTGATATCGCCAATCATCTTTGAGATGAATGAGGACTGCAAGAAGACACTTGCGACAGGGGATGAATGGGATCTTGGGAATGGGTATTCTCTTGTTGTGACGCGGATAGATTGTATTGAAAATGTGGTCTGGCTATTGCTACTAAAGGATGGTGTGGAGGTATCATCATTTATCCATCCGCATGGGGATCAGTTTGGCAACCGTATGGACATCAGCGGCTTTCCCGGAGCTTATACTGTTGTGCTATGGGACGCTCCGACAACGAGCACCTTCGTGTATCAGAAGGATGTGGGGCTGGAGGCTGATGTGCCGATCTTCAGCGTGTATGTGGACGCGATCTTTCGCGGCACAGAGACCGACATCGTACAACTCAAATACGCGATGCTGATCGATGATAATCTCATCAACGTCATCGAGACGGGCGCTGGTATGATGAACGCGGAGACGGTCACGCCCGAATCGGTCCGGCTCGTGAACAGCAGGCGCATCAAGCTCTACAGGGATTCCGATACCAGGATCGCAGAGGATCTCTGGATCCATGTTGCCGACGACAGGGACAGAGATGGGGTGAATAATTACAGGTATTATCCATACATCAGACGTAAATGTCCGACTCCTGATCCGGAACCAACTCCTACACCAACTCTTACACCAACCCCCCCACCAACCCCTACACCACACACTATAGACAGATCTGTCGAGATCCGCGGCGAGGTAGTGAATCTTACTGGCACACAGGAGGAGGGGCTGGTATGGAACGCATACAACTTCGCTGGTTTCTGGTACGATACGGACGATGATCTGGAGATGGAGAATCTGATGATCAGGGCAGGTGCGTTAAACGATTTCACCGATGACCGGACGATTGACGAAGGTGATCTGACATACACCACCCATCCGGTGTTCCATGAATATGAACTCCACGAGAATAAAAACCTGACTGTCGAGAGTGATAACGATAATGGCGACACTGGGTACTGGATCGAGGGATGGATGGCAGAGGAGTATGTGGCAATCAATGGCAAGGCCGATAAACTCTGCAAACTCCTGGTAGAGTTCGAGGGTTATGATAGGAAGACGCTGCTAACCGGTGAGGAATGGTATCTCGGCGGTGGATTTGTTCTTGTTCTAAACCAGATCGACCCCGAAGGAGGTAAGGTATGGTTCTCGCTTTGTAAAGATGGAAGGGAACTCGACAATGAAGTAGTGTCGACCAATGGTACGCAACAGGATCGTGTATACACCTACACTTCAGACATCGGTGGCGAGGAAGATATTCCGGTCTTCTCGTGCTACGTGGATGCAGTCTTCAGGGGAATCGAATCCAACGCCGTGCAGGTCATGTATGTCTTCCTGATCGATGACGAGGTCATGGAGATCGAGACCGGTGATACATACGGCATAATGGAAGTGATGACTGTAAGTGGGGGTGAAGTCACTCTAAGAAACGATGAGGACACCATTGATCTCGACATGGACACCACGGAACAGATCATGGGCGACATGTACTTCGTAACTGCGGATGATAGTTCTGCGATCCGGTTCTATCCGATGGCTGAGTACTCAGAACCAGGCATCTACGAGGTTCGCGGTACCGTTGTGGAACTGGATGCTACCAACCCCCAACCCGA
>JAYEGI010000054.1:0-4910 GCA_034659035.1 Methanobacteriota archaeon
TTTTTAACGATTGTAGAGACGGAAAAGTTGTTGGGTGTGAGTGCGTATGATTATATCCATGATCGAGTCAGCAAGCGTTTTCGCATGCCTTCGCTTGCGGAAATGATTAGGACGAAGGGGGTTTGGAAGGGGGACTATGATACAGGTTGATGATAGTGTGGTGCGCGTGGGTAGATGAGCAAGTTGCTATATGATTAGTGGTAGCTGGCACTCTGGTTTTGGTAATTTGGTGTATGAATGAACAGCAGTTTCAACTATGGGGATAGGTGGTGCATGTCGCTACTCTTGGACATTACCAATCAATTTGAAGAGGATACGAACATATGTTATATTCTTTGCGACATTACAGGGTTGACATGACACTAGTGGTGTAGAGTAACATTATCAACGGTGAATTCCCACAATATCATCGCTCGATGCGCCAAGGTCATCGACCGCAATCACTCGCACCACCCACCATATGCAAAGTCTTCGTAAGAACGCACCCTTGAGAAGTCTAAGAATGTTATGAGTCTCATCAATCGTCGCACGACAGCGATATATAGCATGATGTGGAGATTTTTTATGGTGTCTACGAATTAAATTGTCGCGACAATAGCCATTCATCAGGTTGGATTTTCACCAACTGGCGAGTATGGATTTTACTCGGCACGCTCGTGTGATTCGTAAAATTCGTGCCATTCGTGATTTTAACCAGATTTATATATACTATTGGCTGAAATAAACTATGGTTGATATATTAATTTTTGGGGATTCCCTCAGTCTGATCTATAAGCTGCGACCAGCTCATGCCAAAGTGCGAGAGATACGCGCTTCCAAGTATTAGTGTCACTGAGTTCTTCACAAGATGATCGAACCCGGCAGCAACAAGCCCGATAGCCGGATCGATTCCGCTGAGACTGAATATACTGGTAAGTATAAACTCGTACGGTCCTATCGAACCGGGCGTGATAGGAAAGATCTTTGTGAGATTCCCGACCGCGATTGCAAGAAATACGATCGGGATCATGGAGTATGATATAGTCTCTGAAAAAGCATTTAGTATCACAAAACAGGTGAGGGTATCGACAAGCCAGACCAGAAGTGATCCTGCAAAGACGATTGCAAAGGCGCGTGGGTTTGTGGACACAAGCGCAATCTCCCGGATGAAACGATCGATGACGCCACCAATCGTTGTACGGAGTTTCAGGAACAGAACCAGAAGCCCGAATACTGCCACTATGGCAAGTCCTGCGATCGTGAGAGTATTCATGATCCGCGGGTCGAGCAGCAACCCCTGCAACCCGAGCACGGCAACACCACCGATCATGGCGATCGCAAGAACGTCGAATATCCGCTCGACTGCAAGCGAGGAGAAACCGGTGATCAGCGAAATATTCTTCATCTTTTTTAAGAGGTACGGGCGGGCCACATCGCCGAGCCGTGCCGGCAGAAACACGTTTGCAGACTGACTCACCGCTATGCACCCCACCAGAAAATTCAAATCCTCCTTCACCCCGATCTGCGCAAGAATCTGCTGATACCGGATGCCGCGCAGGGGCCAGGAGATCAGGTATATCAGTATGGAAAGCGCAATAAGTGCAGGCGATGCAGTGCGCAGTGTAGCCATAATTTTTGCCCATCCGATAATAGATGCGATCAAAAACAAGATCAGGGTCGCAAGGATCGAGGTAAGGATGATCTTACGCTTTGTTACCTTCATTATATCCAAGCTCCCGCCGCAGTCGAAGAATCGCTCCACCCATCCCGACCACATCCCGCTTCAGATCAACCTTGGTCGCGCTCCCCGGTCTCCATCTCACAGGGAACTCTGCCACCCGGTAGCCGGATCGCTGTGCCCGGACCAGAATCTCGGTATCCCAGAACCAGTGCTCATCCTTCACCTGATCCAGCAGATCAAATAGAGGATCCCTCCGAAATGCCTTGAATCCGCACTGGTGATCGTATAATTTTGATTTAAGAAGCGTCCGCACCAGAAAATTAAATCCACTGCTCGCAAACCCGCGTTTTGCCGACCGCACAGCATCGCTCTCAGGCATCATGCGCGACCCTGTTGCGAGATCGTAGCCGTCGCGTATCTTGCCGATCAGTTCTGAGAGGTGCAACATATCGGTTGCAAGGTCAACATCGATATAGACGAGAATATCGCCGGATGCAGACTTGAATGCCCGGTTCAATGCGCTTCCGCGTCCCAATCGTTTACCGCTGTGCAGATGCTTTACATACGTGTGCTCTTCTGCGAGTTTCTCTGCTATTTTGTCTGTTCCATCGGTTGCGCCGTCTTCTGCGATAATGATCTCAAAAGTGGAGGTTATTTCACGTAATGTCTCTGCGGTCTGCCTTACAGTCTCTTCCAAGCCCTCCGCTTCGTTGTATGCGGGGAGTACGAGTGAAACTTCGGTCATCGATATCGGCTTCCTGGTGTATGGTTTCCTGATGTCCGGTTAGATGTGGGCGAATATTAAAAAGGTAGGCATCCCACGAACTTTAGCATTCATGCCTTCGGCACCGTTATGTAGAATATACATCCGCCGCCAGGATTATCCTCGATCCGGACATTCCCGCCGTGTGCATCAACCACACTTTTCGTGATCGCAAGCCCGATTCCGCTGCCTTTTATTCCGCGCTTCTCCTTTCGCATGAAACGCTCGAATACCGATTCTTTCTCATCATCGGGTATGCCCTCCCCGTGATCAGAAACCCCGAATATCCAGTCAAACCCCTCACCATCGAGTGTCAGGGTGACCGTTTCGTGTTCGGGACTGTACTTGATTGCGTTGTCGATGGTGTGCAGGAATGCATTCTTCAGGAGTTCGGTCCCGAGTACAGGAAATCTCTTGTTAGCCTGGTACTTTATATCGATCGTTATATCACGTTCTTCTATTTTCCCTTCCAAACCCCTGAGTATATCGGACAACATCACATTCAGGTCTATCTCCTCAAGATCACTCTCGAAAACTCCCATTTTTACGTTTGAATATGTTTTTATATCCCCGATCATCTTGTCGGCATGCATCGCGGCATTCTCTATCTTATCTATAAATCTTCTGATGGTCCCATCGTCCGACTGCTTCCTGATAAGCCCGCTATATCCGACAATCACGGAGAGGGGGCTCCTGAGATCATGACTCATGATGCTGACTATCATCTCCTGAAGTCTGTTTGCCTCTGCAAGTTCTTCAGAGAGTTGTTCTCCGCGCTGGTGTCGCTCTCGCTCAGCTGACCTCAGACCATGCTCTGGCATGTATGCCCCCTCCAGCGCCGTCCGTATATCGCTTCATATTCCTACCCTCGGCCCTGCCGGTTGAGTGCGGAGAATCTCCTGTCCAGAGTGAGCTTGCATCGGTCTTTCGAGTGAGTGATAGTATCGCGGCTTGTAATGCCTCACCGAGCCTGCGCTACTCTTCTTGCAATATCGTCCCCGACATCGGTGGTTCTCGATGATCCTCCGAGATCGTATGTCTTTACAGCCCCTCGAAGCAGGTTCGCCTCGATCGCACCAACAATTGTGTTTGCAGCGTCGCGCTCGCCGAGTTGCTCGATTAGCAACGCACCAGCCCAGATCGTTGCGATCGGATTGACCTTGTTTTCGCCGCGGTGCTTTGGCGCACTCCCGTGTATTGGCTCAAACATGGAGACGCCGTCCGGATTGATGTTTCCACCCGGCGCAAGCCCGAGCCCACCCTGGATCATCGCTCCGAGATCGGTGATGATATCCCCGAACATATTGGGCGTTACCAGCACATCGAACCACTCAGGGTTCTTCACAAACCACATGCAGATCGCATCCACGAAGTTAAAATCGGTCTCGATGCCAGGATATTCGCCTGCGACCGATGTGAAGACCTCTCTCCAGAACCCGTAGATATCAGTCATCACGTTTGCTTTGTCAACGGACGCAAGTTTCTTCTCCCGCGTGGATGCAAGTTCGAATGCGTAACGGATCACCCGCTTTGCCCCCTGCTTGCTGATCAGCCCTATCTGATATGCGATCTCGTCGGCATCGGTCTCAACGTCCAGACCGAACTTCACATTGTACAGGTTGCGCACAACCTCAGCGGTACCGCGGCTCTTACCGGCACAAGCCCGCCCGCCTACGCCGATGTACAGGTCCTCGGTGTTCTCCCGTACCACGACAAAATCGATGTCTTCCGATGTTTTATCCTTCAGCGGAGTTTCGACTCCTCTCAGAAGTTTGACAGGTCTTAAATTGATGTACTGGTCGAAATAAAACCGTGCGGCAAGTAAAATCCCCTGCTCAAGCACCCCTGGAGGGACACGCGGATCACCGACCGATCCGAGATAGATCGCATCGTATCCGGAAAGCTCTTTAAGCGTATCCTCTGAAATCAGTTCTCCGGTCTTTAAGTAATGCTCTGCGCCGTGCGGATACTCGATCCACTCTATATCGAATCCGTACGCCTCTCCTGCCGCATCCAGAACCTTCTTGCCCTCTGCGATGATCTCCGGACCGATGCCGTCGCCTGGGATCACTGGAATTTTATACTGTGTCATGTTCGTTCCTCAAGAGCAGAGTTGGCATCGGGATGTTAAATCTTTTGCGGCTGGGGGTATGAGACTTTTTAATTTGTTCTGGTTGGTCGAAAACATGACGCTAACCCGGCAAATACGAATATGATTAGATGGGTGTAATCAGTGAAATTAGTGTTAATCTGTGGCTAAAACTGTATCAGCCATAGATTAACGCAGATGGACACAGATTAGCGGTGTAAATGGATTTTTAGATCGATAGTGTCACGCCTAAGGTTTACGCAACTCTGGCGAATTGAGCCACAACCCGGACACCTTCATTGTCCCATTAATCTCCTGGAAGACGACCCTGACGGTGGCATCAGCAGGCTCATCAGTGAATTTCGCCTTGTACTGGGTGATTATGTACTGGTCCTTAC
>JAYEGI010000055.1:0-4889 GCA_034659035.1 Methanobacteriota archaeon
CACAACCGTCAGTACGGATCACGTTCGCCCGATCTCCAAAAACGTCGAAGATCCGATTATCCAATTGTGCCACCTACTATGGCTGCCTGACTACCAGACACTCCCTTTCCCACCTGATAGTTTCTCGTCACGATAAGGGACCGGGATGTACTCAACGCCCGGACGCCTGCCTGCGGGCTGCGGGTACATGTCCATCAGCGTGTATGTCTCTTCAGGAAGTCCGCTCTTTATAGGCAATCCCAGTTCTCTGGCATGTTCAAACGTTATCGGATAGTCGTGAGTCCACTGTCCGGTGGTGAGTGTATCATCTCCTCTGCCCCTGGTTCTCCCATAGACTCCTTTACCAGGTCGTAGACGAACTCATGCACCTGTTTCAACGCCTTTCTCGAGACATCGGCAAGAATCAGGGTTTCATCCTTTATTCTGTTCTTGTTCTTCTCATCAACGACTTTAACTATCGATGCAGCAGGATACTGTCCCAGTTGAGGATCCACTGGTCCAAGTACGGCATTATCATCCATGATGATCTCGTCTGCCGAGAGCGCCAGAAGCGTGCCGCCTGACATCGCATAATGCGGCACGAGTATTCTGACCGGTGCCTCATGCTTCTTCAATGCCAGAGCAATCTGCTCTGCTGCCAGAACCAGCCCTCCCGGGGTGTGCAAAATGAAATCAAGGAGCATATCCTTCGGGGTCATCCGTATTGCTCTTAAGACCTGCTCCGAATCCTCTATATCGATATATTTGAATAGAGGAAAACCGAGTATAGCCATCATCTCCTACCGGTGAATCATCGTGATGATCCTTGACCCTGTTTTCTTTTCCATCGTCCGTATCAATTTCAGCCTCGCAGCATCCAGAAATTTCTTCTTGATGAGTGGTATCAACATGGCAAACATCAAAAATATCCAGAAGATGTTTAACATGCCACCAATCGAATCTCCATTCACCATATCTCTTCATTCATATCCTGTAATTCTTATACCTTGGGGTATACGATATGTTGAAGTTACATTCGTCCCAATGCGACTATATAACGTTCGTATATGAGGTGCAGAGTATGAGATATATCCACTGGTTTGAAGAGATCGGAATCGAGGACGTCCCGCTGGTTGGTGGTAAGAACGCTTCGTTAGGAGAGATGTACCGGGATCTCACTCTACAGGGAGTCAGAATTCCTGATGGTTTCGCTGTGACTGCTGAGGCATACTGGTATGTGGTAAACTCAGCAGGCATTCTTGACGAACTGAAGGAATCGATGGCAGGTCTCGACAAGACGAACGTAACCGAGCTTAGCAGACGGGGAAAGAAGGCGCGTGATTTGATCATTGGTGCAGGCATTCCTGACGATCTCTGGAATGATGTAAGGGATGCTTATGATCGACTCTGTGACGAGTACGGTCCTGATACGGATGTCGCAGTCAGGAGTTCAGCCACAGCAGAGGATCTGCCAACAGCATCATTTGCAGGGCAGCAGGAGACGTATCTCAACATCCGCGGATACCATTCTCTGAAGGAGGCGTGCAGCAAGTGCTTTGCGTCGCTCTTTACCGACCGTGCGATATCCTACCGCATAGACAATGACTTCGATCACTTCAAGGTAGCCCTCTCCATAGGGGTTATGAAGATGGTGCGTTCTGATCTGGCAACAAGCGGCGTGATGTTTACTCTTGATACCGAGACCGGTTTTCGCGATGTGGTATTTATCACGGGTTCTTATGGGCTGGGTGAGAATATCGTTCAGGGCGCTGTCAACCCTGACGAGTACTATATCTTCAAACCCACATTCAGGAAAGGTTACACGCCCATCATCAAAAAAGCTCTCGGAGATAAGAAGATCAAGATGATCTATGGCGCTGGTGACTCAAAGGTTCTGACACGAAACATCGAGGTGCCGGACGCGGATCGCAGAAGGTTCTGTCTCACAGACGGTGATATACTTACACTGGCAGGCTATGCCATAACGATAGAAGATCACTACACAGAGAAAGCAGGAAAAAACCGACCGATGGATATTGAGTGGGCGAAAGACGGAATAAGCGGGGACCTGTTCATTGTCCAGGCAAGACCCGAAACAGTACAGTCGCAGAGATCGATGGATGTCCTCGAGACATATCACCTGAAAGAAACAGGTCATGTACTCTCGAAGGGCAAGAGCGTGGGAGAAAAGATTGCGGCTGGTAATGCCCGCGTAATTCCGGATGTGGCGCATCTATCCTCATTCAGTCCGGGAGAGGTACTGGTTGCTGACACGACCACACCTGACTGGGAGCCTGTGATGAAGACCGCTGCTGCCATCGTAACAAACAGAGGCGGAAGAACCTGCCATGCAGCCATCATCAGCCGTGAACTTGGTATTCCTGCTGTGGTCGGAACTATCGATGCTACCGAGAAGATCCATACCGGTCAGGAACTGACAGTGAGCTGCGCAGAAGGGGATGATGGCATGGTGTATGAAGGGATACTCCAGTTCCATGTCGAAAAAATCAGCGTTTCTGATGCGAAGCGACCTGAAACAAAGATTATGATGAATCTTGGAAATCCGGAAGAGGCGTTCTCCCTCTCGATGATCCCAAATGACGGTGTGGGTCTTGCACGCATGGAGTTCATCATCAACAGTTACATAAAAGTTCACCCCATGGCTCTCATCCATCCTGAACGAATAACCGATGAAACGGTGAGGAATCGGATCGACGAACTCACATCCGGTTATGAGGACAAAGCGGACTACTTTGTAGAGAAACTGTCAGAGGGCGTGAGTACGATCGCGGCAGCGTTCTATCCAAAACCGGTCATTGTGCGGATGAGCGATTTCAAGACGAATGAATATGCAAGCCTCATCGGAGGAGCGTACTTCGAACCAGAGGAAGACAATCCCATGATCGGCTTTCGCGGGGCATCCCGTTACTATGACGAGCGGTACAGGGAAGGCTTTGCACTTGAGTGCAGGGCGATGAAACGGGTTCGGGAAGAGATGGGACTGACCAATCTCGTGATCATGATCCCGTTTTGCAGGCGGATCGATGAAGCCGAAAAAGTTATGGCTGAGATGGCTAAAAACGGCTTGAAACGAGGAGAGAATGGACTTTTGGTCTATGTGATGTGCGAGATACCAAACAATGTCATATTGATCGATGAATTCAGCAAATTATTTGATGGCTTCTCGATCGGTTCCAATGACCTGACCCAGCTCGTCCTCGGGGTTGACCGTGATTCAGAACTGTTGGCTCATGACTTTGACGAGCAGGATTCGGGGGTTATGAAGATGATCTCTATGGCGGTTCAGGGCGCTAAGAGAAACAACCGGCACAGCGGGCTTTGCGGGCAGGCGCCGAGCGATTATCCCGAGTTTGCAGAGTTTCTGGTGAACGAAGGGATTGATTCGATGTCTCTTAACCCTGACTCGGTGATGAAGATCACACTCAAGGTTCTGGAGATGGAAGAGAAGGAAAATAGGAGATAAAACGTGGCGATGTGATGGAAACTTGCACTCTTTGTCTGGGGATGTGCGTTGTCATGCTTGTATTCAACGATCTTGTCAAATTAGCATCCTACAGGGTCTTTGAGCATGGATTGCTCGGAAGAAAGCATCTTCAAAGAGTTGAGCAGGCGATAAGCAGGTAAACTATTGGGACCAGTATCAATTTGGGGCACAAAAAATCTATCCGAAAAATCCAGTAACACTGACAGGGATCCGGGATGCCCAACAGTACATGTTTCGAACCATCGCCTACGAGATTATCTGCCAGATGGTGTTCACCATAATTTCCAGATTTTTATCGACCCACGACTGGCTATTCTTCTTTATTCTCTTCCCAACGATTCTCATAAGGTTTTCGACGTGATTATTGTTGTCAGGGATCTGTATTCCCCTTGATGTAGATTCTGCGAAGAGTGTTACTTTGCGGGCAGTCCTGAGAATGAATTTAGCAGTATTACTGTCTTTATTCCTTGATAACAGCTCATTAGCGATTGACAGCAACTTTTTTTGAGTGGTATCTATTTTCCATTCGAGTCTTGCAAAATTACGATCTATTCTGTGCTTTTTCACCGAGTTCTTCAACGTAGAAATTATCCCGCTTATCTCCTTTTTGATACTCATTCGCTCCTCTTTTGAATATTGCTCTTTCCACAGGTAGTACATCGATGTTTTGACAAAATGATTCGTACACTGCTGTACTCTGTATCCGTAATCCTCTAAATGTTGTTGTAAGTTATCATCTCCGTCGCAAATAGCGTACATTTCGTCAGAAATGTTGTAATTCCTCCTGATAGTGGATAAAACCTCTGACCAACTCTTGACCGCACCCAGGTATATCAGGAACTCTTCTCCGGTTTCCAAATCGATTCCCAACGCGCCTTTGATGCTGGGACGACCGCCCGACCTCCTCTTTGACTTGGTGTCATCTATGATTATGACATCGATCGTTTGACCGTCGTATTGCGAATAAATCGGATTTCTTACAGGAGGTATATCGCTTTCATAAAATATCTTATTTAACTTAAAAGAACTCACTTTAATCCCCTGTAAGATGTTAATCAGAAAAGATGCCTCCGAAAACGAGACTATTGTGCAGAGATACTTCCATGGGGGGTAGTGTATGGAATCGAGCAGAGTTTTATCTCGGTTGTGAAAATAAGGCACTATGAACGTTTTTTCCCCATTCAATCGAGCACTCTCTTTGCCTGGAAGTTAAATTCAAAATGGGGTGTTTTGATGTGTATTTTTTTGCTTCCCTTCCTCACTTTCGCTTGTTGTGCCATATCATCCTGCAAACTGTAGAGATACTTCCTTGCCGCCTGCCCGCAGATGTCCTGGGCAAGAATCTCCCGTTCGAGATCTTCGATGCTATTGACTGCGTCATCGTCGATGCCAACTTCGATGATCA
>JAYEGI010000056.1:0-4870 GCA_034659035.1 Methanobacteriota archaeon
CCTGGTGTGTGGTGAGTCTACTCAGTTTTTGCATGGTCCGGACAATTGATGAGCGACCATTTAGTATGCAGATAGTGATATATTGATTTAGTGATGGTTGACTGTCACGGGAGATACCAGAGAGCCTGCTTATTTTGTCTGCTTTCTATTTCCCCAATCATCGCTTCAGCGCCAGCCAGCCCCGGAATGCCAGAAGCACGACCACAGCCGCAAGCCATGTCAACGACTGCCGGAAGCGAAACTTAAATCTATCCGCGTCTGCAAAAAGGTAGCCATGCCACGAGTAGCAGTCGGAGGAACGTTCGATCCGCTCCATGACGGTCACGAAGCACTCATCAACCGTGCATACGAACTCGGCAGGGGTGGCGAGGTCGTCATCGGATTGGCATCGGACGATCTTGCGAGAAGGCGCGTCCAGCCAGTAGCTGATTACAGAGTCAGGGAGCGCGAACTAACGCGCTACGTTGCCGACCGGTTCGGGATATCTCCAGAGATCACAACCCTACACGATCCGTATGGCACCGCGCTTAGAGAATCTTTCGATTATATCGTGGTCTCGCCTGAGACGCATCCGGTTGCGGAAAAGATCAACGAACTCCGTATGAAGCGCGGGATGCCCGAAATCGAAATCGTTCTGGTACCTTTTGTTCTGGCGGATGACGGGATGCCGATCTCGTCCACACGCATCAAGAACGGTGAGATAGATTTGCATGGGCGGCTGATAGGTTGATAAAAGATTACAGACAATAATGATCTAATGACTGAGATATCCAGCATGATCATCACGCATGCGAAAGCGAGCATCGATGATATTGAACATGCGTGGCACGGCACGGTCGGGGACCTGCTGCACAGGATGCACTCGCATGAACTGGTACGCGAGTGTGCCGTGCTGATGACGTGCAACCGTGTCGAGGTGTATGTGGTCTCGAAGAAGGGCAGCAGGGTCTTGTTCGATTATGCAAAGAAGATGGGCGTGCCTGAAAGGATAGTCGAGTTCAACGACCACGAAGAGTCGGTGTTACACCTGATGAGGGTTGCATGTGGGCTCGAATCGATGATCGTTGGCGAGGACCAGATACTCGGGCAGATCAAGGAACTGTATCATATCGCCCGGCAGGCAGGCGTCACTGGAAAGGTGCTGGATACCGCTTTTGAGAAGGCGATCCATGTCGGGAAGAGGGTACGGTCAGAGACGAGGATCAACAAAGGCTCGGTCTCCATCGGATCGGCGGCAGTCGATCTCGCAGAGGATGTGCTTGGCACGCTTGAGGGGAAGACCGTTGTAATCATCGGCGCAGGCACGATGGGGACGCTCGTTGCACATGCGCTTGCGCACAAGAATGTCTCCGCGATATATGTCGCAAACCGCACCTTTGAGCGGGCAGAGGAACTTGCAGTGGCGTTGGATGGATTTGCAGTCAAGTACGACGAGAAGGATGAGTACATCGCAGGTTCAGACGTTGTGATTAGCGCAACATCGGCACCTCATGCGGTTATAACCACGGAGATGCTGCGGCAGATCATGAAGAAGCGCGAGAATCACAATCGCGATCTGCTCTTGATCGATATCGCCACCCCGCGGGACATCGAAGAGGGTGTATCCGACCTGCCTGACGTGAAACTCTACAACATCGACGGACTCAAGGCGATCAGTGATGGGAATCTGCAAAAACGGATGCAAGAGGTTGGAAGGGTCGAAAAGATTATAGAAGGGGAGTATGAGTTACTCCAATTGCAGTACAAGCGTCAGCGTGCAGATACACTCATATCAGCGCTGTACAATCAGGTACAGGACTTGAGAATTCGCGAGCGAGAACGTGCCGCCAACCGGCTCTCATCGAAGCACACGCTAGGGGACTTTGAACGCCGGGTGCTCGACGATCTCACACATGCCATCACCAACAAGGTGCTGGCAGAACCAACAAAGACGCTGCGCAATGCCGCGGCAGAGGAGAATCTCGACTTCCTCGAGACGACTGCTGCGCTTTTTAAGCTGGATATGAAATAAACTCCAGTATGAGCGAGTGGTGCGAAATCGTGGGAAGTTTTGGTGTGATGGAATGTGTCATAATCTGTCATTGGCGTTCACTGTGAAGTATATGCAGAGATTCTGCAGCCTCACTGTTGAGACGATACCGGACATATCGCCCCTCTCTGCTTGTACTCACGATATCATCTGCGCACAATTGTTTCATATACCATGAAACCGATGGACCGGATACCCCAACAGCAAGAGAGATATCCTTTCGTGAAACATCCGGATTTTCAACCAGTTCTTCGAGTATCTTTTTTGATGTGTCGTTTTTGAGATGGTGTAAAACTCTCTGGTCATATTTATCGAATTTCATATCGTTTTCAAAATATCTTGTATATCCGGTGCTGCGAAACATACGAACCTTATCATACATTTGCAGAATCTTGAGGTGATATCTGAGCGTTCCTCTGTTTATGCCAGTCTCGTTTGCGATGGCGCTGTAATGCACACCTGGATTTTCCTTGATATGGTTATATATTCTCAAGCGAATCTCCTGATACAGCACGTTACGCCCAAAAATGTGTTTACAACCAAGATACGTCAACGCTTTGAGGGAAGCAAGTATTTCTACCGGCATGGCAGCGATATGCAGTATTATAATCCAGAGCGGCAACTGCCAGAAACCGATCGGAACCGGATCATACGCATCCCCTTTTAGCGGCTTGTCATACCCGGACTCGACGATATAGCCATCAGCAGATGCCATGCCAATCAGTAAGAAGATTAATAAAAAAAGTAAGAGGATTGTGAAAGCATTGGTTATCTTCTTCATTGTAACCACATGATCCTCGATCGAATATCAGTTTTGCGGTCAATAATAAGCCACAAAACTGTAGTCCTCTATCCCCTGTACATGTTCGCCGTACACCTCGAAGTACCAGATTCCGGATGGCAGACCGTCGTTTTTGGATATGCACAGAAAGATTCTGCCATTATCTTTGCCATCGTCTGCATCATGATACGGACCAAGCACGGTTCCATCTGGCGGATAGATCGTCAAGTTGAGTGAATTGCTTGGAGTACCCCAATCAAGATCTACCCACAGGTTATCCTTGTCCGGGGGAACGTACAGCGAATACCAGTCGGTTTCTCCCTGCGTAATGGTGCCATAGGTCAGAGGTGCGATGTGTGGTTTGCTATCATTGGATGCAGGAGTCACAATGTATGCGTCTGTGGTTTCTGCATCCTCTGCAGCAGCAAGCGGTATGAGCATTGCTGCTAACAATATGGCTACTATATGTAGTGTTTTCATAGTATCACCAGATAGCGATTTGAATAATAGTTCTTAAGTTTTCTGTCACGATCATCTACACGTTTTGTGTTGATGTGTAGACGATCGTGACAGAAAAGGTTTATAATATGAGTTTCGTGGTAAGATGTGTGGCATCAGAAGGATGCCACGCGGGGTTCGAATGTTTTCGCAAGAGCAAACCGAACCCCGAGAAACGCCCGAAGGTATGATCATGTTTATGGTTGTGCCTCCGGGGAAGATAGAACACAAACCAAAGGAGGTAAAGACAACATGAAAGGAAGAACGAAACCGAAAGGATTTGGAATAGCAGCCGCAGGGTTGCTTGCTGCGCTGCTCATAGCAGCGGCAATTTTGCCAGCTATGAGTGTAGCGGAAACTAAAGACGGGGACATTGGCATTAAGTCGTGCCAGAAGATTGACATAACAGCTCAGAAAGTGAAACTATATGTCGATCCTGACGGTCCGGGAGACAATACAGGCGAACTATATGCAGAATATACCACCGACTGTGGAGATTTCGATGTAAAGACTGGAGTAATAAGTGTACCTCAAAACACTGAGCAGTCTTTTACTGTTCCCCCATATGCGTGGACAAATCTGAAGTACTGTGCAGACACGCTCCATGTACTTGTATGGGACCAGGACGTGGCATTTGACGACAAATTGTTCGATGAACAGAAGAGCGTCTCTAGTGGAGTTTACGTGTGGAGCAATTCCAACGTAAAGCTGACGACATATGTGAATGTCCACTGGTAGAGAGGTGCCTTACTATACTAAATTTAGTGCCTCTTTCGAGGCACGTTTTTTATTTTTGAGAGGTGTTCAAAGTGAGCAGAGAAAAGGATTCGTCTGGTCTATTGAAAATTGGGTTCGTTTTAACTGTGATTACTGTATCGTTCTTTTTGGGTTGGGGATTCACACCATTTGCGTTTATGGAAAGTAACGAAACTAAAAAGCTTTCAAACGACTTGAATTTTATTACAATAGGGGAAGACCCAACACTGTATTTGCCATGGGAAGATAATTTTTCTCACGCAGTTAAGGTTGCAACAGAAGGGAACAAATTAATTTTAATTCATATGCACCTACAGGATAAAAGTGTAGATTACGACGAGAGGTACAATGTGATAGGTAAAAATGATACTGAATTTATGATGGACGTATATTTCAGACTGTTTGTTATGAGTAATGATGCCATTAAATCAATTTTAAAAAAACGGTTTGTATTGTTTAGAATGCCATATCCCGCCAACCATGAATTCAATGGTATAAAACTGAAGGAACCAGCATTATTACTACTATATGATCCAATTTATAAGAAAATTTTAAAACAGGAAACTGTAAATTACACTACTTTTTCTCCTGATTACATGGGGACATCGACAAAAGACGCTGAAAAGGAAGACATTGAGAATAAAACATCAAAATTTTCCAATTGGCTCGAATTAGAATAATGGGGGGATGAAAATGATTCAAAATTTGAACATCAAGAAATATAGCGCGTTGTTCTTAACAACCTTCCTTTTACTTACACTGATGCCACACACTTTAGCCTCGGAAGAAGCATATGTTGACGAGAC
>JAYEGI010000057.1:0-4860 GCA_034659035.1 Methanobacteriota archaeon
CAGCCTCTGTGACCTCAACAGCTCCGGCATCGATTGCGTTCTGGAGTATCTCAATTCCCTTCTCGGTGTTGATCTCAACAAACGTCCCTTTTCCTGCAAGGTCTCCGATGACGCCCCAGTTTCCACAGGCAAGGTCTGCCATCACCGGAATATTGGTTTCACAGTACTGGCAGGACTCGCGTCGTCCGTATCCCTCTTCTTCGAGCTCGTCGATCTTGATTGCGTGTTCTTCGCCGTCCTTTGTCTCGAAGATTAGCTTTCCTTTGTCGATCTCCTCGCCTGCAATCTCTTCGGGGTCAAGTTTATACACGGTCTCAAGCATCTCTCGAGTCATCGCCGGGTGCATCGTGCCGCCGCAGTTTAACCCCACTATGTAGGTCGTGTCGATGTCCACCTGCCCTCTCTTCGCCTGTTCAATCGTGCTTCTTGCATCGCACGGCTTTGCAGGGAGTGCAACCTTTGTTCCGTATTCGAGATAGCGTGATAAGACTATCGGAACCGAGTGCATCGATCCGGCTGTCGCTTTCACCTCTTCGGGGTCCGATGTCACGACCGGAACCGCCTCGAACTCCCCAAGCTTCTTGAGAACTACAACCGCCTCGACAAGCCCTTTCTCGAGTGCTGCTGCAAGCATGGCGGTTACAAGACCTCCTGATGCGCCGCGGGTTCTGATATCCTCATCTGTCGCCCATCCGACGTAACAGTCTCCTATATCCATTCAGATCACCCCTTCCGGCTTGAGTGGACTTGGTCCGACCTTCTTGATCTGCTCTGTGAACTCGGTTACGACCTGTGCATACCGCTCGCCCTCTGATGCTGATATCCAGTCGAGCTTGAGCCGCTCATCCTCAATTCCGAGCTCGTTTACCATCGCTTTTAAGAATTTGTACTTAATAGTTGCCTTGTAGTTACCGTTCACGTAGTGACAGTCTCCGATGTGGCATCCTGAGAATATTACACCGTCTGCACCCTCAAGGAACGCATTTAAGATGAATACCGGATCCATTCTGCCAGAGCACATCACTCGTATGACCCGCACCGTTGGAGGCTGCTGGAACCTGCCCATTCCTGCGGAGTCAGCTCCTCCGTACGAACACCAGTTACAGCAGAACATAACAATCTTTGGCTGCCATTCCTCGCTGGTTGTTCCTGTCGCTGTTGCTTCTGCCATTTTTCACTCACCTCCGTACTGGAAGACGTTCCTCACCTGTGCCAGCACCTGATCGTTCTTGAAGTGGCTCTGTTCGAGCGCTCCTGTCGGACACGCGGTAACACAGGTGCCACAGCCCTTGCAGAGTGCCTCGACAACATTGATGCGGCGGTCGCCGTTCGTTCCGACGATCTCAAAGACACCATACGGGCACTTGTCCACGCAGACGCCGCAGACCACGCACTTGTCTTCGTCGATTCTTGCGGTGATTCCCATGATCGGAGCCGATCCCACCGAAAGAAGCCTCGTCGCACGTCCTGCTGTTGCACTGCCGTGAGCGGTCGCATAAGCGATATCTCTCGGACCTGCCGCACATCCTGCCACAAATACGCCATCTGTGGTCGTGTCAACCGGCGCAAGCTTCGGATGCAGTTCCGTTAAGAAGCCGTCTGCTGATCTCGGTAGCTTGAGGATGGCCCCCATCTCGTTGATTCCCTCGTTCGGGACAAGTCCGGTTCCAAGCACTAAAAGATCAAGCTCCACATTCATGATCTCGCCTTTCAGGGTGTCCTCGACCCTCACGACGACATTTCCGTTCTCCTTCTCTGTGATCTCGACAGGCTTGCCCCTGATGAACTTGACGCCAAGATCACGTGCACGGTTGTACGCCTCCTCAAATCCCCTCATCGTCGCGCGTATGTCCATGTAGAAGATGAAGTGGTTCGTTTCAGGTCGCTTCTCCTTTAAGAGCTGCGCGTTCTTGATTGAGAACATGCAGCAAACTCCTCCTGAGCAGTAGATGTTCTCGTTGACGTCTCTTGACCCGACACAGTTGATGAATCCGACCGTAATCGGCTCAACCGCATCAGATGGTCGCACCACATGCCCGCCTGTTGGTCCTGCGGCATTGAGCAAGCGTTCAAACTCCATCGTGGTTATCACGTTGTCGTATAATCCGTAGCCATAGTTGTTGTGCGGTAGCGGGTCAAACGCGTCCATTCCGACAGCAACTGTGATCACGCCGACCTTAAGCTTCTCGTAAATCGGCTCCTGATCATACCTGATCGCTCCAGCCTCGCATGCCTTCTCGCACGCCTTGCATCCGATGCAGTTATCCTTGTCAAGCACTGCTCGCATCGGGACTGCCTGTGGGAACGGGATATATATCGCCTTTCTGATCCCGAAGTTCTCGTTAAACTCGCTCGGGAGTTCCACAGGGCAGACCTCCTGGCATGCTCCGCAGCCTGTGCAGATGTTTGTGTCAAGATAACGCGGCTTGTGCAGCACAGTTGCCTCGAAGTTGCCGACGAAACCACCCACATCGACAACCTCGGAGTACGACATGATGTTGATGTTTTTGTTTCGTGCGACCTCGACCATCTTTGGTCCGAGGATGCAGATCGAGCAGTCGTTTGTCGGGAATACTTTGTCAAACCGTGCCATCCTGCCACCAATCGATGGTTCCTTCTCGACAAGATAAACGTTGTAGCCCATGTCGCCAAAGTCGATTGCTGCCTGCATTCCTGCAACACCTGCGCCGATCACAAGCACGTTCTGGTCAACCGGTACGGACGATTCCTCGAGTGGTTCAAGCAACCGGGAGCGAGCGACACCCATCCTTACAAGATCCTTTGCCTTGGCTGTCGCGCCTTCCCAATCCCACATGTGAATCCATGAGCACTGGTCACGGATGTTCACGAACTCGAACTGGTACGGGTTGACGCCAGCCTCCTTACAGCACGCCCGAAACGTGGGCTCGTGTGTCCGCGGCGTACATGACGCCACAACCACCCTGTTCAGGTTATGCTCCCTTATTCCTTCCTGTATCTCTGCCTGTCCCGAATCTGCGCATGTGAACTTATTGACCTTCGTATGCACGACATTCGGGAGGGTTAGCGCGTAATCAGCTACCGCCTGGGTATCGAGATACCCGCCGATATTGACGCCGCATTCGCAGACAAAGACACCGATACGTGGTTCTTCGTTTTCCATACGATCTCCTTCTTTATCAATTCTTTACTAATTCTAATTCATATCCAATGGTATTTAAAAAACTGCTCTTGATTCCTGTTGTCTCATCCACTGGAAACACCTTTACCGATTGCGTATTCATAGCAAGCACGCAAATAATCAGCACCATAATACTTAAGTGTAACGACGAAACCGGACTGACCACATATCAAGCGTTAACAGGGTTTCAATCAGAGTTCTGCCCTGATTCACAGATTGCCGGAATCAACCAGGGGATCGAATAGGGCGGTGGGAGTTTGCAAGAGTTTGTAAGTTAGTAGAGACTGGTAAAAATTTCTTCACTTTATTCGCTGTATTTGGGAGCTTGATGGGAAGTAGAAAAAAGGGAACAAATGCGCGCTACCTCTGTTATGGGCGCCACGGCGTATGGTGGAGTTTATGCTGAAAGGTCTTGGAATCTTCTCTTTCGTTAGCGTTTGTTCAGTCTCCGGATGAGTCGAAAAGTATCACTCTTGTCAAGGTATTTTTGCGTATTTTACTATCAGAATTTCATCGCTTTCGGAGATCATCGCAGCCCATGTTTCTCCTCATCTTGCCAATCGCTGCCGGATATCTTCCAGAAGTTCTTCCGCCAATCCAGTTCCAAATGCACGCGGGTCTTCGATTTTCTTCGTTTCCAATCGCTCTGCGTAGGATTTCGGAAATATATCCATCTCGAACTCTTTCGTCGAGCGATATACCTTCTTCTTTTCTTCTTTATCATTCGTCATTATTTTCAACCTCCCTATAATAATTTGCAAAGAATTGTGGATTTAATTCACGTTCAAAATAATGTTTTCTTGTATCCTCTTCAAATTGATTGGTAATGTCCCAGAGTAGCGACATGCACCACCTATCGTAGTGATCTTCGATGATTTCAGACGCTATTTCATTGATCTCCTCAGCTGTAACCACATCCCGCGCAATAATGGTTTTGTTTACACCTTGTATGATTTCATACCGGATGAGCGAAAAATAACTATAAACATTCTCTTCAAAATACTTTTCTTGTTCGGACTCAGGAATTAATCGATTTTCCCTGCTCAAAAAGTTTATAAAATCATTAGCATATTCTTTTAAAGTGCAAAACTTTTCTGTGTCCAATTCGCCCCCATATAAGTTTTAATCATAGTCTCCCATGGAATTCCCATGAAAGTAGCGTTGCCATAGATCATTATGCCGACGGGACAATACTTGGATAAACTGAAAATCTTATTAGCTGAAGTAAAGATTTTCCCCTCGCGTAATGTAACAGCACTGTCTGCCGCAATTGCGATCGCTTCTTTGTTCATTATTGCTATTTCAGCGGTCACATCGGCTCCTTTTTTGCAGCAGTGCACTCAAACCGGATCACTCATAACAAAAAATAAAAAAGAGAGACGACCTCAGAAGAGATCGCCAAGATTGACCTTGAACGCGCCCAGACTTCCGCCGTAGTTTCCGGCAGTGATCTTCTTGACGCCTGGCACCTTCACAGCAGCCTCGATTCCGGCTTTGGTCGCGGCGGTCACGGCCTCGAGATCAACACCATTGATCACGAGTTCATACACTGCATTGACATCGGCAGGGATGCTCGTGTCTTCGACCTTGTCTTTGAGCGTCGGGGCAAACCTCTGGTTCGTTGTTGCCGTCATGAACGTATACGTGTCCGCGCCAGGCTTCGAGCCACTTGCAACGATTCCACCAGGGAATGGTGTGAT
>JAYEGI010000058.1:0-4857 GCA_034659035.1 Methanobacteriota archaeon
ATTTCGTGCCTTTTGGCCTAAGCGTAACAGTCCGCTTTCGCCCGATCCCGCGTTACGACTCTTCCGGTGGTTCGCATTACACTCTTCATAGCATTCTTATCCTTGCAGTTGATCCGAATCGAACTTTTGGATCAACTGCAAGGATAAAAACACCATCTGTTGACAAGAAGTTGCATCACAGATTGCCTATACCTGCTACCCCCTCCATTCAGGGTAATCCTACTGCGGAATGCGTGGATGGCAACGCCCACGTAGTAAGCTCAGCAGGAACAACGTGGAAAATCTAAAAGTCCTGTTTAGATCAACTGCAAGGATAAAAACACCATGAAGAGTGTAAAGCGAACCATTGTAAGAGACGTCACTTATAATAAGCGAAAACGGACTGTTACGCTTAGACCAAAAGGTACGGAATCAGACTATAATGGCTATGGCGACGTTATAGTGGATGGACGAACGGTTCCCGGCTTACAGATGGCTTTTAAAGTGTTTATAATTATCTGTGATGTAGAACCTGGGTTCGCCCTATATGCTCCCGGAAAATCCGGGTAGTGACCCCGTAAGGACAAACGATGGCATAGAGGGTAGAGGGTTCGTGTAAGTGCGCGAATGTCGATCTATAATATATCGAATAGAGGTTCGAAATTTGTCTTAACCAGAAATGGTGCTGACCTGACCATTTTGGTGTTTCATTGTATGCAAGGAGGCAAACCTGTGAATGTAAGTAGTTCAATTACGCCCTTAAAAGGCGATAGACTTACAGACAATATACCAAAACCCCAGTGGGTTGATATCGACTGGAAAATGGTCGAAGAACATGTTAACACCCTCGCAAACCCGAATTACAAAAGCAGTTAAGGAAGTATCCCCTCCAAATTAGAGGGTAAATGGGGGTATTACGTACAAATCAACAACTTGTTGTTATGGATTTATGCAAATGATGTTTTAAATCACGTAATAAATGTTAATTTAAATCTTAAAAGTATAATAAAATGCTACTAAATCTATAACAGACAATCTTTAGAAATCAAAGCAGATCATAACACAAGATTTAGGTAAATTGAAGCCCGCACACCTCTTACCCCCCTTTTTGGAGTGGATACTGCGCAAGCGTGTATGAGGTTAAAGTCTCACGTACCGTTCTGAGATGAGTAGGGATGGGTAACCGCCTCTTTCTTAATCGGCGGTTTTATTTCGTACCGATGCAATTTGCACAACACGCCCGCTCCGCCCCGTCTGATCGCGGCTGTAACGGTCTGCTACCGGACTGGCCAGACCCCCTACCTCCACATCTCTCGAAAATACGGAAGCGCAATAATTATCATCCCTGCCGTCAGAACAACCCATTATGAAGCTACTATACCTAAACGAAGACGACGTCACCGAACTGCTCGACATGCAGGGAGCGCTCAGCGTTGTTGAAGAAGCATTCCTGGAGCACGGCATGGGCAGGGTGCAGATGCCTCCGAAGTCGTACCTGTACTTCCCAACAGGCGACCTCCGCACAATGCCCGCGTACCTTGAGACGGCAGGGATCGCAGGCGTCAAGATCGTCAATGTGCACCCTAAAAACCCGGAGGCTGGACTGCCCACAGTGATGGCGGTAGTCGTGTTAAACTCGATAGAGACCGGGGCGCCTCTTGCCGTGATGGATGGCACATACCTGACAGAAATGCGAACCGGTGCTGCGGGTGGCGTGGCTGCGGACCGCCTTGCACGAAGTGACGCCACTGTGGTCGGCATGGTAGGTGCAGGGCGGCAGGCGCGAACTCAGTTGCGTGCGATCTGTGAGGTCAGGAGCATCGAGACAGTCAAGATCGCTGACCGCTCGGATGCACCCTGCAGGCAGTTCCTAGATGCTACAAAAGATCTTGGCTGCGAGATCACGGTGATGGATGGCATCCGGCAGGTCTGCGACTGCGACATACTGGTCACGACGACACCGGTCAGGGAGCCGATCGTGGCGGATGACTGGGTGCTGGACGGCACGCACATCAATGCCATCGGTGCGGATGCGGCAGGCAAGGAGGAACTCGACCCGGATATCCTCAGGCGGTCCGGAATTGTGATCGATGATCCTCTGCAGGCATTTCACTCTGGTGAGGTGAATGTCCCGCTAAAACTGGGCATCATATCTGAGGAGGACATCTACGGAACTCTTGGGGAGATCGTCGCAGGAATAAAGCCGGGAAGAACCGATGATGACGAGATCACGGTCTTTGACTCGACAGGACTTGCCATACAGGACGTCTCGACGGCAAACCACGTCTATCAGCAGGCGGCCCTGAAAGGTATCGGAACACACCTGAAGCTATTCTAAAGATGAAAGCAGACGTCTACGAGATATTCAACTCGGTTCAGGGCGAGGGGACCAGCGCCGGCGTGAGACAGGTCTTTGTCAGGTTCTGCGGCTGCCAGTTGCACTGCGAATACTGCGATACTGGAGCGGCAAGGGTTCCGGCAAAGATGTGCAGGATTCTTGACAGGTATATTGACAATCCGCTCGGTTTGGACGCTGTGATCGATGCCATCGATGATATGTGGACCCCTGCTACCCGAAGCATCAGCCTGACCGGTGGAGAGCCGCTGTTGCACTGTGATTTCATAGAAGAACTTGCGGGGGGCGTTTCACGACCGATATATCTTGAGACGAACGCAGGTCTTCCGGATTCTGCCAGAAAGATAGCAGACCACATCGATGTCGCTGCATGTGATATCAAACTCCCGGAACACAGGGCAACCGCGGATTACGGGGATCTTTTAGATGCTGAATTGGAGTCGATCGGGATATTCCATGCATCAGATGTAGAAACCTTTGTCAAGATTATTGTTCTTCCGGAAACTACAGAAAAGAGTATTAGTGGTGCGGTTTTCGGGATCAAAGCCATCGATGATTCAATTCCGCTGATCATACAGCCCGTCACTCCTTTGAGTGTTGATCTATGCCAGTTGCTTGATTTGATGGACTTTGCAGGCACGCACCTCTCTGATGTCCGCATGATTCCGCAACTGCACCGGATGATCGGGATTGCCTGATACTCAATCTCATAGTGCTCACCGAGCAATAAAGTAGCAAAAGTAAATGCTCGAATAACTCGTGGTAGGAACCACAAGATTACACGGATTTTCACAAGATTTCTGTGTTAATCTTGTGTAATCCCGTGGTTTTATATACTAATATTCACACAATTTTGGGTAAGTACTAGCAAAGTTATCTGATGGCGGTATCCATTTCAAAATGTATGGTAAAGCCCATCTTCGGTATTTCTGAAAGAACTACATAAAAACATCAATCTGTGTTCATCAGTGTTAATCTGTGGCTAAAAGTCATATTAGCCACAGATTAACATCGATTTCACTGATTTCACTGATTTAAGGTAATATCTGTGTAAATTTATGGAAAGTCGAGTGGTGCTGGTGGTGACTGCGGCGGTTGTGGCAGTGGTTTGCGTGCTGCCGGGTGTGGGGGCGGCTGATGATATGCCGTATCGGAGGCTTTATAGTCACAAGAATAATAGGTACAAAACGTAAATGGAGGATAGGTACTATGATGGAAGTAACCTTTTACGACAGGGAGCAGGAAACAAAGGAGATACTGGATACGCTGCGTATGAAACCGCGACAGATCACTTTTATTTACGGACCGATAAACTCCGGGAAGACTGAACTGATCACCCACCTGATCGAAGAATTACCGGAGGATTATGTTGTTTTCTATATAAACCTTAGGACTAAACTTTTAGCGAGTTATGACGATTTTATCGAATCATTGTTCGAGATGGAAATGGAGACTGAGGGGGCGCTTAATAAGAGAAAGGAGACGCTTGCAGAACTGGTTTCGTCGGTCACAAAGGTTGCTGGCATACCGATAACGAAAGAGTTTATAGATTACGTCTTCAAGGATAATAAGCCTAAGAACGCATTTTCATACATACTAAAACTTTTTGAAGAGGTTGTACATTCAGGTAAGCAGCCAGTTCTGGTTTTGGATGAGTTGCAAAAGATGGGGGACGTGAAAGTGAACGGCTCACTCATCTATGAACTCTTCAACTTTTTTATAGACCTGACAAAAGAGAAGCATCTGGCGCATGTCTTTGTGGCAACATCCGACTCGCTTTTCATCGAGCAGGTTTATAGTGAGGCGATGCTGGAGGGGCGAAGTGAGTATCTACTGGTGGATGATTTTGATTATGAAACGACATCAATGTTTATGAGTAAATATGGGATTAATGACGAGGAGCGAGAAATGGTATGGGAATGCTGTGGTGGTAAACTTGTACATCTTATTAAATTAGTAAATACAAAACTCAACGGCGGAGATGTAGTGGAAAAAGTAGAAAAGATGCTTGAAGAAGAAGTAAGCCGGATTATATTTCTGCTTGCACGAAACAAAGAGAAGAAGAGAGATATTGTCGATATGTTATCGATCTTTGCTTCTGATGATGAAATAAAATACTCGGATAGTGTAAACTTGGATTTAATAAGCTTTCTGGTGAAGCGAAATATACTCTTCCTTGACCCTGTTAGGAGAACGATCAAACCACAATCCCGGCTGAATCTCTCTGCAATACGAGAGGTGCTGCGTAATACGTAGAATTGGAATGACTCTCAGGATCTGCTTGGGAATTTTTTGGTGGATTAAGGGTAACTACTCAGGTATGTTGATTGGTCTCCCGATTGCGATCCTGTATCTGACATTCCGCACGTATCTGTTAATTCCATATCATTTTTACTGATAGCGGTTTTAGCTATCTAAAGAATATTATTTTTATACTGTAACTTATGTTCCACAGGCACATATCAAACCCCAAACATTTTAACCCACCCCACCTATTTAACCAGTAATATCATTCGAGGGGA
>JAYEGI010000059.1:0-4821 GCA_034659035.1 Methanobacteriota archaeon
AACACTACACCAATCATCAAAGGGACAAATAAGCGGCGGTGTTCGCTCAAGAGGTTAAAAGGGGACATTATTACGTCCCCTATATCAATTCTCGACGGTTTCATGTCTTCAACTGCTCGGTTCATCTCTCACCATCTCCTCTAAATTGTATCTGCGCCCCACGTCTCAACCACGCAACCAGCGCCCATATCGACAAGCGCGGAGATCGAGGCATCCGCCCATGTAACGCTTACGCACGTCTTCTCTGCGTAGAACTCTGCTGCGGTCTCGGGAAGGATCCTCCTTACAGTCGGAACGCCAGCGCCCGTCCCATCCGGTAGCATGCCCGCGATAGCAGGATTCTGCATCGCAATCCCGATTGCATCCTGCCTTGTTGCGTCAGGGATCGCCTCGAGAATATAGCCGGTCCTGGTAAGCTTTTGGTCGGGGTATGCGAAATCATAGAGATCGGGGTACTGACACCCTGGCAATGTGGCAGACACACGGAGGTGAACGTCATCATCTTTCTTCGATTTCGAGATTGTCACGTTGCTATATGCCACTCCCGGGTACGGTGTGATCTGGCGCGAAACCTGGGTCTCAATCGTCTTATGATCGTCTGGCTGCGCACCGGTCCATGTGATGTTGTATGACTGACTGCTCTGCCCTGGTCCCACGCAACCAGCGCCGATTGTTAGCGCAATACTGATTGTGAGTACGAGTACGATCGATGTTGGTGTCGCTTTTGTTGTTGGTGTCATTGTTAGTGTCTGTGTCGATGTTTTTTCATTTATCACCGGAAAAGTGAAAAGAGATGAAAAGGGTGGAAGGCACGTGAGGCCGCGCCCTCCACCCTCCCACTCACTACTTGCGGTTTAACCCGCCTCCCCGATTGCTATGGTGTACTCGAACTCTTCGACGTAGTGTGGGAGTATCTCAAGTTCCCAGTCTCCGATAGAGCTACCGGTAGTGGCTATGTAGTGCTCGCGATACTCGCCACGTTCTTCATTGTACACTCCATCCCCCTCTGGCTCCCACAACAACAGACCCGGGGGCGGGGGTGGTGGGGGGATACGGCCACTGCCGCCGAGATTGGCAGAACCTATGTTGACCGAGCCGCTAATGACAATCCCGGTGAGGTTCAGCGATGCATCTCCATTTGGCCCTGCGAGTGCCACATCGAAGAAAGGGTCTTTATCATAGCTGCTACCACTCCGGCACGTGCCGTACCTGCCCCACCAGTTCGAGACAAGTTCGATTGCGATTGTAGCATCGGTTTCTGTCGTAAACACCTTCACGAAAGGTTCTGTCGGCTGTGTCCGGACCTCGAAATCCAGATGAACCGATGTCTCGTCATACCCTTCATGAGCCATCGCCGGATCATCGATGTTCAGATCAAGCTCGCCATGGTACCTGCCCTCCGCACCCGCTGGCACAGAAAGATGCAGATTAACGGTGGCGTTCCCGCCTGCAGGCACAACCGATGGTGCATCTACCGTGATCGCATCATTCTCGAATGCCGGAGCTGTGTTATACAATTGATAGTACCCTCTGTCATCACTCATTCCGGGATCGATACCGATGTCTTCCTCGCCAACGTTCTCTATATAGACCCGGTAATCGTACTCCATGCCAGGCTCGACACGGCCATAGATGTCGGATTGCAGCACCCGTATCACAGGCGGCTTCCATACATCAACCATCAGGCCGAAGGCGTTTTTGTAGTGGGGAATATGTGTCGGGTACGGCGTCTGTTCCACATCATCGGTGAATACGACCTGCACGTTGTAGTGCCCGCATTCCGCATCGCCGGGAATCTCAACCATGAACGAGAACTCCTCTTCGGAACCGGGCTCAAGTTCCGCGATCACTTGCCCCATGACGATCCAGCCTTCATCGAAGATGTGTTCACCGTATGGCGAGATGATAACCTCGGGATCGATTGATATCGTCCTGTTGTCGATATTTTTCACGGTTACCGTGATTTCCTTGCTATCTCCAGGCCTCATATCAATCCAGTCACTTCGCGGGCTGATCAGCAATTTCGAAAAGTTTGTGTCTGATAGATCTTCCGGATACATTGACGTATGCACCGTTGCCTGAAACGTTCTGCTCTCGGCCTCGGCCATGGTGATATGGAGTGGTATGAACGCCGGTACCGGTGATCCATCCATTGCAGCCGTTGTCGAAACTCCTGCTGTAGAGATCAGCAGGAGAGCCAGTACTGTGCTTGTGCGTGCTGTCATGGTCTTCATCGTGGTCGCTTGGTTATGAGATGCCGCGCCATACCGGACCTCGTGTCCGAACCTGTGCCTGCATCCCCGATTGTTATCGTGTACTCGAAGTCCTCGACGTAGTGAGGGAGTATTCCGAGTTCCCAGTTACCAATTGCGCCATCTGCGGTGTATTCTTCGGTGTAACCGGTGTAGCCTTCATGATACACTTCATCGATTACCATCTCACCTGGCGGGGCACATTCGCTTCCGCCGCTGAGACTGACCGAGCCATAGTATGTGATCCTGGTTGGCACAAGCGTAGCAGTCCCGTTCGGTCCTTCAAGAGTCAGGTCGAAGTATGGCTCGCAATCACCTCCATCTCCGCCGGCAATTAGACATGCGCCAAACCATTTGCTGCCCTGGGTAGAATCGACCTCAATTGATATGGGCGAAGCGGCCTCGGTCACAAACGCTTTCATGAATGGCTCTGTCGGCTGCGTCCAGACCTCGAAGTCCAGATATACTCCCCCGCCTTCATCACACCATCTGCCCATACTCGGGTCATCGATCCCCAGGTTGATCTCGCCATTGTACCTGCCCTTCGCACCAGCAGGCACCTCAAGATGCACGCTTACTATGGCAGTTCCGTCCGCAGGCACAAACGATGGCGCGTCAATGGTGAGTGCGTCGTCTTCGAATGCCGGCACCATGTCGTGCCATCCATACCGTACCACGTCCACCATCTCCGGGTCGATATCGATAGCCTCGTCGCCTATGTTCTTCAGGGTGACCGCGTAGTCGTACTCCTTACCAGATTCAACGCGGTCATCGATGTAGGCGGGAAGAATCTGCACAACAGGTGGCTTCCAGATCACAACATCGAGGTAAAAGGTGTTGACGTATGACGGATACGGTGTTGGGTATAGTTCCGGCATCACATCATCCGTGAATGCGATACTTATGTCATAATCCCCAAGATCAGCGTCATCGGGGATAACAACCGCGATTCTGAACACTTCCTCACCGCCGTCCGGTCCGAGTTCTGCGGACGCGGGCGTTATCGCGATCCAGTCCTCGTCAAAGGGGTTGTCGCTGTAAGGATCTTCTATTATCATGGGGTCCACTAATACAGTCTCGTTGTTCGGGTTTGTCACCGTTACAGTGATTTCGTCACTATCGCCAGTCATCAATTCCACATTGTACCAGTCCGGATCGATCCGGAGCTTTGTGATGTTTAGCTCCGGAATCTCCCGCATCTCAGTGGGAGCTTCTGCCACCACCCACCTCTCTGGTGTTGATTCCGGTGTCGGCAATGTTATATTAGTACCGGCAACAGCGAATTCTTCCGCTGCCGCCGTTGCCACTCCTGGGATTGCTGCTGCGCATACCAGCGCGAGCATAAGCGCAAGTGCAAACGCGCGCGCCCGGACAGCGATAGTCTTTGTAGATACCCCATTCACAATCATCATCCTCCTTTTCGTAGTACCCATCCACTGGCGAATATCTTCTTTGTCATCCGCTCATCCTATCGCGCTCACATCTCCGATCATTACCGTGTACTCGAACGCTTCGACGTAGTGGGGGAGTATGCTGAGTTTCCAGGTCCCAACTGCACCATCTGCGGTGTACCGCTCGACGTAACTGGTGCTACCTTCATCATACATTCCGTGGCTGTCAACCTCCCACGGCGGGGTGCAGTCGCTGCCACCGAGACCTACGGAGCCATGATATTCGACCACTGTTCGGGTCAGCATGACCTCATCTCCTGTTGATCCCCTGAGCACAACGTCGAATGACGGCTCCTCGGCGCCATCGTTTTCGCTACTTCCGCCCCCACACATATCGTACCTGTGCTGGTTCGACTCGACCTCAATTGTTATGGGCGAGTCAGTCTCTGTTGCAAAACCCTTCACATAAGGCTCTGTCGGCTGAGTCCAGACCTCGAAGTTCAGTTGCACCACCTCATCGTTACCATACCATCCATCGCTCGACGAATCACTGATGCCCAGATCAATTCCGGTGTGGTACTCGCCTTTCGCGCCGAGGGGTACTTCAAGATGCACGTTTACTGTGGCAGTTCCTTCCGCAGGTACAACCGGTGGCGCGGTTATGGCGATCGCGTCATCCTCGAATGCCTGTCCTCCCATCTCGTACCGGTACCACCGTTCCTGCTTGAGCGTGGGATTGATCTCGATGTCCTTGTCGCCCGTGTTCTTCAGATTGATCGTGTAATCATAATCCTGGTTCGATTCGACCCGGTCATGGATGTATCTTGGCTGAATCTGCATCACAGGTGGCGCCCACACGCTGGTGTGAAGGTCGAGTGCATTGATGTACATCGGATACGGTGACGGGTATGGTGTCGGCATCACATCGTCTGTGAATACGATCTGCAATCCATATTGCCCGCGCTCGGCGTCATCAGGGATTTCAACCGATATCGTAAACTCCACTTCAGTGTTCGGCTCGAGTTCTGTGGATGCCGGGGTTATGGTGATCCAGTCTTCGTCGAATATATAATCGCTGTACGGTTGATCCACAACTATAGGGTTCACCGGTACAGTCATATTATCCTTGTTTGTCACCGTAACGGTGATCTCATCACTCTTTCCAGGCTCTAACTCCA
>JAYEGI010000060.1:0-17813 GCA_034659035.1 Methanobacteriota archaeon
GGATGATGCTGAGTTTAAAGGATATCAAAATGTGGTAGTTCAGGAAATCAAAATCATTACAGACAATGTCAAGTACATAAAGGAGATTTACCACTCGCGGTCTCAAAACAAGACCTACATGAGGGAAACACCGTCTGAAATCGAGAGAGAATTCGGTCCTGGTGTGAAATCCACGGTTCTCATGCTTAAACATGTTGTCAATGCGTCAGAATCAAAGATACACGAGTTCATGACCAATTTTGGTATCCACATCGCTCCATCTACAATTTCCCACATCCTTACGAAGAATAAGGAACTATTTCACCGGGAGAAAGCCGATATCTTCAGGGCAGGGCTGACCTCCACCGGTTATCAGCAGATGGATGATGCTGAGTTTAAAGGATATCAAAATGTGGTAGTTCAGGAAATCAAAATCATTACAGACAATGTCAAGTACATAAAGGAGATTTACCACTCGCGGTCTCAAAACAAGACCTACATGAGGGAAACACCGTCTGAAATCGAGAGAGAATTCGGTCCTGGTGTGAAATCCACGGTTCTCATGCTTAAACATGTTGTCAATGCGTCAGAATCAAAGATACACGAGTTCATGACCAATTTTGGTATCCACATCGCTCCATCTACAATTTCCCACATCCTTACGAAGAATAAGGAACTATTTCACCGGGAGAAAGCCGATATCTTCAGGGCAGGGCTGACCTCCACCGGTTATCAGCAGATGGATGATACCAGTTCCAACGTACATTCGCAGAACCACTATGCGCTGAATCGTTTGCAACCCCTATTACACCGCTTATTTTACAACTCCGCGAAAGGATCGTCTGACCGTTCTTGATGTACTGCGGGGTGACCCGGACGGAGAATCAAGGAGTTATTGCTTTAATGAAGAAGCTTTCAACCTGATGGTGGAGTTTAGACTTTCTAAAAAGTTAATTGGTCGGTTACATGAGCTAACTTCTGGTAAAACACTGGATGAATCACCGATGCAAGAGTTGCTTGATATAATCTACCCCACTCCTGACAAGGGCAAAAATAATCGAACAAGGATCATGGAAGCTGGTGCTATTGCAGCTTATCACTGGCAAACAGACTTCCCAGTAATTCCAACACTTATGACTGATGATGCGCCTCAGTTCAAGCTGATTACTTATAAACAAGCTCTGTGTTGGGTTCATGACGGCCGAAACTACAAGAAGTTGCGTCCGGTGGTGCCGGTGCACCGTGAAAAACTCGAAGGGTTTCTGGGTATGTACTGGGGTTACTACAGAAAACTTCTGGAGTTTAAGGAAACTCCTAATCCAGATGAGGCTACGCGCTTGTCCGCTGAATTTAGTAGCTTGTTTGCAACAATTACCAGATATCCCGCTCTGGACGACCGGATCACAAAGACCCTGGCTAAGAAGTCGGAGCTCCTGATAGCACTGAAATATCCTGAAGTGCCCTTGCACAACAACGAATCCGAATTGGGCGCGAGAGCACAGGTTCGCAGGCGAGACGTGAGCCTGCACACCATGACAGAAGACGGAACAAAGGCTAACGATACTTTTTTGACGATTGTAGAGACTGCAAAGAAGCTAGGTGTGAGCGCGTATGCGTACATCCATGATCGTGTCAGCAAGCGTTTCTGCATGCCATCGCTTGCGGAAATAATTGGAGCGAAGGGGGTTTCGGGGGTTAACTATGGCGCGGGTTGAGGACAGTGTGGTGCGTGGGTGGATGAACAAGTTGATACGTGATTAGTGGTAGCTGGCACTCTGGTTTTGGTAATTTGGTGTGTGACTGAACAGTAGTTTCAACCCGGGGGATACTTTTACCATACTTTTTGGAGTGGATACATATGTTCTTTATAATCAATCTGAGATGATTGAATATGAAGAAATACATCGTGACACTTGCCAAAGAGGAGCGCGAAACTCTTGACGCACTTACTTCCAAAGGTAAACACCAATCACAGAAAATCCTCAACGCTCTGATTCTACTCGGATGCGACGAGGGGGCGTATCAGATGCGACGTTCGACCAACGAAGTAATGGCATCTGCCCTGAACATAAGTATGAGAAAGATTGACCGCGTGAAGAAGCGATTTGTCGAGGAAGGTATTGAAATTGCACTTAATAGGAGAAAAGGAAGTCGCATCTATGCTAAAAAAGCCGACGGTGATTTTGAAGCCCATTTGGTTGCATTGAGTTGCAGTGAGCCACCCGAAGGCTTTGCGAGATGGTCTCTGAGGTTATTAGCCGACAAGGTTGTCGAGCTTGAGTATATTGACAGCATTTCTCATGAAACGATACGCCGCATCCTAAAAAACGAAATCAAGCCCTGGCAACGAAAATGGTGGGTAATTCCACCGGAGCAAAACGGCAACAATGTTTGCAAATATGGAAATGGTGTTGGATGTTTACAAGCGTCCGTTTGATCCACGATATCCTGTCGTGTGCATGGACGAATCACCTAAGCAGCTGATTGCAGAGACCAGAACGCCTATTCCTGTAACGCCAGGGCATCCGAACATGTGTGATTACGAATACCGGCGTTGTGGTATGTGCAACGTTTTTCTCGCCGGTGAGCCATTAGCAGGAACGCGTATGGTGAAGATTACCGAAAGGAAAACCAAGCGAGACTGGGCTCGTTTTATAGAAGAAATCGCGAATCAATACGAAACAGCGGAAAAAATAACGCTGGTGATGGACAATCTGAACACACACGTCCCCGGATCGCTCTATGAAACGTTTCAGCCAGATAAGGCAAAGGCAATATTAGGTAGATTCGAATTTGTATACACCCCGAAGCATGGGAGCTGGTTGAATATGGCCGAGATTGAGTTGAACGTGCTCACCGGACAGTGTTTAAACAGAAGAATCGATGACATCGAGATTGTCAGGAAAGAGGTACTGGCATGGCAGGAATTCAGAAATAACAAAAATGCGAAAGTCAATTGGCAATTCACTGCAGAGGATGCCCGAATCAAGTTATCTCGTCTTTATCCGACACTTGAAAGTTGACGTGACACTAGTCCCATGGCCACCTATTGATGCATCATACCTGATTTGATAGAAATGCGTCTGACGGGGCCGGTTTTCTTCTCGAAACGAGAGTGATTAGACCGGGGAGTTCTTGCTGTATATATACCTGTGTGCAGGTAGACACTGATTCAGCCACAAAGGTTATATTGGAGGTATGCGCCAAATCTGATGACGTTGGTTTTCCACCGATGTGTTGAGAACCAACACACAAGCATCCCGTCATAAGATGTGGATTACAAACCAACGTCACCATTTTATTTATGAATACATTGAACTCGATGTACGGGCAGGCAATCGGCGACATGCTCGGCGAGCCCGTTGAAGGGCTTACCCGCGAAGAAATCGCAATGCGGCACCACACTATCACAGGTTTCCTAAGCCAGCCGTCGATCACCGACGACACGATCATGACGCATCTTGTTGTGCGGTCGATCTGCGAGACCGGGCGGGCGGATCGCCGGCATGTTGCACAGACCTTCCTTCGGAACCGTGCGCGCATACCGCGAATGGGGCCGACCACGGCTCAAGCACTGTTCAGACTTGCAGAAGATCCCGAGTTCACACCGACCACAGGAACGACCGATGGCGCGGCAATGCGTGCTCCTGCGATCGCATGGCTATTTCCCGCGGATATGGTCATCCCGAACACCATCGAATCCTCGGTTGCGACGCATGGCTCACCGGTTGCGATCGCTGGCGCATGTGCGGTTGCGTGCGCTGTGTCCGGAGCAATTGCTGGCGCGGATATCAAGACAGTCGTACGCGCTGGTGTGCATGGCGCCCGCGAAGTATCAAACGATCTCGCAGCCCTTATTCTGGAGGCAGTCTCGCTTGTGTCACAGAGATCGCTCGAAGATGTCATCGATATTACCGGATGCGGGATCGAGACTGCGGAAGCAGTGCCCGCGGTCTTTGCGATCATCTCGAAGCATCACGATTTCAGAAGTGCTGTTCTCGCGGCAGTGAACCTTGGCGGCGATGCCGACACCATCGCAAGCATGGTAGGCGCGATTATAGGGGGCATGTCGCACGCGCTTCCCCGCGACTGGATCGATGCTTGCAGGGGTCCACCAGAGGCGATGATCCGGGAGTCGTGGAGATGCGTTTCGCGCTTCACAGACTCCACCGGTCGTCGATCGGGAACATCTCATTGATCCGGACCAGGGTCTTTTTGTCGTGGATGATCCGGCATATCCTCGAGAGCACCATGCAGCATACCAATAGTGCTACTAAAAATGAATATCCTTGAGATACCAGGGACCGGGCGTAGCGATGTCAGGGGTCCATGACTTCGGGAGACGGGTATAGTGATATACCAGGGGTCAGGTGGACGAAGGGGTCAAACAGAAAACTCAAAAAGATTTATGTATATTGTAAGATGAGTCTTACATACAGCGAGGTGATCGAAATGATAGATGTTGCAATAACAAAACTCAGTTGCAAAGGACAAATAGTGATTCCTTCGGAAATGAGAGATGATTTTAGTAAAGGGGAAAAACTTGTCATAATCAAGAGCGGAAAACAATTGATCTTGAAAAAGGTAAGCGATTTAGGCAAAAATTTCGAAGAGGATCTTGCTTTTGCTAAACAAACCGAAGAAGCCTGGCAGAGTTATGAAAGAGGGGGATTTGTCTCCCTGCCTGCCGACAAATTTCTTGAAGAGCTGGAAAAATGTTAGAGATAAAGCATAAACCTAATTTTTTAAAAAAGATACATAGAATAAAAAATGTTTCTGTTAACGAACGGGTTAAAAATCAAATCAAAAAAATATTAGAAAATCCTGAAATCGGGAAACCGATGAGATATGTAAGAAAAGTAACAAGAGAACTGTACATAGGTTCTTTTAGACTGTCTTATGCTTATTTGAAAGATGAAGATAAAATAATCTTTTTAGATAGGTACCATAAAGATGAGCAATGATTTTTTGTCCATCAATTTATGTGCCAGATACTCCGCCCTACAAACCACGACTGTATCAGTCCTTTATCGGTCCCAAAGCGCAAGTTTTTAGGAAATACCACATTTTCAAATTATATCACAGGAAAAGATTATATATAAATAAATATATTTAAGAATCAGCCAGATATAACTACCATTCCCACCAATGGGTATTACAGATGTTAAAAGTGGTCTATGCTGAAATGGATGTGAGACCCTGGTCTATGTAAAATTCTTCAGATGCGTGGGATGCAAAAGTTCCTATTCCCCTGAGAATATCCGAAAATGCCCGGTCATGAGGTGTCCGAAGTGCAATTCTGCGCTTGACGCCGAGTATGACTACAAATCGATACAACGTACGATTCGCAAGGACGAATTCATGCGCGAGTGCCCGGGTCACTGGAAATACTGGGCATTCATGCCGGTTGGCGATCTCTCCGGGATCGTTACAATGGGTGAGGGTGGCACGCCCCTTGTTGACCTGACAAGACTGATGCCCCGCGCAGAGAAGTTTCTTGTGAAATACGAGGCGGCCAATCCAACGGGATCGTTTAAGGACCGCGGCTCATCACTTGAGATCACAAAAGCAGTCACCTGGGGGAGAAAGAGAGTAGTGATCGCATCAACCGGGAATATGGGGTCATCTGTCGCAGCATTCGCCGCATTTGCCAGACTAAGATGCAAGATCATCCTCCCTGAAATCGTTGCACCGGCGAAGATCGCACAGATGAAGGCTTATGGCGCTCTGATCGAGCTTACAAGCGGCGACTACGCAGATGCCATGAATATTGCCGAGAATCAGGTCCGCAGTGATCCTGAGTCGTTCCTGGCAGGTGACTACCCGTGGCGGTGCGAGGGCACAAAGACTGTGGGGTTCGAGATCGCTGACCAGATGTACTGGCGCGTTCCCAACGTTGTGATCGCACCCATAGGAAACGGCACCCTGATCTGGAGCGTGTGGAAGGCGTTTAAAGAACTGATGGTCACCGGGATTACCGATGCGCTGCCGCTAATGGTGGGGGTTCAGGCAGAGAGATGTGATCCGGTCATGAGGGCATGGGAAGAACAGACTGACACGATCGTGCCGATCGAAAATCCAAGAACCGTTGCCTCTGCAATCGCATGTGGTAGCCCTATCGATGGCTTGCTTGCATTAAAAGCGATCCGCGAGTCGGGCGGTATCTGCATAAGGGTGACTGATGAGGAGATTCTTCGGGCGAGAGATGAACTCGGATCAAACGGAGTCTTTGTTGAGCCAAGCGGGGCTGTTTCTTTTGCAGGAGCGAGGAAGACTGGGGATCTGTTGGACCGGAAGACGGTCGTCTGCATCGCAACAGGGCACGGACTCAAGGATATGTATGGCATCGAGTGATGTGATACTTCCGGTGCCCTCATGACTTTTCCCCATGGGTGGGCAGTGCTCCCATGGTGCCGAAACCCATTCTAAGCTCAATCTTCGCCTCCTTCTCGATCAGGCGTTCGAACCGCCTCACAACCGCTGGAATCTTGCGGTCGACCAGCCAGGCATAGTTATGCTTTGCGGTTCCAGTGGCACCGAGGTGGTCCAGGTAGGATATCCCTACATCGTGAATCCACTTCTCCCAACTGGTAGCCCCATCAAGTGGCACCCTTGCAAGAAGGGCGTCCAGTCTACCATCTGACAGATACTCCCGATATGTCATCCCAACCTCAGTGAGCCGGTCCTGGTATTTATCCCTGAGCATGCCAATGATCATTTGCTGGTCGGTTGCCCAAGTTCTCCGGTCTTCTTCGGCCCCATACATCCCGTTGAGCCGATCTTCGAAGTCAGGGATGAGTTCTCTGACAAAATCGTCATCGATTGACAAACTTCTGATCCGCCGCATAAGTTCGTCATACGTTCGCACTTGCTTGATTGCCGTAGTGTAACTCATCACAACATCATCGTCCCTGATGATATGGAAATCAGGGATCGCCTGCCGCACAAGTTTCTTGTGGGATACATCGACCCTGTTTCGCTTAGCGATTAACGTGTTCAGACTGCTTATATAATGGTTGATCTGACTGGTATCTTTCCCTGTGTCCAGATCGATCCATTCCCAGAAGATCGGGATTCTCACCAGTCCAAGTTCAACTCTTCCGATCTTCTCGCGCTTGTCCTTTATCTCGTAAGCCAGCGCCAGATCGACGCCGACGAGATCCTCGATCGTGGAGATGTTGGCGCCCTCGCTTTTTCTCGAGGGCCAGAGTTTTTCATCTACCGTCATGTGTTAAAGACTAAAACCGATGCGTTTTTGTTCTGATGCTCAGGAGGGGGTTGTTAACTTGATTGGATGTTCGAATACATCGACCAGACCGAATCGTTCACTATTCCATCTTTCATCGCCAGACATGATAATATTCTCTCAGGGATTCTCTGGTAAATAAATTGCGGGACGTCCCATTCAGTAGCCAACATATTCACACAACATATCCCACAAAAAATTCATCAGGCCGGTCGATGGTGGGGCGGATCAATATCCTGAATGAGGAGGTTAAACCTCGCAGAGACTATATCTGAAAAAACTAAAATGGTGTACGAGGGTATCCACTTCGAATTAGGTGATAACCGAGGTACCGTCTAAAAAATAGTAGACTTTGATAATTAGCGTAGATGCAGATTTCACAAATTCGCTACAATATGTCATTAAATCGGTGGAATCGGTTGTAATCTGTGGCTGATATGACTTTTATCCACAGATTAACACTGATAGACATAGATTGAGGTTTTTAGGTATATCTTTCAGAAAGATTGGAGGCGAGTTTTACCATACTTTTTGGAGTGGTTACGTACGAGGTTTGATCCTAAATCCGCAAAATGAGAGTGAACCACATGATAACCCTTTTAACCCGCGTATATATAAAAAAAGAGAGGGGTATGCACCCCCTGTCTTTTAATCGCTGTTTTGTTTGTCTTCCACCGCTGTGCGCAGCACACTACACCATTTCATTTCACATTCTGCTCCATTCCAATGGCGCACATTCATTTATCTGAGAGCTCAAGGCTCTTCCGTTTCCTCGTCGTCACCCAGGCAGCAGCGGTACTCCTGAGATTTCTCCAGAAGCTCTGTTTGTCGCCTCAGCAGCTCATTTTCGAGCCGCTTACGCTCAAGGTCCAACTCGATTTCTTTCTGCAGCATAGGCTCGCATACCTCGCACTTATCCAAGCAGCCTCTGACAAGAACACCTGGTGTTGGAAGGACTTCCTCCCTTTCCCATGACAGCTCCATAACTATTTTCTCGGCGGGCTTTCCTGTATTGATATCCAGTATCCCGGCGGCTGCAAGATCCTTATCCACAGCTTCAAGCGCGGCTCTGCGGTGTGAAATGCTTAATGCCGGCTCGCTGCGAGCGATTGCAGCTACAGTTGGACTAAGCGTAGCGTAACTGTAGACGTCGCGGTTCCGAACGCCTATTGGAACTGCTGCGGATGTTATCGCCTTCATGCGTTCGGATGCGCTGGTACGTTCCATTTGTTCAATCTCAAGACGGTTTTTGTTGGTCGCAGTAATTGATTGCGGCAACACCGTGACCCGGCCCGTGTCAAGAGGAACCCGCTGATACGCTCCCGTCGGCGTTTTTATATCATCAATCCGTCGTTCGATCGCCACAAGCTTGAAACGGACCGTCTGAATCTTGTTGAGCTTATGAAACAGGTACGTCACTGCCCTACATTTATTAGGGTTGTGGAACATGCGCGATGAGGATTCGTAGTGTGCCTCAGACTCGCCCTCTGCATGAGTTCGCCGTTCTACTTCACCGATGGAGGTTGCACTTTTTGCGCGTACGCCGGCTGCAACGTACATTGACGCTGATTCGGAGTGTCGGGATATGCTTCGGCTAACCTCAAGCGTAGACTCTGAATCATAGCTGCCGCCTCCGCCGCCTCCGCCGATCTCGATGATTCCAAACAAGGAGACACTTGCACCCCCACCACCCTCAGCCCAGGATTCCTCGTATGTTGATTCGGACTCTGTGTTTTCGTTGATAGTCAGGTCGCTCATCGCCCGGGCCATACCAGCAGTATAGAATGACTCCTCAGATGTTGTTTCGTGACGATAGGACAGGTTCGACTCGCTATCGTAAGACCACCTGGTATGGCGGTCGCTCGTGTAAAGCCACACCCTCTCGCCGGGTACAAGTGTCGTGGAATAGATTGGATCGCCGATCACAAGTGGTCCGGAACAGCGTTCAAGCCGAAAGTGGAGTACAACTTCCACCGGAACGACCGGCTGATCGAGATCGCCTCCGACTCGTTGCCGGAACGGTAAACGGTAGCAGAAGTTAAGGGTGTCACACACAGGTTGCCGCCTGAGCTCTGGGCAGCAGTCCAACTCCGAAACCTTTACTTCACCCGGGTTCTTATCCATTCCCAACATCCTTTCTTTTTTTCTTTCTTCCATTTTTATGTCACTTCCTATTTATTTTGGTACTTATATAGCGCCTCTTCTCGGTGCTTTTGATGCAATTACCACAGTACCCAAAGGCAAATCCCCGTGCATCTCGGATTTTTTGAACGGTGGTTTTTCATTTGATATACACCGCCCTACTTTCAGCCACTAAACCCCGCACTTTTGGGTATGAAGTTCGGGTATAGCGCTTTCCGCCGCCCCCCGCATAATCTCCACAACTTCCGGTTCCGACCGGTCGAGTCGTGGCAACATCCAAAAGCCAAGTAGGCGATCGTTTTACCAACCCCCCATACGGAGGCTGTGTTGCCTTGGCACCATACACTATCTTTCGAATCTCACTTTTAGGGACTCCAATGGTGTCGTACACAACAGGTCTTATGAGTCTGGGCGTACTACCACCTGCATGGAATGAAAACATTTTCTCCGGCATTTTGATCACTTCCTTTTGTGGTATAGCAAAGACAGCGCATTTCACTGAATTTTTGCTGTGTGGCTACGCCACTGAATATAATGAGGCACCGCATAAAGGAATGAGAAACTATGTTTAGAAACTATGTTTAGAAACTATGTTCAGAAACTATGTTTACCCGACTTTCGGTGAACTGAAATAGACATCCCATCTACCGTCACGATTTTCAAGTGGTTTGAAATCACCGCAGAGGACGCTGAGTACGCAGAGTTTTGTCTCTCTGCGCAATCTTCGCACTCCGTGATTAAATTGCTTGCTTTAATCATCGTGGTTTTAACCACGTAGTGTTGAGCATATATCTTTTTGTGGAAAATTTGCTAAAAACCCATAATTTATCGAGTATATTCAAAGATAGTGTTTGCGGGGGGTAACAAATACATCACATTTGTGTGACCTATTTTAGACAGCAAGTCACATTTCACCGAAAAATGGGTGTTTAGAAACAATTGTTCAGTAGTTCACATTCAAAACCTATTCAACAGAACGATAAATAGAACGGCTAAAACATAATTTCATACCCATACCCCCGCGCCTCCAGTTCACCCCACTCCTCGTCAACCTCCTCCTGTATCGCCCCAATATCATCCTCTGAAAGGTGCGAAAACCTCCCCTGCGCTCGCAGATACTCTGAAACCTCCCGTCTCTTCTTCGGAATGTAAGTTAGATTAACCCTACCATCCACAATCTCATAGAGCTTCCACATTCCGGTTCTCACCGCCAGCCGCCCAATATCAATTCCTTCGGACGGGTCGAACCCCCAGCCAACCGGGCATGGCACCAGCAGATCGATATAAGCCATCCCCTTCACCTCCGCCGCCCTCTTAACCTTATTCAAAAAATCCACTGGAAAGGCTGGACATGCTGTTGCGACATAAGGTATCCTGTGAGCCGCCATGATTGCAGGCATGTCCTTTGCCACCTCGACCTTCCCAAGAGGCGTTGTCGATGTAGACGACGCACGTGGCGTCGAGCTTGCCCGCTGGTGCCCGGTGTTCCCGAATGACTGGTTGTTGTAGCAGATATAGATCATGTCGATATTCTTCTCTGCCGCTCCTGACAAGCTCTGGAGTCCGATGTCGTACGTTGCGCCGTCGCCGGCATAACAGAGTATATTGGCATTTATATTCTTCCTCCGCAGCGCATAATATAGTGCGGTTCCTGCAGCTCCGGAGTTCTCGATTGCGAGATGGATCCACGGAACCCGAAGTGGTGTTGTCGGATAGACCGGAAGCAGGGTCATGCAGCCGGAGCCGTTGATGACGATTGTGTCCTTACCGAGAACCTTTAATGCAAGACGAAGCCCGAGGGACGCAGAGCAGCCCTGACATGCGACGTGCCCTCCGACAAGGTAGTCTTCCATCGGGATATCGGTTAATTTCTTCAGATAGGGGTCTTTCAAAATATCCACTCCTCTACATCTCGTCTGAGTCTTCCGAAGATCTTCTCGTACTTTTCGGCACCGATCCTTCTGCCTCCAAGCCCTGCAATGAAACTGGTAACGCTCCTTCCGAGGCAGGCTTTCACCTCGGTTGCTATGATTCCACCGCTTCCAGGGGAGATGTCCTGATCGATTACGCCGATCCTTTCCACATCAGAGAGCGCATCAACAATCCCCTCACATGGAAACGGACGCATTGTCCTCAACCTGAGCATCCCCACTTTTTCTCCCTTCGCTCTCAGTTCATCGACCGTGTATTTGAGCGTCGCTGATTCAGATCCGCAGATCACAAGCGCACGCTCAGCATCATCCAGACAGTACGGCTCGACAAGCCCGCACCCCCATCCCCTCCCTGCCATCTTCTCCCACTCTGCGCAGACATCTGTTATGATCTCCTTTGAGTTGCACATCGCCATGCGCTGCTGTGACTTGAAGTACATATACTCATCAAAGACAACGCCGCCCACACTCATAGGTTCTTTTGGGTCAAGAATGGTGTGCGTTGGGTTATATGCAGGCAGAAAATCATCTATCTCGTCCTGACTGGGGATCTCCACAGGTTCCCTTGTGGCAGAAAGTATGAAGCCATCGAGGTTGATCATCATCGGCAGCAGGACATTGCTATTCTCTGCAATCTTATACCCCATCACCACGCTGTCCAGAACCTCCTGGTTGTTCGAGCAGAATATCTGTAGCCATCCGGAGTCTCGCTGCACGAGCACGTCGTTGTGATCCGACCAGAGTGTTATCGGAGCGGAGAGCCCCCTACTGACATTGACCATGATCACAGGAAGCCTGAGACCGCTTGTCACAAACATCATCTCGGTCATCAACAGGAGCCCTTGAGAGCTTGTCGCGCTGAAGACGCGTGCGCCGGCAGATGAGGCGGCTGCAAGAGCGCTCTGAACGCTGTGTTCCGATTCCATCAGCAGGAAGTCCGCATCCATCTCGCCACTTGCAATCCACGATGCGAGCTCCTCTATTATCGCGGTCTGGGGAGTTATCGGGAAGTTCGGGATTATCTCTGCCCTCGCAAGTCTTGCCCCCCATGCGGCAGCACCATTTCCGGTGATCATCCGTCTCGTGTTCACTTCTCACACCTCCCTCTGGGCTGTGATGAATCTGCACCCATTGACGCAGATCCCGCAACCCTTGCAGTGATCGTAGTCGATCCATATATCCGCGTCATCGACGTGTATGGCGCCTTCAGGGCAGAAGACCCAGCATTTACCGCACCGCACACATCTATCGCTGTCAATTGTCGGTCTGAAGACTCTCCATGTCCCTGTGTTGTTCTTAAGCGCACTCGAAGGATCTCTGATCACTGGAACACCGCTTGCACCATCGTAGGATATGTTAACGATCTTCATCTCGCTGTCACCTCTGCCCCAGTCCCGGTCACCAGCTCGCATGCTTTCAGTGCGCCAGATATATTCATATCGATCAGATCCGGAGGATATTTTCCGAGTTCGTCCCTGACCGCCTTCTTAAACGCATCAACTGTGACTAAATGCGTTATCCCGATCAGAAATCCGATGATCACCACATTCGGGATCGGCTTTTTCAGATACTCCAGTGCAATGCCGGTTCCATCGACACAGTGGACTCTCAGATATTTTATTTCGGGATGCGCATCTTTAAAATCTCCTGCGCTACGGGTTGTGTTTATTATTATGGTGCAGTCGGCTGGTAAGTCTGAAAAGATATCCTTAACCTCAATGATCGATTCATCGAGCAGCATCAGAATATCAGGCTTTGCGATGTACCCTCTCATGAGGATTGGTTTGTCGTCGATTCGGACAAACGCCATGACCGGCGCGCCCCGTCTGGCAGCACCATAGAGGGGAAAGTCCTGTGCATACATGCAATCGTAAAGCGCTGCTGTACCAAGTATTCGGGAGGTCACAACCACGCCCTGACCTCCTCGCCCGTGTATTGTTATTTCGAGCATTGATGGGTACCACCATTCATCCGGAAACGGGAGACGCGCCTGAGGTTGATATACTATTCCAAACAGTTCTATATAACAATTTGTGCTTTCCATGCTTTCCTGCCCTCGACTTGATCCGGATTATTCTATGACTGCCCTTTGCGTTGTACTCACTTTCACCCCACCCTTCGCACAGGTTTATACTGATCCGGAGATCATTTCTCTTCATGCTCTACACCGTGCGTGAACTGACACAGTACATCAAGCACCGGCTTCAGGATGATCCGTCGCTCTCGGAGGTCTCTGTCAGGGGCGAGATATCCAATTTTACGCACCACACGTCGGGGCATATGTATTTCACGCTGAAAGACGAGCATAGCCAGTTAAACTGTGTCATGTTCCGTGGTGCGAATGCGAATCTGAAATTCAAGCCCGTGACCGGGATGAAGGTGGTATGCAGCGGCGATATTGCGGTGTATGATAAAAGAGGCGTGTACCAACTGACGGTCTGGGATATTCAACCGGACGGCATCGGCGCGCTCTATCAGGCATTCGAGCAATTAAAAGTGCAATTGTCTGAGCAGGGGTTCTTCGATTCTGCCCGCAAAAGACCGCTGCCGGTGTTTCCAAAGACTATCGGGATTGTTACATCCCGCACAGGTGCTGTGCTCCGCGACATACTAAACGTCATCAGACGACGTTTTCCTGCTGTGCGGATCATCCTTGCGCAGACGCGGGTGCAGGGCGAGGGTGCGGCAGCAGAGATCGCAGGTGCAATTAAGCAGTTGAATACATTGTCGCGCACAGACCCGGTCGATGTGCTGATCGTTGCCAGAGGCGGCGGCTCGATCGAGGCACTCTGGCAGTTCAATGAACTCAAGGTTGCGGAAGCGGTCTTTAATTCCGAAATCCCGATCGTATCCGCGGTCGGGCATGAGACCGATGTCACGATATGCGATTTCGTTGCCGACCTGCGTGCTCCGACGCCATCAGCGGCTGCCGAGATCGTGGTGCCCGACAGGGAGCAGCTCCGGCAGCAGATCGCGGGGAACAAGATCAGACTCGATCATGCGATCCGGCGAACGGTCGATATGCGCAGGGATCGGCTGGCGCGTGCAGAGCGGGGTGTGGTGCATCCGAGAGACCGGATCAACCAGTTGCGGCAGTACATCGACGAACTGACACGGCAGATGCACACGACGGTTACGCACCGGCTACAACTGCGCAGGAAGGATCTCTCCATGCTCGGGGCGACGCTTCATGCATTAAGTCCGCTTAACCACCTGCAACGCGGATACAGCATCGTTTTAAGGGAGCCTGACCGGGCAGTCATAAACACAATCGATGCCGTGACCGCAGGAAGCGATCTCTTGATACTGGTAACGGATGGAAAGATCGGATGCCGGGTACGTGAAATAAAGAAGGGCTGGGACCATGAGTGAGAATGAAGATATTACATTTGAGGATGCGCTTTCCGAACTGGAAGATATCGTGCATGAACTGGAAGAATCGGGATTAACGCTCGAAGACGCTCTTCTGAAGTTCGAGACCGGGGTCAAACTCTCGAGACTCTGCAACAAGGAACTGGACGATGCCGAGATGCGGATCGAGCAACTGACCGAAGGAGAGGACGGGATGCGAACAGAGCGCGTGGAGATCGAGTGAATCGGTGTAGCAGTCCCAGAACTGCAACGTTTGCACGTAATTCTGCTCCGTTTCGAAGATATCCTCGTAGAGCTCATCACTCACCCGAAGCTTGCGAAGGATTCGCGACGCAGTATCATGACAGGGCGCGCGGGCTGCAAGAGATCCACCTTCAGCAGTTGCGTACAGAAGAGGATTGCCCAATCATCCCCAATTTTTTCAATCTTGACTCGATACCGCCTCTTTGCCTTCCGAATAGTTCCGCAAGCTCTTCTATAGTTTTGTCAGATCGGTACTCGGCGATTAATTTTTCATCGTCTTCTTCTGTCCACGACTCATACGCCCGTGGATGGGCTTTTCGGACATCTCTCACCGAATATGCTTTGGATTTGCCAGAATATATCTCTCCCCAGTCTTGATCCATCTCTCGATATTCTGGAAATGCATGGATTCCAGAGACCTGCAGGTAACATCTGTTGTACATCTTTGCAAAAGGTCTTGTGAGACCTACGCGGAGAAATACCTCGCTTCGATTCAATTTCTGCTGTAGTTCTGATCCTATATCGCCTGTGCTCCTTCCTTCTCGAATTCTCAGCATGTCGCAATACCTTCTGAATGCGCAATCGGTAACCGGTAGATTGTAAACCTACTCGCTCATATCAGAGAATGTTATTCTGTATCCGTATTTCCCTACCTCTTTCATCGAATAATTGACACCCAGTACTTTTACTGCTTTTATCATCCCCAACGATCTGTTTCATTCTCCCGGATTTGTGTACCGCTCCCCATGAATCACCGCACCAAATATCTCTCGGATAGATCGGTCTGATATACGTTCCAGGAATTCTCTCATCTCCTCTTCAGAGAGACAGCCTATCAATTCGGGCCTGTAGTTCGTATCCAGCTCCCAGTCCTCTGTATGTGGTGGTCTTGACAACGGACGAATAAATTTGAATTCAATCTCTGCGAATGGAGTTATGATTGGTTTACCGGTTTTGTCTAGAATGTAATCTCCTTTTACGCCACTGTAAGGAATTACCGGGCGTATTACATTGTCCTCTCTGTCAATTCCAACTATGCAGATCCTACCTTCCTTCATTCTGCTCAAATCAGTGATGATCAGTCGTTTAACCCCTCCAATCTCTGTCCCGGTGGGTGTGCTGTGTGACGCATCTGCATGTTCCGCCGAAAAAACCCGCTCTGCATAAGTGTACCACATATCGCGTGTCGCTTTTGCTTCTTCAAGCTCTGATTCCGAGATTAAGCCATTTTCAATCAAATCCCGAATCTTTTTGTTCTCAACTATGAGCACTGCTTCCCACAGTCCTTTCGGCGCGAGAATTGACTTCAGAATGATTTTATTCCAGCTTATCTTCGGTCGATTCACTCTATATACGTGTAAATCCTCTGCATACACCTCATCTACATCATTGGAGTCAAATTCAGTGAATAAAACTTCTTTTAGTTATGATCTTCTGTTTTCAAGTGCCCTAATCTTTTCTTTCAATTCAAAATACTCTTTTGCGATTGTTTCGATCCCTTTTTTCATAGATGCACCACCTCAACACCCTTCCAGTGTTTCTTAAGATATTCTGCCAGCAATCTCCTGTGACAGTGATCTGCGGAAGATTCATTGCAGAGAAGACACGTATCCGTCTCAAAAAATGATCTATCAAGTATATCCAGAACTTTTCTCTTCTCAAGAAGGCGCGTATATTCATCGACGTATCCATCCCAGTCCCCTTCTTTATTGTAGCGGTCTCTAATGTCCTTCGTTGGCGCAAGGAACGTGAAATGATGGTAATCGATGTCGCACAGCCCCTCCAAAAAATAGTTGAGATCGTCTCTCTTCGCAAATCCAGCGAGTTGAGATGTGTTATTGAGCCGCACATCGACCATCTGCGCTATATCATTTGCTTTTAGTATCTCAAAAAACTTTTTTGCACTCTTTTTGGTGAAACCAATGGTATAAATCCTCATAGTATCAGAACAGCGTAAGTTGAATCGTCTTCTTCTCTGGTTTTTCTACTCTTTCCTGACTCCCGTCCCTCCTTATATGTATAACGGTTACACCTTCTCTCAACAAACTCTGAGTGATCAGGTGATGCCTGTGGCACTTATGCGGATCCTCCTCGCCACACATCACAACGACGTTTTTTTCATTTGCGAGTCCGATCAGCGCTGAGATCCCTTTTTTGTACCATTCTTTTCCTGCCACTTTTTCATAGATGATATCTCCATTATTATAACAGGTATCGTCTTTTGGTCTCCCCCCAAGAACGTTTCCGATATGTTCGTCCTTCATAAAGGCGTATTCGATGCCAGTGTCTTGAAGTCGTGCCTTTATGCTGTCGATATTGAATTGCGGAACGTATTTACTGAATGGGACGCTTCGCACATCCACCAGCATGTTTATACCATTCAACAGACCCAGAAACTTTTCAAACTCGACGTTGCTGTGTCCGACTGTGTAGATGGTGGTGTGATTCGATGTCTTTTTCTGTTGCATTGTATTCATGGTTGTTGTTTTATAAATTTATCTAATATTAAACAGCTTACGTGTTATATCTACTATTCTATCCACCTTTCATCTTTTGCTAATTTGCGATCTAATTCTTACTATTATTGCATTAAATAAATATTCAAATTGTGGGTAAACTTTTCTTTGATGTTCAATCAGATGCATTCGCTCTATGTATGCGGGACGTGGTTTTCTCTCGTGTGATATTAAAGGATGCAGACCGATCCAAGAGAATACTATAGCGTCTCCAAAGAATTGATCTATAAGTTCAATTGGAATGTACTTCTCTTTGGTTAGCTGACATTCCGCACGTACATGTTAATCCCAGATCATTTTTACTGATAGCGTTTTTAGGTATCCAAAAAATATTATTTTTATACTGTAACTTACAGCCTTCAGGCAAATCCCAAACCCCAAACA
>JAYEGI010000061.1:0-17727 GCA_034659035.1 Methanobacteriota archaeon
ATGATTTTTTTAAGTTCTTCTCCGCGCTGTTCAGGGGGCATAAGATGGAATTGACCAACAAGTATATAAGCATAGTGGTACATACGTCCATATAATGTGTAGCTTATGCGATGTTTCCACGACGATCGTATGTAGAAATACGATCGTGTCAAGCGCATTGATCAGAGCATTCTATGGTGGCACGTGGTCGAACTTGCAGAGGTGGGTTGTGAAATGATGGGGCAGTTGGTTGGATAATAATGTCCCAAAGCCTTGAAAAACGAAAGTTTTATGAGGGATGTGTCATATTATACCTTACTACAGACATCAGGAGGCGTATAAGTAGTGAAAAAGCAAAGAATATTGTATGGGCTAACTATATTAATTATTGTTCTGTCAATTAGTATAGCATTAGCAATAGTACCACCACCCCCTGCGAATCAGAATCTGGGGATATACGACACAATGTACAATGGGTTTGCAGAAGATGAGTGTAGGGCATGTCATAGTTCCGGAGTTCCGAACACACACCACATGTTAGTACTAAATGAAGGGTATGAATGCACAGATTGCCACAAACTTGGTCCAACTGGCGGCATTGACACTCCGATCAGGGATTGCGTGGTGTGCCATAATGCATCACCACATCACACTGCAGATGAAGCTCTGGCTAGACATTGCAGCCACTGCCACGGTAGCCTTGTTGACGACTATGATGATGGGCATTACATCCCAACATATAATGCGTCATTGATAACTCCGGATACCAGCTATACCTGGATAAATGGAACTACCAATATGAAAGGGGGCGGCTGTGAGGCATGTCATGAAGCCAATACAGTACCAGTTCCAAGGGCCGAGATTTACGACAATTACCAGACACACCATAACATCTGGCCGGGCAACACTAGCATGTGTGGTGTATGCCACGAAGTTACAGGTACAAACGTTTCTATAAGGAAATGTGAAGAGTGTCACGGTGTCAAATCACTGCACAATATCCAGTATGACTACGCTACCACGGAAGGCAAGCTTGGATATGGACATATAGGTGATAGTTGGGACTGCATGGGATGTCATTCATGGTTTGAAGCATCCAGCACTGTAATACAAGGACCCGTAACCCCGAACATCGTCAATCTAAGTTCTGACGAATTGGTGGCTGGTGAGGAAGCAGTAATGACCATTACAGGCCATAACTTCAATAATACTGTGAATGGTATGGACTATACTTCCGAGGTGGTTATTGATGATGGTGTAACAAATATAACACTGTTACCTGATTCCGTGACCGACTCAGAGATTGTAGTTACCCTCCCAGGAATGGATGAAGGAAATTACGGACTGTATGTGGCCAAGGATGACTTAAAGAGCAATTTGATGCCAATAGTGGTTGCGCCTAAGGTATCAATCGATTCAGCCAAAATCAGGGGCGATATTGTGACCGTCCGTGGTGCAGGGTTCGGCGAACTATACGATGAGCTGCCTGGTGTTACCGTCACTCACGAAGGCAATTACATTGAAGCCAGTATCATCTCTTGGGATGGTACCCGGGTTGTGTTTGAATGTCCTCTGGCAGCAGTTGGGGACATATTAACCGTTACGACCCTATATGGTTCTGACACTGCCACGATCGTGAGAAGATAACCGCAGCAAACCGCGTAATAAGCCAATGAACATCGAATAGGGATTTGTTATCAAATCCCTATCCTTAATTTTTTTGCATAGTAAAAAGATATGAGAAGATCCTTTTTGGTGCGTATAACGTTTTTAATAGTTATTATTCTATTATTAAATGAAACAGCTTACTCAGAAGAGCCGCGGCGTGATGTTATTATCGGATTTCACCAGATGCCTATTCCCTCGGAAAAGGCATTGGTCCACAGCGAGGGGAGTTTTGTAAAACACGAGTATCGCTTAATCCCTGCGGTGTCTGCCAGTTTATCCGAGCAGGAGATAGATGATATGAGAAAGAACCCGCAGGTCACCTATGTTGAGGATGATATACTACTTACGATAGCAACCGATGAATATGTGAATTCCACGGGTGTGAGCCATATTGGCTGTGAAATGGCACATAATAGCGGCATCGATGGTACCGGGGTTAAAGTGGCAGTCATTGATACCGGCATAGATTATACTCATGAAGACCTGGATGCTAATTACAGGGGCGGTTATGATTTCGTGTTCAACGATCCGGATCCCTTTGAGAATTACAATAGCCATGGCACCCATGTGGCAGGTATCATCGCTGCCGAGAAGAATAATGTTGGTGTGGTAGGCGTAGCTCCAAATGCCAGCCTCTATGCTATCAGGGTGTTGGACAGTGCTGGCTTTGGTAATGCCAGCTGGGTGATTGCCGGCATTGAGTGGGCGGTAGATAATGATATGGATGTGGTCGTTATGAGCCTTAGTACAAGTGTGGATTCCCAATCACTTCGAGAAGCTTGTCATAATGCATTCGGTGCAGGTGTGCTTCTGGTGGCAGCGGCTGGAAATACTCACGGGGGAAATGTGACCTATCCAGCCAGGTATGATTCTGTGATAGCTGTAACAGCTACCGATCCGGGTGATAACCGTGCATCTTTGTCACCTATAGGTCAGGAGATTGAGTTAGCTGCTCCGGGTGTAAATATACGGTCCACCTTCGTAGGTGGCAGTAGCTATGGCAATTTGAGCGGAACTTCCCAGGCAGCCCCTCACATGGCTGGAACCGCCGCTCTTATCATTTCATCCAATCTGCCAGATGTTAATGACGATGGAGTAGTAAACAATGAAGATGTGAGACTGCAACTGCAATCAATGGCACAAGATTTGGGAGATCCGGGGAAGGACGACATGTATGGATATGGTCTGGTTGACGCACGTATCACGGCAGCTGCGACCTCTTGTGACTGTGGCGATATCTGTGCGAGCACGAGCGGCTGGTGGCGCGACGGCGGCGTGTTTAACGCGAGCGAAACGCCTATACAGGCCGCGGTCGATAACGCAACCGCTGGCGAGACGATCTGCGTTAAGGAGGGTAGCTACTCCGATAATGTGGATGTGGCGACAGATCATCTGACGATTCAGTCCGAAACCAGGTCTGTTTCAATTATTGTTCAAGCCGCAAATCCCGACGATCACGTCTTTGAGGTGGTCACTGATTACGTGAACATATCCGGGTTCAGTGTGACAGGATCAACCGGAACATCCTGCGCAGGGATTTATCTAAACGGAGCAGATCACTGCAACATCTCTGACAACACCGCATCGGGCAACGAAAACGGCATCTATCTGAAGTTTTCGAGCAACAATATACTTCTGAACAACACCGCATCGAACAACAACTGCGGCATCAACCTCTATGATTCAAGTGACAACCTGATCTACAACAACTACTGGGGCAACACAAACAACGCCTACGACGACGGATCCAACCGATGGAATATCACCACCATAACCGCCGAACCAAATATAATCGGCGGACCCTCCATAGGCGGAAACTACTGGAGCGACTATAATGGTACTGACACAGACGGGGACGGGTTGGGCGAGGAAGCGTACAACATCGGCGGCGGCAATTTCGATCAGCACCCGCTTTGCATATCTGAAGCACCTGTGAAAGGCGACCTCAACGGTGACGGCGTACTCACCCCTGCGGATGCCGCGATCGCACTTCACTTTGCAGCCACCGGCGTACGCGACGACGCAGCCGATGTCAGCGGCGACGGGCAGGTAACTTCGCTCGACGCACTTGGGATCCTGCAGGCGGCAGCTGGGATGGTGGAATTGTAGTCCACTCGTGTCAGATTGTCATAACGCAATGGTCTCTTCAGGCTATAACTCCGGCCTGTTTTTGCGGTATCTTATAAACTCTGGTCTGAAGGTCTGTATCAAGAATTCCCGACAAGTTTATAATGGGCAGCGATTTAGGTACATCCAGTCTTCTGGCCTAACGCGAAGTATCTACACCGGAGAGATGTAGCAGAGGAATACGATGAGGCGAGCATGATATGAAAATATACACGATCATTGGAACGACGGTACTAATTTTAGTACTTATTATGGCATCCATAACGACGGCAACCGCGATCTCTTGCAATTGCGGCGATATCTGCGTCAACGAAACTGGCTGGTGGCGCGATGGCGGCGCGTTTAACGTGAGCGGAGCACCGATACAGGATGCAGTGAATAACGCAAGCAGCAGTGGTACGATCTGTGTGAAAGCTGGTAACTACTCCGAGAATGTGGACCTTGCTACAGCGCATCTCACGCTTGCGGGCGAGGGTGCGGGTGTGGTGACAGTGACGGCAGATTCGGACGACCACATCTTTGAGGTGACTGGTAATTACGTGAACATCTCAGGGTTCAATGTGACCGGAGCAACAAAAAGTGATGGGATTTATCTCAATAGAGCAGATCACTGCACCATCTCTGACAACATCGCATCGAGTAACAAGTACCACGGCATCTATCTGGATTCTTCGAGCAACAACACACTTCTGAACAACGCCGCATCGAACAACTACTACGGCATCGAACTACGGTCTTCGAGCAACAACACACTCAGAGGCAACACCGCTAACTCAAACAACTACGACGGCATCTATCTGGATTCTTCGAGCAACAACACACTTCTGAACAACACCGCATCGAAAAACGACTACGGCATCGAACTGTACAACTCGAGCAATAACACGCTCACAGGCAACACCGCATCGAACAACGACGGTTACGGCATCGAACTGTACGACTCAAGCGACAACCTGATCTACAACAACTACTGGGACAACACAAACAACACCCACAACGACGGATCCAACCGGTGGAACATCACCACCATAATCGCCGAACCAAATGTAATCGGCGGACTCTCCATCGGCGGAAACTACTGGAGCGACTATAACGGTACTGACACGGACGGCGACGGACTGGGCGAGAAACCATACAACATCGACGATGGAAATTTCGATTATCATCCGCTCTGCCCACCCTCATCTGTGAAAGGTGACCTCAACGGTGACGGCATCCTCACCCCTGCGGACGCCGCGATCGCACTTCACCTTGCAGCCACCGGTGCACACGACGACGCAGCCGATGTCAGCGGCGACGGGCAGGTCACTTCACTCGACGCACTCATGATCCTGCAGGCTGCGGGCAGCGAAATGTGATTATCCGACGCGTGAGTTTCGAGGTGGCGGAGTTTTTTGGGTGCGTGGATGTGGTTAGCCTGTCCCCTCGAACCTTGGCACGCACCACCCCAAAAATCAGACTTGTTATCCGGTAGGTTCTGCTTGGGAGCGGCGATCTGCGGTCACCTCGTTGCAGTATCCACACAGTGTTTTTTTCACCTCCGCTCCCTGCGCTACGTCCAAAAATCGTAACTACTCAGGTATATTGATTGGTTGCCCGATTGCGATTCTGTACTTTCTGGCAAGAAAAATAACCGCGGAGGGCGCAGAGGAACGCTAGAAGCATTTAACCGTTTATTTCCCATCTGCGTCTCTCTGCGCACTCTGCGGTTAAATTCCCGGTTTGGTTACAGTATCCCCATTTTCCAGGTAGTCCCTGTATATTGAAGTTCCCCGATAGTGGTTTTAGGTACCTATGTAGTTACCAAAAATCTATCACACCACAAAACCCTTCCCAATCGTTGTAAGATTCTCGCATCCGGATTTCGTTACCACAACCATGTCCTCGATCCTGATGCCACCGATCTCGGGATCGTACAGCCCTGGCTCGACGGTGATTACATTCCCGGCTTTAAGCAGCTCACCACCGACGCCTATATGTGGCATCTCATGGACATCCAGCCCGACTCCGTGCCCTGTCGAGTGGATAAAGAGTTTCCTGTACCCGGCATCCTCAAAGATGCTGCACGCTGCATCATGAACCGCTTCTCCGGACGCCCCTTCCCGCACCACCCCAAGCGCGGCAGTCTGCGCATCCAGCACGGCAGCATACATATCGGATAGTGCCCGCGATGGGTCGCCTCGCGCCACCGTACGGGTCATATCCGCGTAGTATCGCTCCATTTTAAGGCGGGGAAAGATATCGATCACGATGCTCTCGTCTGCCCGCAGTGCGCCCCTGCCCGCGTTGTGCGGATCGGCTGCACCCTTCCCGCCTGCAACGATAGTTTCCTCTGATTCGCAGCCACAGCCGATCAGGGCATGCTCGATCGCGGTCCTGGCCCGTTCGGACGTCAATGGCTGATCAGAGTCCGGATCTATCAGGACGCCTCTTCTGATACCTGCTCTTCGTATCAGATCTATTGCGCTGTGCATGGCAGCTTCACAGCAGTTCTGTGCCTTTTTGATCCACTCGACCTCTTCTCCAGTCTTTACGGATCGCAACTCTCTGATCGGACTCTGTACCGGGATGATTTTGAACCCATCGTCCCTCAATTCGTCTGCAAGGAATACCGGGAAGTTATGCGGGACATTGACTTCGGTTATGCCCTCGTCATGCAACAGTTCTGACATGACCCTGGATTGTGCGCGGTCTCGCCCGTACTGTTTCAGTTTCTCGATCACGCGGTAATCAGCAGTCGTACGGATATCGCTGATCCGCGATTCCTTGCGGGCGCGACCGAGTTCCATCTCCGGAACCATGAGAATATCCTCGCCACCCGATCTCAAATATAAAAATTGATCTGGTGCGAGGAACCGGGCCACATAGTACAGGTCCTGATTATGGACGCTGTTGTCGATCATGAGGAATGGGGTGTGAGTCATGTTTCAAGCCGTGCTAAATACCTGTTTTTAGCTAAATTAACAAAGATTTGTATCTGATATCCTCTCCGCCGCAAGCAACGGAGATTCCTGATTCTTGACACGATACAAATATCGGTTGATGTGGTATATATGTGTAGTTTATGGAAAGCCAGAGATCGAGTCAATACAAAACGACCTCAACCAGTCGCGCTCCCGCGATCCCAACCACCTGCTCCCGCACAGATTCAACCGACTGAGCTACCATCTGCTCGGTGCTGTCAAATAGCCGGTCCCGCACCAGAGCCCCAACGACATCATCATACCCGGGTTTGACCCTTAATACGGCAGATCCAGGAAGGATATTTGTATCAGGGAGTACATCGTCGATATCCATGTCCGTGATGCCGATTACAGGGATGCCAAGCCGATAGAGGATGTCGCCGGCAATAGCGGTCGTATCGTCCCCGACAGTGATTGCAATATCCGCACCTTCGGAAAGTTCGAATGTGGATTCGGCATCGTGATCGATCAGCGCAACCCTCAGATCGCCGCTCTTCTCTTTCGCGCCCACCCTGCCAACCCTCACCTCATGTCGCGTCCGCCTGATCGAGCCGGTTCTCACAAGCGCGCTTTTAAGATCGACTCTTCCGAGCTTTTCGATGCCGTGCTCCTTTATCCTTGTGCCGGTGATGGCAACAACCCGGAAATCGTCTACAACGATCTCTACATCTCCCGATACCGCGGTTCCGACAACGATCCCGTTTATCCGGATGGTCTCGCCAGGCATTGCATTGTGGATGCGCCGGTGCAGAAGTCCATCCGCTGTGTGTACCAGCCGGACATTCTGCGCAGGCGGCGGCGTTTTGATCGGAAGGCTCATGATCCTGGCAATCGTTTCTGCCCACTCTGTCGCGCCATTCCACGGGATGATCGCGCCGTTTCTCATCTGGCACTCGATCTGGATCACCGGGATCTTTTTTGCGCGCGATACAGCGATCCTCCCGAATGCAATCCCACTATTGAGCGATTTCCCGCGGCTCAGCAGTATGACCGCGTCGGTCCACGACAGAAGATCGATCGTATCGGAAAGAGCCATTCTCCTGCTGATATCGATTTCGTCCTCTAAACCCGCATCGAGGACAGCGGTTCGCCCCATCGTTCCACCAAGCATCGCTGTGACTGTGTAGCGCTCCTGTAGTACATCCAGCACGTGGCGCGCACCGCCAGAGTCGATAACCTCAGGACCGTGGATAACGACACCGATATCCGGTTTCATCCACCGGTCTCACACAGTTCCACTTCCAGTATCTGCTGAACATTGCTGATACTGTCCATCTTGCGCGCTTCGACTCTCTTCAGTTCTTCAAGCGTCAGTTCCTTGCTCCATTCCTTCTGTTCGAACTCCTCTCCATGAACTTCGAGTGCGCTTGCTTTGTACCAGAGACCTGTGCCATCGACGCGTGCCCACAGTTCGTGATCCCGCTCTTGGATCCTTTTTACCTTGCCAACCGAGCCGGTACCAGCATACCGGACTGTGTCGCCGACTGTGATGCCGTCGCCGTTTGTACTATCACCATTCGTACCATCTACATCCATAGTTCTACATCCTCGATTTTTGCATATCAATCTTACTGAGGTCAATGTTCTGCAGTTGCACACCGCCCTTTACTCCGGTGATCCGCATCCCATCAAACTCTTCCATTCCGCACAATACGTCCTGCTCCGGGTGCGTCCCGGGCGTGATGCCGCACTCGATAGTGGTCTCTCTGCCCGCCGACACAACCATCCTCAACCTGCAAGATGCAGGGTGATTCTTCGAAAGAACAATCAGCGGAGAGCCGATCTCCCTTACGAGATACAACATGCATCTGATCCCTTCAATCATCCGCCCATCCGTGCCAAATCCGGATGCAACGAAGAGATCATCTTCTTCTGTGAACAACACGATCTCATCATCCTCGGTTTCGATGAACCACTGACCAGCACCCGCTTTCACGATGCCGATCACGCCGTCCCTGCCGCAGAGGTAGAGAATCTCATCGAAATCGATCGCGACCGTCCTGTCGCTGTCAGGATCAGTTGAGCTTTTTGACATTGCTCGATTTGCATGAAGGGCACGTCACGCGTCTTCCGAGTCCTTTGAATTTGTTGTTACAATCCAGGCATTCATACTCATCCGGAGTGAGCCTGCTCACATCAACATTGGTAACATCGCCAACACTGCACATGGTTTTGCCTCCTTTCGGTTTGTGTGTTATCTGGGTGTCGGGGATTACTTATAACTTCCTATATAGCGAGAGACTTTTTTTTTTTATTTGTTCCGGTTGGTTGAAAACATGACGCCAACCCGGCAAATATAAGTATAATTGGACACGATCTTTTTCGCTATCGCAAGTTCGGTTCGAAGGCACTGCCCACTCCGAAAGGTTGAAATATGTATACTGCAAATGAACTATGCTTTTGGTGATTATATGGAGAAAAAAACGTCTTCTAACATAACAAGTACCACCGTTGAGGATGACACTGGATACCAGAGTACGCTGGCATTCATCCTGCTCACTGATGTGGTCGATGGCAGGTCCATCTATGAGGATATGAGCAGCCTCAGCGATAATGAGCTTAATGAGAAGATCAAGAATGTGATCAGGTACACATTCCGAAGACGGGTACTGGATGAACTGTACGGCGCAGAGGTCGGGGCAGGCGATCTCACAGCGAGCGCGGAGGAGTTGTCAGACAAGAAGTGGGATGCTGTTCTAAAGCGGTCAGATCTCAAATGGGATGAGTATCGCAAGTATACATATGAATTTGAAAGGGATAAATGCAAAGGATTCTTCACATCCGGCAAAGGGGCAGAAGTGGATATGTTCTTTGCGGAATACACAGACAAGGTGCATTCCGACAGCGGTGCGTTGATATACACGAAGGATGGCAGAAAAATACCGCTCTCGTCCGGTCTTCTGCATCGGATCAATACGATCTTTGAGATAGGGGAGAAACCTGGGGTATCACTCACCGAACGGATGAAAAAGACAAGCTTCGAGGAACATACGAAGCGTGCCGAACGCGACCTTTATGAGAAATAATTACATAAGGAGATATAATGAAACTGGAACTACAAAACATTGGTGGATTTACAGGAGTACATGAATTTGAACTTAAAAAAGGAATCAACCGCATCACTGCGCCGAATGCCAAAGGGAAATCGAGTTTGCTGCGAGGGATACAGTGTCTTACCAGCGATAATGAAGATGTGTTTCGAGATACCTTAAACGACGATAACGATACAGGTCACGTCAAACTTGGTGAGGAGTATGTACGCCATCTCAGGCGCGTAAATGATGTAGTACAAGCAGATCCGAAGGATCACACATTCTTCGATGAAGTGGGCAAAGATTGGAGGAATGCGGAGAAGATTGCATTCTTCACGCCAAAGAGCAGGGTAGTTCTTGAGATCGACCAGAACGCATTCGATGTGCTAAGGTTTGTCAACAGTATCAGTGGGGCTGAGGAAATTGAGTCTGATATCCGCCGGAAAGAAGGCCAGTTAGAAGAGAAGAAGAGAGAACTCGAGGAGTATATCGAAAATCTCACCACCGCCCAGAAACTCGACGCTGAGATCGGGACAATGCATGGCGAGATCCAGAAACTGCAAGGAGAGGTGCAGGCGCTGGAAGGGGCGATTGAGAAAGAGACCGGGACGAGGGATCTCACAAAGGTTGGTGAAGACATTGCTGCTAAGAAGCAGGAGATTCTTGACCTCGAGGAACGGCTCAGAAGCCGGGAAGGCGAGGTGAAGCGATATCAGGATCAATATGAGAAGGCTCGTGCGCTGTATGATCGGCTTGATGAGGATATCGCCGATTTTGAACAGAAATCCGAATCCGAAAGTGTCGAAGAGTTCACTGGAGAACTTCACAAGCATGAACGGAAGAGAAAAGACTTGAAGATTGTGAAGGATATGCTCGATGATCTGCAGGGCGTGGTTGATAAAGCGTACAAGGTATTCAGCGATTCCGAACGAGCGCCACTGCCAGAGAGTGTGAAAGATGAGCCACTTCTCCACAAAGCAAGCACATTGCTCGGAGAACCCGGTGAATGTCCGGTATGCCGCGGCGGTGCAGTTCGTAACACGCTCGACGATAGGCGCAAGGAATTAAAAGAGTGCGCTACAGACTTTGCGAAGGCGATACGCGGTGAAGAAGAGGAGATGAAAGTTATAAAGGCGGACATCAGGGAACTTACTGACCGGATCGATGGGATCAATATGAAGAGGCGGGAACGTGACAAAGCAAAGCGCGATTCCAATGACCTTCTCAAGGAACTGGATGACCGGAAAAACCTGCGTGATGGCGTCGATGAAGAGATAGCAGAGAAGGTACACGAACTCGGGATTCTCGAACAGCAATATTCTGATGCTGCAAAGACGGTGCGTACCGAGAGCAGGGACCAGCTCAACAAGGTGCGTGAAAAGATCGGAGGTTACGAAAACGAGATCCGGAACAACCAGAATGAGATGGACCGACTCACCCGTGAGATACCCGACTATACGATCGGAGAGTCACTTGAGGACTACGCAAACAAGAAGCGGTTGGGACTCGATGATCTGCGGCTGAAGATCGAGGGATTGAAAGATGAGTGGGAGCACGAGGTATTCGGAGCAGTGGATCTCTTCAATAAAAACATCAACGACATCTACAAGGAGATGGGGTTCACAACCTTCCGCGACATCAAGATCACAAAGGAGATTCTGCGGGGCAGGCTGACCTCACTCGATGCGGTCGTGGAACATGCGAGCGGAAAGAAGCAGTCGCTCTCCAGTCTAAGTAAAGCGGAACAGTTGACGCTTGGTCTTGTCTTCCAGATATCTGCGAAGGAGAATTACATCCCCGCATTCCCGTTCTTCGTGATCGATGACAATATGAACACCTTCGACCCGGACCGGTCAAGGTCGATCATGAGGTACCTGTCAGACAAGGCAGAATATGTTCTCGTCTCCAGACCAGTGCCTCCAAGCGAGCAGGGAGATCTTTCGATCGAGTACGGTTTTAATTAAAGACGTTCGAGAGGCGATCCCCGGAGAGATCCGGGGGTGTTGTTTTTATTTTTTAAAAAAATTTGGGGGTAGGATGAAACTGGAACTACAGAATATAGGGGGATTTGCAGGGGTTCATAGATTTGAACTCAAGAAAGGAATCAACTGCATTACTGCGCCGAACGCAAAAGGCAAATCGAGTTTGCTGCGGGGGATACAGTGTCTTGCCAGTGACGACGAAGGTCTGTTTCGTGATGTCTTGAACGATGACAGCGATTCCGGATATGTCAAACTTGGTGATGAGTATGTGCGTCACCTCATGCGCGTGAATGGTGTGGTACATGCATATCCGTCAGAGGATCACATATTCTTTGATGAGAACAGTGAATGGGGAAATGTGGAGAAGATCGCATTCTTTACACCGGGGCGTGGATTCGATGTGCTCAGGTTTGTCAACAGTATCAGTGGGGCTGAGGAAATTGAGTCCGGTATCCGCCGGAAAGAAGGCCCGTTAGAAGAGAAGAAGAGAGAACTCGAGGAGTATATCGAAAATCTCACCACCGCTCAGAAACTCGACGCTGAGATCGGGACAATGCATGGCGAGATCCAGAAACTGCAAGGAGAGGTGCAGAAACTGAGAGGGGAGATTGAGAAAGAGACCGAGACGAGGGATCTCACAAAGGTTGGTGAAGACATTGCTGCTAAGAAGCAGGAGATTCTTGACCTTGAGGAACGGCTCAGGAGCCGGGAAGGAGAGGTGAAGCGGTATCAGGATCAATATGAGAAAGCTCGTGCGCTGTATGATCGGCTTGATGAGGATATCGCCGATTTTGAACAGAAATCCGAATCCGAAAGTGTCGAAGAGTTCACTGGAGAACTCCACAAGCATGAACGGGAGAGAAAAAACTTGAAGATTGTGAAGGATATGCTCGATGACCTGCAGGGTGTGGTTGATAAAGCCTACAAGGTATTCAGTGATTCCGGACGAGTGCCACTACCATGCATAAAGGATGATCCCCTCCTCCACAAAGCAAGCATATTGCTCGGAGAACCCGGTGAATGTCCGGTATGCCGCGGCGGTGCAGTTCGTAACATGCTCGATGATAGGTGCAAGGAATTAAAAGAGTGCGCTACAGACTTTGCGAAGGAGATACGCGGTGAAGAAGAGGAGATGAAAGTTATAAAGGCGGACATCAGGGAACTTACTGACCGGATCGATGGGATCGATATGAAGAGGCGGGAACGTGACAAAGCAAAGCGCAATTCCAACGACCTTCTCAAAGAACTGGATGACCGGAAAAACCTGCGTGATGGCGTCGATGAAGAGATAGCAGAGAAGGTACACGAACTCGGGATTCTCGAACAGCAATATGCTGATGCTGCAAAGACGGTGCGTACCGAGAGCAGGGACCAGCTCAACAAGGTGCGTGAAAAGATCAGAGGTTATGAAAACGAGATCCGGAACAACCAGAATGAGATGGACCGGCTCACCCGTGAGATACCCGACTATACGATCGGAGAGTCACTTGAGGACTACGCAAACAAGAAGCGGTTGGGACTTGATGATCTGCGGCTGAAGATCGAGGGATTGAAAGATGAGTGGGAGCACGAGGTATTCGGAGCAGTGGATCTCTTCAATAAAAACATCAACGACATCTACAAGGAGATGGGGTTCACAACCTTCCGCGACATCAAGATCACAAAGGAGATTCTGCGGGGCAGGCTGACCTCACTCGATGCGGTCGTGGAACATGCGAGCGGAAAGAAGCAATCACTCTCAAGTCTGAGTGAGACTGAGAGGCTGACCATCTGCTTGATTTTCCAGATATCTGCGAAGGAGAATTACATCCCCGCATTCCCGTTCTTCGTGATCGATGACAACATGAGAACTTACGATCCGGAGCAGTACTATTCGATCACCCGATATCTCGAAGGGATTACAGATTATGTACTAACATCCCAGTTAGTACCTCGAAGCGAGCAGGGAGATCTTTCGATCGAGTACGGTTTTAATTAAAGACTTTCAAGAGGCGATCCCCGGAGAGATCCGGGGGTGTTGTTTTTATTTATGTGATACTTTTTTTATTTTCTGGGGACGTCAGATTGTTATTATGTAAACAACTGTCAGAATGTGGAACTATCGATCTAAAAACTCGTTTACACCGATAATCTGTGTCAATCTGCACTAATCTATGGCTGATACTATTTTAGCCACAGATTAACGCAGATTTCACTGATTACACCCATCCAATCATATTTGTATTTTCCGGGTTGGCGTCATGTTTTCAACCGACCAGAACAAATTAAAAAGTTTCTCAAGTTACACAAGTAATCTCGCAGGAATCTTCTGTTTCGCAATCAGGTCACCGTAGTGTTCCTGCTCGCGTATCACATCCACAGAGCCGTCAGAGACCATAATCTCTGTGCACCGGCACCGTCCGTTGTACTGGGAACTCATGCTGAACCCGTATGCTCCGACATCGAAGACTGCTATCACGTCACCGGGCTCTATCAAAGGCAGTTTCCGCTCCCTTGCAATGATGTCGCCTGATTCGCAGATCGGCCCCACAATATCATAGATCTCCGCCCCTTCAAGGCCTGCCTTGTTCGCAACCGCCACCTCGTGGTACGCATCGTACATCGCAGGCCGGATCATCAGGTTAAGACCGGCGTCAACGCCAACAAAGTTCCGTGCAGATCGCTTTACCGTGTTAACCCCGGCAAGGAGAAGACTGGTATCGCCAACGATATACCGCCCTGGTTCGAGCACGAGTCTTGGAGAGATCCCGATATCCTCTGACCGGCGGCGGAAGATCGGGAGGATTGTGTCTGCAAGATCGCGCGGTGCAGGCGTCGCCATCTCCTTCTGGTACGGGATGCCAAGCCCGCCGCCCATATCTACAAACTCAAGTGTGATTCCAAGCCGTGTGATCTGTTCCGCGATATCCATCATCCGCTCCACCGCCTCACCGAAAGGCGAGACATCAGTGATCTGCGACCCGATATGGCAGTGGATGCCGACCGGATTTACCCCTGACAGTTTCTTTGCCTCATCGTACGCGTTCAGAACGTCCTTGTACCCGATCCCGAACTTCGAGGATGCAAGACCCGTCGCAATCTTCGGGTGCGTGTCTGGCGAGACGTCGGGATTGACACGGAATGCGATATCAACCACCTTCCCGGCTTTGATCGCCAGATCCGAGAGTTTGTGCAACTCGTCCATTGAATCCACTGAAACGCGCACCCCCGAGTCGATCGCCATCTGGAGCTCATGCACGGTCTTTGAGTTGCCGTTAAAGAGGATCTTCTTCTGCGAAATTCCTGCAAGGAGCGCTGCATAGAGTTCGCCATCAGAGAAGACGTCGGCGCCTGCGCCCTCCGACGCAAGGATTCGCAGGATGGAAAGGTTCCAGTTCGCCTTTGCAGCAAAGTAGATGTCCGCGTCAGGAAACGCGCTGTTAAATGTGCGGAAGTTCTCGCGTATACGCTTCTCGTCGATCACATAGAGTGGTGTGCCGTATTCCTGTGCAAGCGAGACTGTGTCAACTCCACCGATGGTGAGGTGATGGTTCCGGATGCTGATGTGATTTGCTTTTGACATGGAAACACTTCCACACCATTCATTGCTGCACCTTTAATAAAAGGTATCTGTCCGGGGGCTACTTGTTTGACTGGCGTTACGCCACAACACTTGGCAGCTCCTGCATCCGAAGTTACGGGATCTCGCGATAAGAACTGATTTAAGCGATCCTGCCCACGCTTACCTTATGGGAAACCCAGAGACGCTGAGCGGCTAAACACGTACCGAAAGACTAAATATGATATGGTTTAAAGCGTTCATCTGCAAATAATGGAAATACTCTCACTTTATGGGCTGAAAAGCTTCTGAAAAGAGATATTCTGGTTTGCCGATGGAAATCAGGAGAAAGGATGCCAGAAGAATTCATTGTTGCCGATGATCTTGATCTCGCATGGAGTAATTTCGACCCGTTTTATCCGCTGCCAGCCGGCTGCCCGTTTTATATATAGCCAGTTGGGAAACCCTTGAATCGATTGATCAGGGCTCTTCTGCGCACACACCGACAGCCGCCCAAATACTTTTTTTTCGGTCACAGGGGGTGCGGCAAGTCAACCGAGCTCAACAGGCTTGCTGCTGATGAGGATATTGGGCAGAAATTCTTTGTTGTGAAGTATTCAGTGAGAGATGTCTACGATGTGAACAATCTCAACTATGTTGACGTGCTCTTCTCGATAGGTGCGCAGTTATATCTCCAGTACGAGGATTCCGGACGGGAATTGAGACCTGAGCTTATGGCAGATCTTGAAGTATGGAGAAGTAGCATAGTCGAACGGATTAGTGAAGAGGAGCGTTCCTTTTGGACATCGATTGGGGGCGGGGTAAAAGGATTTTTCTTTACCATGCTGGCAAAGATAAGCGTAGAGGATACCACCAGAAAAATCATCAGGGAAGTAATCGAACCCAGGCTATCCGAACTGATCGAAAAAATAAATCTAATCGTTGCAGATATCGAAGGCAGAGAAGGGAAGAATGTTCTGGTTATAATCGATGATTTGGATAAACCTAATTTGGAGCAGGCAACGGAGATTTTTTACAATAGCCAGACAGCTATCACCAAACCTGTGTGCCATATAGTTTATACGGTGCCGATTTCGATGTTTTTTGCTCCGAAATTCACAGCAATACGAGAAACCAGATTTCTCCTACCCAATATCAAGTTACATGCCAAGAACGATAGGGCAAGCAGATACGAACCAGGATACGATCTTTTGAATACGTTTATCTTCAAAAGGATGAAAGAAGACTTAATCGAACCTGATGCGGTTGATTTGGCTACTAGAATGGGTGCAGGAGTGTTTAGGGAGAGTGCACGTATTATGCAGATAGCAGCCGACAGCGCGATAGAACGCGGCAGGGATTGCATAACAAAAGAGGACGTGGAAAAGGCGGGACAGGAGATACGAAGCGATTTTAAGCGGATTCTAAAGACTGATGACTACGTTATCCTCAAAGAACTCTATGAGGACAATGAGATACGGGGGATTGAAAAAATCGGGCACTGTCCAATTTTCTAGTGATAGGATAGAATACCCCTAATGTGATAGTAAATGACCACTTTGGATTATGCTGTATTGAACCTTCAGTATATGAGCTCACTCAGTTATAGTTTTGAAGAGTTCTCGAATGATCTTGAGTGCACTGCAGACGGGATATTTCGCAGAGCTGTTCCACCCCTGTGTACGGAATATGGTGTACTTATGAACCGAAACGGCTACAACACGTACTGTAAAAAGTACCTCGGTAGCATCAAGATTGGGCGGTATCTTTGTCCCTGTTGCGGTGAACCTCTCGAAGAAGACCGTAGTTTCTGGGAGGCACTGAAAAATAGTTTTTTTGGTGTTATGAACGCATTTTATCAGCAATTGCGGTTTTATAACGTGCCGTATCAGGGCATATCGGCGATAATAAAACTCGTGTTCCCCAGGGGGAAGACCACGATTTATGATGCGTTCACGGAATCGGTAGAGAAACCGTATATTCCACCCGTAGATTATAGTTCGATCGTTCACTACGACGAATAACATCTAAAAATAAATGGAACACAGAAGTTTCGCCTAACATTGCTTGATGATGCTACAGGTCGCCCAATTGCGGATGAACTTTACGACAACAAAGATTCGGAGACCATCAAAGCCTTTCTTGCTGAGTATCTCGATCCTGACAGACGCATATTCCTCGTAACTGACCTTGCTCCAGGTTATCCCGGGATACTCGATGAAATTTTTGGAGACAATGTGACTCATCAACTGTGTCTCTTGCACTTGAACAAGCTTATAGCCGGCAAAATCCCTGGGAAATGCAACTATTGAGCAAGAATTGATGAAATATCGGATGTTGAACATCTTTTACAACAGAGATGCAGAGATCAAGATGTTGGAGGAGATGGCAGCAGAGGAAGAACGGTTAATTGATCAGAATGACCATAAAAAGTACGA
>JAYEGI010000062.1:0-17704 GCA_034659035.1 Methanobacteriota archaeon
GTGGGTGGATGAACAAGTTGATACGTGATTAGTGGTAGCTGGCACTCTGGTTTTGGTAATTTGGTGTGTGACTGAACAGTAGTTTCAACCCGGGGGATACTTTTACCATACTTTTTGGAGTGGATACGATAAATGAATAAATGAATAAAAAAATCTACGTCCATCTTCTTATCTTTTACTGCGATCTCAACCTTGTGAAGACATTCGGAAAGATCGCTATCTGCCATCAGCGGCGTGAGTATATACAGCCCGTAGAGCCTGTTTTCGAACACCTTCGCCGATGGAAGATCCCGGATCCTGCCCACAACGTACTTGAATGCAATCACATCCCTTCCGCCGATCGATGAATTATACGCAGCTTCGATGTGAACATTTCTCTGGCATAGATAGACCACGATGGGGTAGGCAGGTAGCTTATGCGCATGGAGATTCCTTGCGTAGTACTAGAGCATACGCATCGGCATATAGGGATCGTACTCGGTCAGGAACTCAGGTATGTGCGATGAAATCTTTTCACCGGTTACCCGTGGAAGTCCGCACGATGCTCAGTTGCATGAAGCCGACACCTTTAGTAACCCACACCCCAAGTCAGCATCCAACATGCAGTATGACTCCGCCATAAAATGCATCTCGCCTGAACTTTCGGCAGACATTGCAACGCTGGTTCTCGGAAGAAAGCCAGATCTCAAGCAGATATCGGAATCCCCCCCTCAGACGAACGTCTTGTGGATTTTCTTGCAAAGATGACCGGCGACGAGGAGTCCATCCTCCATGTTGAATTCCAGACCAGATATGATTCGAATATGCCAGTGCGGATGCTCGCGTACCATGCAAGGATCGTGGAGCGGTACGGGTTGCCAGTGTATCCGGTGGTCGTTTATCTCACACAGACAGACCGCCCAATCGAGACTGTCTATACTTCACACCGAAGACGGTCTTTGAAGACGAACTCGCCGGGTTCTATGCGCTTACGCCGCTGATGCCGGACGCGGATCTTGCCGAGTGCAGGGAAAAGTTGATTTGGGCGGTCGAGCATAATCTTATAAGTGTAAGTTCATATATGTGCATGGCGACGTTCGCAAGACTGAAATACTAAAAGAGGTGGTGAAAAACATGATTGAAGATAAGTTGCTAAAACAATCCCCGTTCTATGAGGATATGATGGAGGAAGGTAGGGGCGAGGGTGCGGAGAAAAGCATAATCACTGTACTTTCAGCGCGTTTCGGCTCAGTTTCGGATCGGATGTCCGAGCGCATACACCGCCTTCGCGAACGAAACAGCGCACTATTAGACGAACTGATTAAGCTTGCAGCAACGGTGAAAGACATCGGCGAGTTCGAGCGGAAACTGGACAAGATGGGGTAAGCCGCGTTGGTGGACGTCTTTTGCGTCAAGATGGTTTTTTCGCGTTTGTGGGCGGTACTATCTATCTCGTATATCCGACACCTGCAGGCTAATGCCGCCATACGTGACGTGTGAGTGCAAGTTCAAGTGGTGAACCAGTGAACTGACGATACGAGGGTGGTGGCTGATCCGCACATCAATATCATCTCCCTGCCGCAAAACGCCTGACAACCCAGCACCGCCGGCAGATCTCGCAGCATGGATGCCTGCACGACCCGCACCGGAACCCGCCCGGCTGCATCGACTGCATCGACTGCGACAGCTGCGCCGCCGGGCGAGCGCGTGACACCAGCGGCGACGAAGGCGAAACCCGCTGCAGCAAAGGCGGCTGCACCGGCGGCGGAATGGACGACAGCAGAGAGAGCGAAGAAGAGTGCGCCGGGCTTCACCGCGGTATTCGTGATCGGGGGTATGCCCGAAGTCGCTTACGCGATGATGTGGTAGATGGGAGGAAAGAAGATGTTCAGTCAGATTGTGGTAAATCGGCACCGAACATGGAAGTAATTAAATTGATGTAATCAGCGAAATATGTTAAATCTGTGGATAAAATTCATACCAACCGCAGATAAACACTAATTACGCCGATTAAAGGTATAAACAGATTTGTATATCAATATAGCTCTATTTTCAGCAGTTGTGCTTGCCCAGAGAAAATCCAGTAGAACCAGAGAATTGTAAAAAGTCTTGGGTGGCAGGAGAAGCCGCCCGGAATGGTGCAGACACCAGAGGAGAAAATTATATAAAGCCGATAGGAGCGAAGGCAAATAAGGGAGCGGAGGAGGCTCCACGCAGACACCAGAGGAGAAATTTATATAAAGCCGATAGGGAGATAGTTCTATTATGAATCTGAAATACCTGTTGATGGGGTTGCTTGCATCGATGATCATCGGATGCGGATGTGCTGCTGCACTTTCGTTCAGTGGCGAGACTGTACAAATGACAGGCAATCAAACCGGAGACATCGTCTGGAGCGAGTCCAATTTTGGGGGATTTTGCTATAATCTGAGCGGTGGTACCTGCACCGGTACAGAGACGCTCTCGATCGAAGCTGGCGCGCTGGAGGGGCCTGATATCGACCGGTTCATCGATGTGGATAACCTCACATACACCACGTCTCCGATCTGGCAGGAATACGAACTTCATAAGAATCTTGGGCTGACCGTTGAAGGCGCTTATTATGGCGGAGACTCCGGGTACGGGCAAGAGTTCTGGATGGGCAAGCGGTACGTTGCCGTAGGTGGCAATGCGTCCAAACTCGCAAAGCCGCTCGTTGAGTTTAATAACGCCGATACCAAAAGCCTTAATATCGGCGAGGAATGGGCTCTTGGCGGTGGATTCACACTTACTGCCATGCAGATTGATCTGGCAGGTGATAATGTCTGGCTTCGCCTGTGTAAAAACGAGAAAGAACTTGACGATGGTGTGATCGACACGGGCAGTTCCAATTTGCAGAGAAGAGTATACACATACACCGAAGATGTGGCAGGAGAGTATGATGTCCCGATATTTTCCTGCTACGTCTCTGGAATCTTTGCTGGAATAGACTCAGATATAATACAGATTAAATATGTCTTCCTGATCGATAATGACATCATCCAGATCAGTGCCGAGGAGTGCTACGGCAATATGCAGGTGAGATCGATAACTCCTGACGAGGTCACTCTTGGGAGCCGGGAGCCTTTGTATCTGGGACAATACGTGTCAACGTGTCTGATCATGGGAAATCTCTCCTTTGAAACCGTAAATAACGACAGTGCTATAGAATTCTACCCGCATCTGATCAGAGACGGACTGCCAGTACTCTCAGGGGGTGGTGGATTTGTATCAGGTCATTGCGGCTGGTGCCGGTGGTGGAATCTGCATGAAAACTATACACTCTGGTTGAATCAGGTCGATTCAGAGGGCATAAAGGCGTGGATCGTCCTTTGCAAAGATGGTGCGGTGGTTGATGAGCGGATACTTACCGAAGAGCAACGAGCGCTGGTTGATTCGGATTGTCGGTACAGTTATGTCAGGAATGGAACTGAAGTCATCAACGCAACCCTGAAATCGGCATTTCGCGGATATGCGGCGAGCGCGGTCAAACTTGTAAATGTCACTCAGTATTCGGATGCTAATGGAACCGCCCTGCTCGTTGATGGATCACATCTCTATAAAACAGGAGATCCGGATGGCATGGTAGGGGGGCTTATGGGCGGATATGTACTCACGGTGAAGGATATCGATAGGCATGGCGATAAGGTATGGCTTGAGCTATCAATGAACGGAATCGTACTTAAGGAAGATATACTGATGTCAGATGACCTGTTTGAGTACAGGAACGACGACGATCTCGGATCGGTCGATTGCACGGTTGAGGCAGTGTTTAGGGGATGCGATGCAAACATCGTCAAACTTAAGAATGTTACCCAGTACGCAGGCACCGGCGTGCGGTTGATCGAGAACGAATCGATGATATATCCGGAGGGTGTGAACGATCGTCCGATGTGGGGTTTATGGACACTTGAGGAGGGGTATTCGTTTTCTGCGCGGGATATCGGTTTGGATGGGGACAAGGTCTGGATATTGCTGTTAAAGGACGGGGTGGTCATGAAGGATATGATCATCGACTCCGGACGATGTGGTGCGGATAGATGGTTTAAATATTATAATGTCACCGGTTCGCTGGTGTTCAGCACTTATGTTGATGTGGTCTTCCGCGGCACGGATAGCAATGTCGTTCAGTTACGGCATACAACCCAGTACTCCAGGATTGATGGAAGTGTGTTTGAGTGGACTAAAAATATCATACCTGTAGGAATTATGATCATCAACCCACCAACGATCACAGGATATGCCCCCGACTCTTGCGTCAGTGACTATGTGGGCGTAACAAGGGACTTTAACATCGCAATCGATCAACCATCTAATGTCGTCTGGTATATTGATGGAACCGTCGTTAAAGACAATGAAAAAGGCGTAACGTCCGCATATTACACAAACTATAGTGCAAAAACAGGATACTGGAATATCTCTGCCGTTGCGAGCAATGCAAACGGCGCTGACATGCAGACATGGTGGTGGACCGTGACCGCAAGCAGACACTCCACCGGCTTCCGGATCTGGGATGCAAACAGGGAACCTCCGATGGACATCAACTATATGTGGGATGCCAGGAGTTGCACAGGATTCTATTACGACATCGATGGTGACATCAGCACAGAGACGCTCACCGTTCAATTAGGTGGTTACAATGAACGAAACATCGAAGAGGGCAATCTCCAGTATATCACCACAGCAGCCGACCTCGAATTTGAATATAATGATGGGGGTGGTAATGGTAGGTGGGGCTCTTACAAGGTGATCGGTTTCATGGCAGAGAAGTATTTCGCAGGCTATGAGGCGGGAAACACGTCCATAACAAGCGAGAACATCCGTCTTCTCTCAAAGGATATGTTGAGCAAGGTCTTGATCGATGAAGACGAAAAACATACGATCTCCACGGGCGCATCGCTCAAACTGAAGGAAGGCTATGAATTAAAGATCATACAACTCGATATCGACGGAGGTCAAGCGAAGGTCGAACTGATGAAGGATGGAAAAAGTGTTGACACCGATGTTGTGACATCGCCAGACACTTATGTGTACACAGAGGATCTCGGGAAACTGGATGATGTCCCGCTCGTTGCGGTTCATATCGACAATGCTTTTGCCGGTACGGAGTCTGATATGCTCGTAATCGATGGCATCTTTCAGATATCAGATGATTTCATCCCTGTAGACACCGGCGAAGACTACGGCGAGATGGAGATTCAATCTGCTTCGGGTTACACGATCAGAATGGAAAATTCTGATGACATCGAGCTCGAAGAGGATGAGATAGTCGATATCATGGGAAACCTCAAGTTCCTCGTTGCTGACAGTGACACCCTCCGGTTTGCGCTCTATGAGGAGATAACCGAGCCAGGAACCCATGACATTCGCGGGACGGTCTACGACACCGGAAAAGCAACATGGGATCACATGAACTTCGAGGGATTCTATTACAACATCGATGACAATCTCGGCACAGGGACACTGAGGGTCGAAGAGTGCGACGGCAACAACATTCCGGAAGACCAACTCATCTATGAGACGACTGCACAGTTGGTTGAGTTCGATCTCAGCGAATGGGGTTCTTACAAGATAGTAGGTTTCATGGCAGAGCCGTACTTTGCAGGATATGAAAGAGGTGTGACTGATAGGGATATAACGAACGATGATATCAACCTTATTTCAAAGGATATGTTAAGCAAGGTTCTGGTCGATGTAGAGGATGACCGCATGATCTCTACAGGTGCATCGCTCCAGTTAGAAGAGGGTTACGAGTTAAAAGTCATACAACTTGACGTCGATGGAGGTTATGCGCAGCTCGAACTGATGAAGAACGGAAAAAGTGTCGACACCGACATCGTGCAATCGCCAGACACTTATGTGTACACGAAAGATCTCGGAAAACTGGATGATGTCCCACTCGTCGTGGCATACATCGACAATGTATTTGCTGGCACAGAGTCAGACCTGGTTACAATCGAGGGCGTATTCCAGATATCAGATGATCCCATCCCTATAGACTCTGGTACCGAATACGGCGAGATGATGATTACAAGTGCCTCAGGAGATAAAATCACGATGAAGAACAAAGAAAGTGACATCGATCTCGACGCGGGCGGGGACACTATGATCATGGGCGATATCGGCTTCATGATCTCAGATGATGGCGATCGGTACTGCCCATTTGTCAGGCGGACGATCGGCTCGATCGCAGCGCTCAAGATCGAACTTCCTGAAAGATTAATCGTTGGTGAGGATATCGTGATAACGATCACAGCAGACGGCTCTCCTGTTGAGGGTGCGGAGGTCTGGTTCGGTGGAGAGAATCTCGGCCCAACCGATTCGAATGGCGAGGTCCGGTTCACGCCTGATGCGGCAGGCACGTTCATGATCTCAGCCAGCAAGGCGAATTACAACTCCATATTTATCGTGGCGCAGGTTACAGGCGGTCCCACTACCACCGCAGATGCTGTGATCGCACTGCAACTTGCATTCAATGGCGGGTGGAATGCTGATGTGGACGTGAGTGGCGACGGGAATGTCACTTCCCTTGACGCGCTGATGATCCTGCAGATGGCAGCGAAGGATTCCGGAGCCGTGCCAGAGATCGTGATCAACGAGCTGATGCCAAACCCGATCGGGACTGATCGCGGAAACGAGACCACGGAACTGTACAACTGCGGCGACGAGCCGGTCGATATCGGCGGCTGGGTTCTCAAAAACGGGGATGGTGCTACCTACACTATTCCTGCAGGCACGACCATCGAGCCGTACGGATATTACCTGACAACAAAGATACAGCTTGACAACGGCGGCGGGGAGGTGTTTCTGTATAGCGATGGCGGGGAGGTTGACAGCAGCATCGAATGCACGCACTCGACAGAAGGACTATTGTGGCAGCGGCGGACTGACGGGCTCGATACGGACGGCGATGGGGATTGGATCGAGCGCGATTCCACGTTCGGGGTGTCTGGGTGAGTCGTTCCCGAAAGTCCAAACATAACACTTATAATGGTGGATAGGAAAAAGTGGTACATATCATAGGTGGTTTGGATGAATAAAAATATGAAATATGTGCTAATAGGCTTGCTTGTATCGATGTTTGTTGGATGTGCCTGCGTAGATGCTCTTGAGTTCAGTGGAGAGGTTGTGCAACTGACGGGCACGCAGACCGGACATATCACTTGGGATGAAGATAATTTTGGGGGATTTTGTTATGATCTGGGTGGCAATGCTTGCGTTGGTGCAGAAACACTGACGATCAAAGCTCACACACTCACAGGACCAGATGATCGAATCATCGATAAAAACTGCCTTACCTACACCATATCTCCGATCGGTCGGGGATACGAACTTTACAGGAACCTTGGGTTGACCGTAGACGGACATTCTGGGTATGGGATCGAGTTCTGGCTGGGCGAACAACATGTAGCCATCGATGGACAACCAGACAAACTCGCGAAGACACTGGTCGAGTTTAACAGTACGGATATTGAGACCCTCACAGTTGGTGAAAAGTGGGATCTTGGTGGTGGATTTGTGCTTGAAGCAAATGAGACTGACTTGGAGGGGAGGCATGTTTGGCTTTATCTTTATAAAGACGGTAACGTACTTGATAATGTGGTGATCGATACCGGAAGTTCTGATTTACAGAAACGTGTATACACATACACAACGAATCTGGGTGGAGAAGAGGACGTCCCACTATTTTCATGTTACGTCTCCGCGGTCTTCAATGGAACATGCTCTGATCTGGTGCAGATAAAATATGTTTTCTTGGTCGATGATGATGTGACCTACCTTTGGCTCACCGGTGAGGACTATGGTGCCATGGAAGTAACGACTGCAAGTTCAGCTTATGTCACTCTGGAAAACGATGATGTGGTAATCTGTCTGAATCCGGATACAACCGCTACAATCATGGGCAACCTATCCTTCAAAACAACCGATAACACAAGTGCAATAGAATTCTATCCGCAAATCATCAGAGACAAGCCACCAGTGCTTTCGGGTGGCGGAGGTTTTGTGTTGGACGACTGCTGGATCGGTTCTGCATGGAATCTATCTGAAAATTATTCCATTGCAGCAAAGGACGTTTCACTTGATGGGGATAAGGCACGGATTGTTCTGTTGAAGAGTGGTGCGGTGGTCGATGAGGTACTGCTGACCGAAGAGCCTAAAGCGCCAATTGATTCTGACTGCCGGTATAGATATGTTAGAAATGGAACTGAAATCATCAACGCAACCCTGAAGACCGCATTCTGCGAAGACGACTTGAATACAGTTGAACTTGCAGAAGTGTATCAGTGTTCGGAGATCAATGGCAGCATGTTGGTCAACAACGAGTCTCATTTGTTTAAATCGGTGAATACAGGAGATGTCAATCGGAACAACTCCATCACCCTTGCAGACGCTGTGATCGCGCTGGAGATCGCAGTCAGCGGCGGATGGGACCCAGTCGCAGATGTGAACGGGGACCACAGAGTAACATCGCTAGATGCATTGATGATCCTACAGATGTTAATCGGCACATAATAAAAGTAGATTATCCTGCATCCGGTGTTTCTGCGTGAACCAGAAGAACAGATATATCCTGCTATTCCTCGCAATCATCCTGTTAGCCACAGCACTTCGCTTTTACGCGCTCGATGATCGGGTCTTCCACCACGACGAGGGCGTACACGGATATTTGACCTATAAATTATTCAAAAACGGGGATTACCACTACGATCCGACCTATCACGGACCTTTTCTCTATTACTCGGGCGCAGCAATCTTCACACTCTTCGAAGACTCGAATTTCACAGCCCGGCTGCTTCCAGCGGTAGCTGGCGTGCTGCTGATTGTGCTGGTATATTGCTTGCGCGACCAACTCGGGGAATCGGGCGCGCTATTTGCAGCAGCAATGCTCGCAATCTCGCCATCGTTCCTGTACTATTCGAGATTCCTCCGAAATGATATATATCTCGCATTCTTTTCACTGCTGTTCGTCGTATCTGCCGTAAAATATCTAAAACATGGACGCTATCGCCAGAGACTGCTCTATGTATGCACTGGAGCCGTTGCAGGTGCGCTTGCGCTATGCGCCAAAGAGAATGCATATATCATCGCAGGAATTTTTGCACTCTTCGTGCTTGGATATGTTATAGTCAGGAAAGAGATAAACGCCATGAGGGTGGTCGATGCACTCTTGTTCGCTCTGATCTCCTTTACCATCTTCGCGTTATTCTATACAAACTTCTTAACAAACCCGGATGCGCTAATATCGGTGATACCGGACGCGATACACCACTGGGCAGAGATGCATAGGATCGAGCGCATTGGCGGACACTGGTCGTTCTATCTCCCGATTCTTGTCAGGTACGAACTTCCGATCGTCTTGCTTGCGATTGCCGGAGGGATACATTATGCGAAAAAGAGAAATATATTTATGATATTTCTGCTCTACTGGGGTGTAACCTCACTCCTCGTGTACTCTTACCTGCAGGAGAAGGTGCCATGGCTCGTGCTCCACATCCTGCTCCCGTTTGCCCTGATCGCGGGTGCGTATACGGGCGTGCTGCTGCCGTCCCTTAACAAGAGACCGCGAGCGATCGAAGCAGCGGTGATAGTAATCCTTATGCTCTCTGCGGGATTGTTTATCCATCAAAGTATATTTATAAATTATTACGAAAACACGGATTCCGACGAGATCATAATTCATGACATACCGGTACACGGGATTATCTATGTGCAGACCACTTCGGATGTGCTTGACACGGTCGGCTTCATCGAAGAGCGTGTCCGGGACGATTCTAACGCAAGTATAACGATCGCTGCTCCGGAGAATGATTATTGGCCGGTGCCATGGTACATGCGAAACTATGCTAGCTGTGGCTACCTTAATTCTGTTCCGGAGCGTTCGGATTCTGATATCGTCATCGTTCCTGCGGACGAGACGCACAATATAACACTTGACTGGCGATACTCAAAAAAGGTCTTCACGCTACGCCCGGGATATGATATGGCGATGTACTATTACAACCCTGAATAGATCGCGTTCATGGTGGCGTGCCTGATGCGCACACCCACGAATGCATCCTCCATCACCCTCTTTGAGTATTCATCCTCGATCCATTCGACACCTTCGAAAGCAACGCTTTGAAGTACCAGACCATACGCGGGCGCGGGCTGGAGCCCCTGATGAATGGGGTGTTGCTTCGGGTCGAGCAATTCCTCGATCCAGCCAGAGTCCTGCAATCCCGCTCCGATCTGTTCTAACGCGGCAGCGATCCTGCGCACCATATTCCAGAGAAAACTCGGCGCTGAGACATCGATGATGATAAAGCCGTCTCTCTCGCAGACCTTGATCTTGTTGATGGTACTAACCACGCCTTCTATCTTCCTCGCGAAATTTGAAAAATCGTGTGTTCCTGTGAAGAGCTGGCTCGATTCCGTCATAGCAAGGACATCGTACCCCCGATCGTACAGGTAATACCTGTAATCGCGGCGCACCGCATCCCTGCGGGCATCGAAACCATAAGGCACCTCTGCATAAGCCCATGCCCAGATATCGTCGGGGAGGTCGTGGTTGATGATTCTCGGAAGCGAGTCGCCAAACCCTGCACTGGTATCGAACGCAATGACCTGCCCGGACGCATGTACTCCCCGGTCCGTCCTTGCCGCACTCGAATACCGTGCTTCTCTTATACCGTGCACAATGTTATTCTTTTCAAGCGATGCGAAGATTTCCGACTCGATGGCATGCGCGTTTTGCTGGATCTGGAACCCATGGTATCGATCTCCGATGTATGATAATTTGAGTGCGATTCTGGTTTTGTTAGTCATTCTTATTCCATTGCCTTATTCTGATGGGAGTCTGGTTGTATGGGATAATGATCGTTCGAGATTGTCATGGGTTTGTGATGTATGGGCGTGGTGCGGCGTGAAGTGTGGCTGATACGTCATGAACACGAATTAGTGTCTGGCGCCACGTAATATGGCTCTCCGGTAACGTGAATGTATGTACTTTTCCACCCTTCCGAAGATCCGATTATGGTAAGGGGGTATTCGCTTCAAAAAGTATGGTTGTCGCGTAGAGCTCATAGCACACTTTTTTTGAAGTAATAGACCCAGGGTTACTATTTAGCCCTACTTGACATCGAGTAAACAACTGGATTTTTAGACAGTAAACACTTCTGTCATTCACCTTTTTGCCGCCTCCGCGTCCAAAATCCACTGTCGGACATGCCCAATCGCTTCTACACGGTTTAACATGCCCGACTATCTCGTAACTGATTTCGATCAGGCGATGGCCGAGATCGCATTCATGTTACACATCCTGTAACTACTCAGGTACCTAAAACCACCATCGGGGGACTTCACTATGCAGGAACCACTTGGGATGAGGGGGTACTGTAACCAAACCGGGAATTTAACCTCCGAGTGCGCAGAGGGACGCGGAGGGGAAATAAACGGTTAAACACTTATAGTATTCCTCTACGTCCTCAGCGGTTATTTTTCTTACCAGAAAACATAGGAGCGCAATCAGGGGGTTGATCGATGCAACCGTGTGGTGTTCCTCCGCGGTTAAATTCGCTGATCGCAACAACTTACTCGAACATGTGTGCGTGTTTTACAGACCGCAGTGTGAAACTACTTTTAATCTATTAAAATTACGTTATTCCACATTTAACTCAGTTGCTACTATAGCCATCTAAAACAAACTTTAAGTAGTGGTTATTACAAGATACTAATGTATATTCTACGAATACACTTTCGCAATGTGGCATGGAATAAAGAGGTGTTTGTATGAATAGAATGGTGTATAAACTCACGAATCCAATTATTACATCTATTTTTTTATCTAATATGTGTGTGTCGTTGTGTTTATCATAAATATTTTGGAATTACACGGTTAATCATACAAAAAGTTTATATTCCATGCGATCACATGTTCACATTGTTAAATACCTGCGCAGTTCTGTGATCTCCGGATCACAGTTACAGCACCAGACATCTGAGGGGATGGATTGGTGACATCATCGAGGAAAAAAACATGAGGTCCCGGCTTGAAATCACGACCGATAGAGATGGACGGTACATAACCCAGCCAAGTGGTGATGGCTGGGTGGATGCACTGATCCGTTTCGTAAGTTCGGTATCGGAGCGTGTTTCTGAGTCAGATGACCCGCCCCACATCAGGTCCCGACTGGCGATAACGACCGAGAGCTGTAATGATACTACGGAATGGGAAGGTGACGGCTGGGCGGAGAATACGATTCAGTACATCAAAAATTTCTCAGCCGGGGCCGAAACCAAACCTGAAACGACCACATCGCTTGAAATTACGACCGATAGAGATGGACGGTATACGACCCGGCCAAGTGGCGATGGCTGGGTGGATGCACTGATCCGTTTCGTAGGTTCGGTATCGGAACGCTTTTCCAGGTCAGACGATCCACCGTATATAACATCCCGACTAACAATCACGAACGACATCGGCAAGGATGTTACAATGTGGGATGGTGATGGCTGGGCAGAAGCCATGACCCAGTACATCCAGGACTTTTCAGCCGGGACCGAAACCAGACCAGCGATCAAAGCCAGTCATCGATCAAGCTCTCGCGCCCCGTTGTCCGAACCGCTATCGGTCAGGGAACGCCTTGAATCGTTCTTGAAGTATGAGTATCCTCATGTATGGTTCACATCCTCGGATGTGCAGACACATTACGGGCGTATCTACGGTCAGATCAATCTGAGTACAGTCTCCACATATCTTGCAAGGATGTATAACCGCGAGCTACTTGAACGGCGTGGAAACCGGATGCAGCGGGAGTATCGGGTGCAGGAGTCCGAGATACCGGAGCTAACTCTACCGATCATACAGAACGCCAACTGATGAAGGGTTGGCGCGTATCGATCATATCAATCTATTTTGTTTGACTATCACGTTTCACAAGCGAAAGGTACTTAAACGGGATGTGTGAATCAAGATTAGTTCAGTTTAACAGAGGCAGTACAATGAAAAAAACAGCAATCCTGGTAATAATAATACTTTGCAGCGTTATCGCACTCGGATGTGTAGGTACGGATACCGACACGAAGTTAGACGACAGCGCCACCACCGAGGTGCATAGCGGGACGCTCACGGTACTCCACGCAGGAAGCCTCAAGATTCCGTTTGCAAAACTCGAGGAGATATTTGAGGCAGCACATCCTGGTATCGATGTGCAATGTGAGGCAGCCGGCAGCGCGGCTACTATCAGGAAGGTGACGGAACTTCACAAAGAGGCGGATGTCGTTGCGTCTGCTGATTATTCGCTGATTCCGGGTATGATGTATCCCGAGTACGCTGACTGGCATCTCCAGTTTGCAAAAAACCAGATCGTGCTTGCGTATACTGATAAGAGCAAGTACGCCGACGAGATCAACGCGTCCAACTGGTACGATATCCTGAGGAGGGATGATGTCAGGTTCGGGTTCTCGAATCCGAACGATGATCCGTGTGGATACCGGTCACAGATGACGATCCAGCTTGCAGAGGCGTACTACGATGACGATACGATCTATGAGGACCTGATCGAGGAAAATTCTGCGATGGCGATGGTTTATGACGCGGAAAACGGTACGTACACCCTTAACATGCCAGCATCCGAGAGCATCGATCCGTCTGCGAAACTGATGGTCAGGAGCATGGAGATGGAACTGATCGCGGGTCTCGATGCGCAGGAGATCGACTACTACTTCATCTACAGAAGCGTTGCAGAGCAGCATGGTCAGTCGTTTGTGGAACTGCCGACAGAGATTGATCTCTCAAGCGTCGAGTATGCTGACACGTACAAAACGGTTCAGGTCGTGCAGGCAAACGGCAATCTTGTTACCGGAAAGCCGGTCGTGTATGGGATCACGGTTCCAGAGAATGCGCGGGATCCTGAGATGGGACTCGAGTTTGTGAAACTGGTGGTCAGTAACGAAGGGCAGCAAATATTTGCTGATCTCGGGCAGCCGCCGATCGTGCCCGCAGTTGGGAGCGGAGAGGTGCCGGAAGGGGTGAGGGGGATGGTGGAGATGGGGTGAGGGGATGGGTTCTACTGCTTGGTGCACGGAGCTGATACCATATCATGAGGAACATTTGTGTAGTCAAGCCGAACACGAAAACGCGATGTTCCGGCTCTGTACGTAAGTGTGGAGTTTGGTGACTTCGGAAGGATCTTATGATGTTACGCGGAGGTCGAGGTGGCCCGCGTGGGTAGATACCAGAGGACATTGCCAAGTTATCTGGAAAAATAATTACGGCGGTATGGATTTATGTTATGTGGCACCGCGTCTAAACAAAAGGAGGTATTGCAATTAAGGGAGGAAACAGATGCAGGACTATATTGCCATAGCTTCAATCATAATCTCAGCAATCGCTCTTATAATCGCAATAGCAAGTTATTTAAGAGCGAAAAAATTCCAGGATTATGAGTATTCACCAAAAATCCAGATATTGGACGAGCGTATTACATGTGGCAGTCCGTCATTAAAAGATATATCAGCTCTACCGTATCGAGCCGAAATTGAAAACCGCGGATCGAAATCCATCAAAATAGACAGTTTATACCTGGACTATGGAGGCAAAGTTAATTCGAATAAACGTATGAAACGTCACATAGACGGGGAGATGTATTTGAATTCGGGCCAAAGGCACGAGTTCGATATCAAAACATCATGGGCAGATGTGGAACAAATAAAAAACCAATTTAAGATCAATCAATGCTTTTTTTTCTTTAGATTTGTATGCCATACCCCCGATGGTTCAATCCAAGAAAACACTCGATCGCTTGGCGGTGAAAGAACAACGACCATCCTAAAAGGCGATTGCTTAACTTAAAAAGTAACATCTCGCTGCTGAAACCACTGTATATCTAACACCCGTGCACCTGATAGGCTTTTTTGCATCATGATACAAACCAACCACGCCCCAAACCCGAGCAACCACAAAAACGGTGACTCACAATGCAGACCCTGACCCCAAAACACGACCGCCTGCTCACCGTATTCCTACTGTTCGGTCTCGCAATCCTCGCATTCATATTAACCCCGCTCCTCTACATGGTCTTTGGACAACTCACCTCCAACCAGTCAGGCGTAATCGAAGCAGTCAACGATTCTGCGGTAATCAAATCCATCCTCCTGACGATGTACACGGCACTTGCTGCAACCGCCATAGCATTCGTATTCGGCGTGCCGCTTGCATACTTCCTTGCAAGACGCGACTTTCCGGGTAAGGGGATCGTCGAGAGCGTCATCGATATCCCGATCATCATCCCGCACACGGTGGCAGGTATTGCGCTTCTCACGGTCTTCGGGTCGCATGGATTGATCGGTGACCCCTTATCGTCAATTGTCAGGTTCAGGGATGCGCTCCCCGGAGTCGTGGTTGCGATGCTCTTTGTCTCTGTGCCGTTTCTGATCAATTCGGCGCGGGAGGGTTTCCAGAGCGTTGATCCACGTCTTGAGAACGTTGCCAGATCGCTCGGAGCATCAGCATGGGGTGCATTCCGGCGGGTCACGGTTCCGCTCTCTGCCAGACATATCCTCGTCGGCTCGATTCTATGCTGGGCACGGGCGATGAGTGAGTTTGGAGCCGTCATCGTGATCGCATACTACCCGATGATTGCGCCAACACTGATCTATGAGCGCTACATCTCCTACGGGCTTTCTGCGTCGAGTCCGGTTGCGGTTCTGCTGATCATGATCTGCTTCGTCGTGTTTATCGTGCTGCGGATGATCTCCGCAGGATGGAGGCGGTATGATCGAGATTAAAAACCTATCAAGGAACTGGAAGGAGTTTTCACTCAACATCGATCTGCACATCAAAGAAAAAGAGTATTTTGTAATCCTGGGACCGACCGCATCCGGAAAGACCCTGCTGCTCGAGTTGATCTCGGGTTTTTACCATCCTGACAGCGGCAACATCACGATCGATAAAACAGACGTTTCCAACCTCCTGCCAGAACAGCGGAAGATCGGCTTCGTGTATCAGGATTATTCGCTTTTCCCGCATTTAAACGTGGAAGAGAATATAGAATTCGGATTGAAGCTCAAAAAAACCCATCACGATGAGCGAAGAAGAAGAGTACAGGAGATCATGGACATTCTCGGCATATCCCACCTATCGCACCGTTATTCGCTGACGCTATCAGGCGGGGAGCAGCAGCGTGTTGCGCTTGCGCGGGCGATCGTCGTAGACCCTGCGATCCTTCTCCTCGACGAGCCGCTCTCTGCGCTTGACAACCAGACACAGAACATGCTTCGGGATGAGCTAAAGAGGATCCACCACGATGCAGGGTTAACGACGATCCATGTCACGCATGACCAGACCGAAGCTGCGATGCTTGCCGACAGGATCGCTGTGATGATTAGGGGGCGGATCGTACAGACCGGAACGCCTGAGGAGATATTCAATTCGCCCGCGAATGCCGAGATCGCGGAGTTTGTCGGTACCGAGAACATCCTTGAGGGAATTATCGTCTCAAACGAGGGCGGGCTTGCCACGATCGAGGTTGGGGTGCATGTTGTGGAGGCGGTTTCCGGTTACAGCGCGGGCGAACACGTACGCGTCTGCCTGCGTCCCGAGGATGTTTTCGTGTCTGTCGGGGCTGTGGCTTCCGAGATCGAGCGCGGGGACCGGGATCGCCGCGAGAGTAGTGTGAGAAACGCATTTCACGGGACGGTTACGCAGACGATTCCGTACGGGGCGCTTACACGCGTCAAGATCGACTGCGGAGTTGTTGTCATTGCGCTGATCACGAAGCAATCCGCAGCAGCGATGGGGATTAATGCAGGGAGCCCGGTCTGCGTGTCGTTTAAGGCGGCTGCTGTGCATGTGATCCGGTGAGGGTGGAGGTGTTATAGCGTGTGTGGGGGTAGGGGCGGTCCGCGTAAGGGTTAGTCCGGCTTAAATATCATGGCAACAGTGCTGCAAATGCATGAGGTGGCGTGATCATCATGACAAATCTGCTTGAGAAAGAACTTCGGACATACGAAACCAAAAAGGCTGAATTTATTGGTAAATATGGAGGAAAGTTCGCACTCATAAAAAACAGAGATTTTTTTGACGTATTCGATACAAAACTCGATGCCGTTTGACAAGGCTATGAGCGTTTTGGTATGGTGCCATTTCTAGTGAAGCAGATTGTTGAGATTGAAACGCCTCAAAATTTCACCTCGAATCTGTTAGGGGTGTAGATGCAGTCGTTCACCAAACAAGTGCCTGATCTGCACGGAACTGGCCCTCTTGTTGAAATTCAGCTTGCTGTAGGGTCAATAATTGGAGAGGTTTTACGAAAAGACGACCAGTCCGTACCAACTCCAGCTATAGTGAATGCAATGATTGATACTGTAGCCACGGGAACGGTCATACAAGATGATATCCGGCGCAACTTGGTCTCAATCCCATTGGTGTCGTGTCAATCAACACACCATCATCGACTAATGGTAACTACTCAGGTATGTTGATTGGTCTCCCGATTGCGATCCTGTATTTTCTGGCAAGAAAAATAACCGCGGAGGGCGCAGAGGAACGCTAGAAGCACATAACTGTTTATTTCCCCTCTGCTCCTCTCTGCGTACTCTGCGGTTAAATCCCCTGTTGGTTGCAGTATGCTCCAGGTCCCAGATAGTTCCTGCATAGTGAAGTCCCCTGAATAGTGGTTTTAGGTACCTGAGTAGTTACGACTAATGTTGAATGCTATGAATATAT
>JAYEGI010000063.1:0-4760 GCA_034659035.1 Methanobacteriota archaeon
CGTCCCGGACCCCGAGAACTCGTGTGGCATACTTTCTCGCCAGTTCTGGCTGGTGCAGGACAGCAAGCGCACTGATGCCATTGTCGACCGAGATCGACCTCAGATGCTTCATCACAACCTCTGCTGTAGTCGGATCAAGGTTTGCGACAGGTTCATCAGCAAGTAGCAGGCAGGGGTCCTGCACAATCGACCTGGCTATCGCAACACGCTGCTGTTCTCCGCCGCTCAATGTTCCTGCCCTGCGGTCTGCCAGATCCGATATTCCAACCCGGTCCAAAGCTCTGTGTGCCCTCTCGATGTCGTCGTCTTCGAATCTGCGCATCAGACTCCGGACCATGCCGATTCTCCCGAGTTTGCCGATCAACACATTTTCGATGACCGACCGCCTCTTTACGAGGTTGAAACTCTGAAATATCATGCCTATCCGCCGTCTTACCTCCCTGATCTCGCCCGCATTGCCCTGTGTTACATTCAGTGGAGTTCCACTGTCGGTAAGCACTATTTCTCCACCATCTGGCGTTGTAAGGCGATTTATGCACCGCAGAAGTATCGTTTTCCCAGTGCCGCTGAGTCCAAGTATCGCCACGAACTCACTCTCGCCAACACTGAAATTTATGTCTCGCAAAAGCAGCTTCCCGTCAGGGAGTCTCTTTCTGAGATGATCTACCGTTAACATGTAACTCCAGTCCCTTGTTTTAGATGTATCCAAGCTCCCTTCCGATTCCCCGTACGTAGTCGTACGTGCTGTCATCGATCGCCACATACAGTTCGTTCTTCTCCCATTTGCTCTCAAACGCCTTCATCGCCTCGGGATCCTTCTCTGGCATATCCACAAACGCCTGCTGGATTCTCTTCTTGAGTGCGGGGTCAAGATCGCCCCTCACTGCGATAGGCGACTTCGGGATCGGATCAGAGGTCCAGATAACGATGAGATCATCCTGGGTTGCCGCACCACTCTCGATTAAGCGGTTGTATCCGATATCATATATCGCACCCGCGTCCACATTCCCGGATTTTACGGCAAGACCTGATGCGTCGTGTCCGCCTGCAAACATACACGTTTTGAAGTCAGTATCAGGATCAACTCCCATCGAGAGGAGATATCCCCTTGGAATCAAGTTTCCTGATGTTGATGCCGGATCAACAAACGAAAACGTGATCTCACTTGAGTTAGCAAGCAGGTCATCGATGCAGGTTATGCCAGAATCGGGACGCGTGACGATGCAACTGTGATATGTTGCGACATCTCCTGATTCCGTTCCACCAGTAACTATTGCTTCTGCCTCAGCCTGTTCTGCGGCTAATACGTACGAAAAAGGACCGAAGAATGCGACATCGATCTTGTCTGCGCGCATAGCCTCAATAACCGACGTATAGTCGGTGGCTGTGAATGTCTCGACCTTCATTCCGAGTTCGGTTTCCAGATACTCCTGCACCGGACCGAACTTCGTTAACATCTCGATCTGATCCTCTGTCGGGATAAGCCCGATTTTAAGTGTCCCTATTGCCTCTTCATCAGATGATTTCGATTTCGAATCAAGACACCCTGATGACGCTACACTGAATGCGACCAGCATGACAAGCGCCATGCCAAGTCCTAGTCTCTTTACCAAAGTTCTGTTCATTTAGTTATCCTTTTCGATTACTCGAGTCGTATCAACAACCAGTTCCTGCTCTCCAGTCGGAAGCACACGGCATATCCGCAAAGCCCCATCATCAATCTCTATCAGGTTGTAGCACTGCGTCGTCCTCGCCTTGATCTTGTTTGAGCATGCTGTTCCCGCATTTGCCACAAACATATCATTCAGCCGCCAGACATACGGCACATGCCGGTGTCCACAGAGCACGAGATCAACACCGCAACTGTCGAGCAGTTCAAGCACATCGCCCGAATCAACAGGAATCTGCTCCTCTCTTCCAGTCATCGGAACCGGGATCAGGTGGTGGTGGAGTGCGAAGACCTTGAAATCGTCCGTCTCAAAACTCTTCGCAATCCAGTTATACAGGTCCCTGCCAACGTGCCCGTCATCGATGTCGGGCTGGGACGAATCCACCCCGATGACCGTGACACCATCAAAGGAATGGCACGAGGTGCGTGCTCCGAAGAAATCTTCGAAGAACAGGTACCCAACGTTTCTCGAATCGTGATTTCCGGGGACGATCACCTTATTTTTGCAATCTATCCATCCGATCACCTCTTTTGCACCTTCAAACTCAGGATGGGCGCCGTTCTGGGTAAGATCCCCTGTCACGACCACGATATCCGGAGAGATCTCGTTGATGCTGTCTACCACCTTTCCTGCAACATCAGGAAGAAAGTGGGCGTCTGATACGTGGATATCCGAAAGATGCACGATCCGTACCACGTAAGTCACCCCGAGGCCGGTATGAAGTGCACCTCAGAAACGATTCCCTGCCCATCTTCCGAGAGTACAAAGTCGAGGAACGCCTGCTCATCAGCGTCCGGCTCCCCTTTTGTGATCATCCATAGCGTTCTCGATATCGCATAATCGCCGCTTTGGATATTCTCAATTGTGGGATTGGTGCCATTGAGGCTAACCGCCCTGATATCGGAGTCGACATACCCGAGAGACAGAAATCCGATGGCATGTTTATTTCCGGCAACGGTCGTCCGCATTTTGCCATTTGAGTCCTGGATGATCGCATGGTCAGTGATCTCCTCTTTGATGGACGCAAGAACCGCCTGCTCGAAGCAATCCCTTGTCCCTGAACCTTCCTCTCTAGAGACCACCATGATCGCTGCGTCCTCGTAGCCTACATCCTTCCAGTTTGTGATCTTGCCTGTGTAGATACTCTGGAGCTCTTGCATCGTTAGACCATTGACCGGACTTTCCGGATGGACGACGATTGCAACACCGTCCTTTGCGATGGCGTGCGTCACAAGATCCGGGTAGCTCGCCCTCTCAGAGTCCAACATGTCGCGGGATGCGTCTCCGATGTTTATAGTGCCGTCAGCAACTGCCTTTACACCGTGCGAGGAGCCACCGCCGGACACATATACCTTACTTCCCGGATTATTCTCCATGAATATGCGTGCACACTCCTCTGCTATCGGAAGAATCGTTGTCGATCCTGCGACCTGCAGTTTCGTTGCGTGTTCCTGTGTGCCGGCATCTTTGTTGTCGATACAACCTGATCCGAGCAGTGATGCCGTGATTACTGCGATCAGGAGCGTTGCCACGATCATACGTGGTAAAAATCTTTGTGTTGTGTGTGGGGTTTCCATTTGGTGTATCACCGCGGTAGTGTGTGCAACCGCCGTATATATAGTTTTTCCCAAGAAATATATTGATATTATATACATTACATAGCCTATACGTATGGTATGGATTTCGTTGATGAGTTATGCCTGACTGTGCATTTGAGATACGGTCGTGGAGTGTGCTGGTGCGGAGTCCGGCAAATTATTATCCGTAAGCTCCTAAAATATCATCATGGAAAGCAACCATGCGGACTTGCAGAAGACCAGGACAGGCGCACCTGGAAAGGTGGCGGATATTCATGCTGCTGCAAAGATCATACGAGACCGCGGCGTCGTGATCTATCCGACCGAGACCGTGTATGGCATCGGCGCAGACGCGCTATCAGTGACTGCGGTTAAAAAGGTTTTTGCAATAAAGAAGCGACCCTCCCCGGTATCGCTTGCAGTATCCGGTTATGAGATGATCGAGGATGTTTCAGTCTGCGATACCGGTACGATGGAACTGATCCGAAAACTCCTGCCAGGCCCGATCACGGTGATCCTTAAGAAAAAGCCGGTTGTTCCTGACATCCTGACAGCGGGCTCCGACCGGGTCGGGATCAGGTATCCGGATCACGAGACGACCATCCGGCTGATCGATCTTTCAGGAACCCCGGTCACATCCACCAGTGCCAACCTGCCAGGAGAGTCGCCAGCGCGTGAGGTCTGCGAGATCAGTGCGGATGTGCTGGGCGGTGCTGATTGTGTCCTTGATGGTGGCAGGTGTGTGTACGGGGTCGCCTCAACCGTTGTCGATCTGGTGGACATGCAGATTCTCCGGAAGGGTGTGGGGTACGAGCAGGTTGCGAGATACCTGCGGTAGCTGCTGCCTGCTCAAATACAGTGACGGTCACTGGTAATCGTTTTCTGTGCCTTGAATCCTGCACAACAAAATCCCACCGCCTCGTAAAAACCATTGATGGGAGATGCTGGGGGGCGTTCCCGCCAGAATCGAACCGACCTGCCGCCGCGACATCTGCTTGAGGCGAAACTACACGAGGTGATCAGGATGGCTCGCGAACAGATTGCGGTTCGCGAGGTTTCAGGGCTTGCGGGGGCTGGGGTGTGGAATTAGTTCCGGGATCGCTCTGGAGGCAGAGGAGGTGGAGGGGGGCGCACGGAGGGAGGATATGGCCGAGATCGCCGATTTTGATGCAGTCGGCTCTGGCACGAGTACGAACGTGGCAGTGATGATGCGCTTCCACTGCTGCTGAAGTACAACCGGGAAGACATAGTGAATCTTGAGACGATCATCGAACCCCGTGCATCCTGAGTTTGTTGGAGATGCGTTTTCGGCTGCGGGTTGGGCTCGGTGATGTGACTCGGTCATCCAGAACAGAACAATCGCTAAAGGAAACGGCAGAACTCGGAAAGTTCGATTGTCTCTCTGCCTGAACCAAGTCAGTGCAATGCCAACGATTTATACACTGCATCGATAGGATCTTTATAGAACGACATTTGGAATTTACTAAATATATCTGGCGGCACCGTCGGTATT
>JAYEGI010000064.1:0-4744 GCA_034659035.1 Methanobacteriota archaeon
CCCTGACTCATAATCACTGTCGGGCTGTTGCTGCCCCCCCATTCCAGCAATACCCGCGGCTTATCATCCTCTGCAAGCCCATCCACAAACTCAGCAATTGGTATCTCATAACCCTCCCGCCAGTCGAGGTATGCCCGTGCATCGTCACTCCTGTCGAGAATATAGCCAAGTTTAGCCATTTCAGATTTTAATATAGCATCTCTATAAAAATCCATCCCAATCACTGTAATGCCAGCGGGTTGCAGTTTCTCTCGCAGTTTCAAAACCCTCTCACTGTGTGCGGATGTGATGACTATGTCAGGACTTAAGCTGATAATCGCTTCAGGATCGGGTTTGCTCCATGTTCCGACTGTTGGTTTTTCAAGAAGTTCCGGATAGTAGTAGTCGTATTTCAGTATATCATCTGATATGCCAACTATCCGCTCGCTTACCCCAAGGATCTTGACGGCTTCTGTGCGGTAGTTTCCCAGTGCGATTATCCGCTTCACCGGTCTGTATATCGTGACGTTCTGTCCGATTGAATCTGTGATCGTTCTTGGGTGATGTACATGGATATGCGCAGCGTCTCTCAGGTCATCCGGTTTGGTGTGTGCAGAGCCGTCAAGATATGCGAGAATCAAACTGCTGAGTTCTGGTTCTGATACGATCATGTCGTGATCCGTGTCGCCTGGGATCCCCATACCTTGTGCGCTGGCAGGCATGACGCAAGAAGAAGCAGTACAAAGAGCGTATGTACCCTCTTCATCGTTTCATCTCCGGGTACACAAACACCCTGTGTTCACTCACATTAAAATCGATGCGCTGGAACCGCTCCAGGTATTCCTGCCGGATCGTCTGCGGATCCATATCCTCGAAGATGTCCGGATGGAACCACTTTGCAAAGTACGCTATGCTTACCACCTGCTGCACCCCGCATCTGATATCTGATGCAACCACGTGCACTCTCTCGTTTTCCACCGCAGAGACGTCTGCAAGTTCAGGGCGGGAGGTGAGTTCATCCCGCATTCGCTTCATCCCGGCAGGGTCATCGCAATCGTAGCCCGATGGAAGCTTGCTCGTCACGACCTGGATGATAACATCCGGGTTCTGTTCCAGTACCCACTCAGGATCAAGGGTGGGAGATCCTTCGAACAGGTCGCTCGCGATGTTGATGCCGCCAGCGATGGTGCACTGTCTATCTCCTGAGGAATTCTTGCTAAACGTTTTATATCTCCATATATTTGGATATAACTCCATATATACCTTCGGCTTGTCCGTATTCGGAATTAATTCTGTCCGGTTCTTGATCACACTCATGTAACTATTGTGCCATTCGATAAACTCCTCTGCCCGCGCCTCCTCTTCCAGCAGGTATCCGAGTTTTCTCATATCCTCAGTCAGGTTATCCGGGTCTGTGAAATCGAGACGCACCACCCGGACATCAGGTTCGATCTTATCTTCAAGCCCGATATTCCATGTCCCGTACGTGATGACGATATCGGGTTTCAGTGCGAGTATCGCCTCAGGATCCGGTTTGGCACTTGTTCCGACCACCGGCTTTCTGCACATCACCGGCAGAAGCATCGTTTCTGCTGCGATACCACTGCTAACACCAGTCACGCGATCCTCTGCCCCGAGCACTCTAACCGCATCTGCCTGCGGATCAGAGAGTGCGATGATCCGCTCGATTGGCTTGTATGTAGTCACCGTCATGCCATCTGCGCAGACGATCGTTCTCGGATAATATGCATGAATGCGGGATGCTGCTCTCAGTTCAGCCGGTAGAAGATGCTCGGAAGATCCATCGAGATATGTCAGGATGGCGGTGCAAAGTTCGGTCTCTGATACGGTTCTGTTCCCATCAAGGTCACCCGGAACAGTATCCTCTGCAGCAACATGCGTACAGCAGAGCACGATCATGATTGCAAAAAGTACCACCTGCAGCACACATCGTTTCATCTGTCACCCTCCGAATACACAAACACCCCGTGCTCACTTGAATTGTAATTCAACCCCTGAAACTCACTCAGATACTCCTGATGGATCGCCTCCGGGCCCATATCCTCGAATAAATCGGGATGAAACCACCCTGCCAGGTATGAAAGGCCGATCAAGTACTTCGGGTTAGTCCACGTGCCGCTGGCACAGATCAGATATACCCGCCCGCTCCGCACAGCCTCCATATCAGCAAGTTCAGGACGGTTCATGAGCTCATTACGAAGCGCGCGCATCTCACCCGGGTCGTCTGTGCCGTAGCTGCATAATGCACCTGTCGAGGTGCCAACGACTTTTACGATTATATCAGGGTTCCGCACCACGACCCACTCAGGATCAACCTTCGGATACGATCCGCTGAGACCTGCTGCGATGTTCCTTCCGCCAGCCATCTCGACGAGCTGGTCGGCGCCGCTCCCTGTGCCATACGTCTTGTAGTCCTCATAACCCTCGATATACACCAGCGGCTTCTTATCATCCCTTAGATCACTGATCCTGCCATCGAGCACATCAAGATATCCAAGGTACCACAGAGCGAACTCTTCCGCTTCACTTTCTCTCTCGATGATGTATCCAAGTTTTCTCACATCATCGATCATGGTTTCGGGTTTGTAGCAGTCGAGGCGGATCAGTGTGATGTCGATGCCGTGCAGTTTCTTCTCAAGTTCCTCGCTCCATCGTGTGAAGTGGCTACCGTAAGCGATTACGACATCCGGGTTCAGACTGATAATCTTCTCGATGTCCGGAGACGACATCGACCCAACCATCGGCAACCGGCTGATCTGTGGAAAGAAATCAGAACAATCTGCGGTGTGTTTTGAGATGCCGATGATCTTATCTGACGAATCAAGCGTTCTTAGGATTTCCGCGCCGTTTGAGTGGAGGACGATGATGCGCTTCACTGGTTTGTAGATCGTGACAGTAGCAGGCTCTGCTGAGTCGTCGATGATCGTTCTCGGATAGTATCTGTGGATGTGCGCAGACTCTCTCAGACTGTCCAGCCGAACATTGCCAGAGCCGTCAAGATAACCAAGGATCAGACTGCCAAGTTCTGCTTCTGATACTGTCCCGTCTCTGTCGAGGTCTCCTGTGACCTGCGCATATACCGGACATGCGATCAGCAGGAGAATAAACCCGATTACTGCTATTATGTTCATTTATGGGTACACAAAGATGTTATCCAGAATCCCCATGTCCTGGAACCGCTCGAGATACTCCCGGTGAATGTTAGAGGGGTCGAGGTCTTCAAAAGTGTCAGGATATAGCCACTTTGCCATATACGTGACACCGATGATGTACCTGGGTCCTGTGTAGATGTCTGATGTGAGCAGGTGAACCCGCCTACCTTTCACTGCATCCATGTCCGCCCATCCCGGGCGGCTCATGATGTCACGCATGAGCGCTTCAGGCTCAGAGGTATTATCATAACTGGCAGATGCTGCCCTGACCAAGACATCCGGATTCTGTGCGATCACCCATTCAGAGTCTATCTTTGGGTACGCGCCTATCAAGCCGCTTGCGATGTTCCTTCCGCCAGCCATCACGCACATCGAGTCTCCACCGGAGCCCGAGGACACTGTTTTGAAGTCGGAATAGCATTCAAGGTATATGCTCTGCCGATCTTCTGTGGGAATGTTTTCGACACGCTCACTGATCAGATCAGTATGATGCTGGTAGAAGTCGATCAGTTCTCGCGCATTCCCCTCCTGCTCCAGAACGATTCCGAGTTTCCGCACATCGTCAGTCATGTTCTCAGGGATGTACAGGTTAAGCCTGATCACAGCGATGTCAGTTCCGCCGAGTTTCGCCTCAAGTTTATCTTTCCCGGGCCATTTGCCATACGCAAGTACAACATCCGGATCAAGAGCAAGGAGCACTTCGCAGTCGGGACTGTTCCATTTCCCTACGGTCTGAACCTCCTCAAACTCAGAGAAAAAGTCATCCTCAGCGATTCCTGTGCTGACCCCGACCACTTCGTCCGTCGCTCCAAGCGACCGTATAACCTCTGCACAGTCGCTGGTGAGTGCCACGATGCGTCGTACCGGCGTGTAAATGGTCACCTCATCTCCGTTTGAATCCGGAATCGTCCGCGGATAATAGGCATGGATATGGGACGCGGACCTAAGATCGGACAGTCCGATATTTGAGGAATCGCCAGGAGATGCATCAAGATACGCGAGGATCAGAGCTGTTAGTTCTGCCTCGGACACGATTCGATCTTCATCAATGTCTCCTGTGGCAAGGGCGCAAGCAGGCGGTGATAGCGTCACGGTGAGCATCAGCACCAGAACGGCAAAAATCCCCGGTTTCATCGAAGTCTACCTCCGTATATAGAGATATGCCACAAACATCATCGCGACCAGTACCCATGCCCCAAATCCGGGTGTATTTGGTTGCACAGCTTCCGTGTCCGTCATCGGCTGTTCCGAAAACTGTGGCGCAGCACCGCCACCGACAGCACCTTCGGAATCGCTCAAGAGGTCGATCCAGATTCCTGTAATCTCCGGAGTACCGGAACCGGGGGTTGATGACCTGACACGATACGTGACTATGGTCTCATTGATGACTGCAAACGAGATATTCTGTCCTGAGACCCGAACTTTCTCGTCGGGATGCGTTGTGCTGACGAACGTCAGACCAATCGGAAGCGTTTCTGCGATCCCGCAGATCGTGATGTTGTAAAGGGTTAGCGTCACATCAAACTCGTCTGGTGCAATCTCTGAGATCGCACGGTCAACTCCGGTGTTATCGGTGTTGGCAATGTTATCAA
>JAYEGI010000065.1:0-4741 GCA_034659035.1 Methanobacteriota archaeon
AATACAACCTGATGCGGGGGGTGGGATTCGAACCCACGAACTCCTGCGAGACTAGGCCCTGAACCTAGCGCCTTTGACCTGGCTGGGCAACCCCCGCTGGGGTGAACGCGTGATGGACCGATCGGGAATCGAACCCGAGGCCTCTTCCATGCCAAGGAAGCAATCTACCCCTGATCTATCGGCCCTATCACGAGGTACTGCTGGTATTGGTGGGATGTGGTTATCAATATTGTGGTGAACCGGAACTCCGGATGGTGCCATCTTAGGTGCAAATCGGTTCGCAGTCATCAAAAGAGAGATTAGGGGTGACGGCAATTACCTGATATGCAGCCCCCGGATCCTTCATACCCGGACAGCGAGGGCGATGAGAAGGTACTGATCCTTCCGCTTGGCGAGGAGTCCAAGAAGATCACCCAGACGCTCTCGAACGACTCTGCACGACAGGTGCTCGAACTGCTCGCTGATGAGCCGATGTCAGCCTCGGATATCGCCGAAAAACTGGAGATCCCACTCACGACCGTCAAGTACAATCTGGATGCACTGATCGAGTCCGGTCTTATCATGATAAAACAGACAAGATGGAGTGTTAAAGGCAGAAAGATCAAGATATATTCACCGATACGTAAGTTAATCGTCGTTGTTCCGGACAAAACAGACAGAAAATCAGTTACTGATATTCTGAGGCGGTATCTTGGCGTGGTGCTCGGTGCGGCTGGCATATCAGCGATCATCGAGTGGTGGCATCAGCCATTGCTCGCTGGTACAGGAAAGGTGGTCAGGGACATAGCAGCGGAGTCGGAATCCGGCATTCCACCAGCACCAGCAGCAGTGCCAGTGTCAGTACTGGCTCCAACACCGGTATCGACACCAACGCCCGAGCCAATGCTGGTGGGTGGCGCATTGCCAGCACCAGCGCCAGCGCCAACACCGGTCGAGATCATCGAGAGCAAGGCAAGTGCGGGCGGGTGCGTGACCGGTATGCTATCAGACGCACAGGAAGCGGTTATGGGTGGAGCAGATCATGCATACACGCCAGCGCAGACCACCACACCCTTGCCCTTCCCAGCCGAGACGTTGCCAGCACCGGACCCAGCGTTTGCAGCAGCCCCCATCACAGAAGGTGCGGGCATCTCATCGATCGATCTTGCGCAGGCGCTCGGACCCCATCCCGGCATCTGGTTCTTCTTCGGCTGCATCTTTGTGGTGGTGCTTCTTGCGCTGATAGAATACCGGAGGCGAGGTAACTACCCAGATACCTAAAACCATTATTCGAGGGGACTTCACTATGCAAAGAATATCCAGGACATGGGGGATACTGTAACCAAACCGAGAATTTAACCGCAGAGTGCGCGGAGGGACGCGGAGGGGAAACAAAAGGCTAAATACTTCTATTGTCCCTCTTCGCTCTCGGCGGTTATTTTTCTTGCCAGAAAGCACAGAATTACAATCGTGCGACCAATCAACATATCTGAGTAGTTATGAGGCGAGATGGCTGATCATGTTGCTTTGCCCTTATATCCTCTCGTCGCCACCCGCAATCTCCTCGATAGCTTCCCCGATTGTGCCGGCATCGATCTCCTCAGACGCCACGTAAGCATCATCCAGCACATAAAACGCGCTCTTCTGCGCGATGCTCTCCTTTGTGATCAGTTTATCTATCCTGTTCTCGACCAGAAGTTCGGCGGATTTAAGCCCTTTTCGCTTCGAAAGCGTGGCAAACGGATTCTTTAGAAACCGCATATCGGTGAGATCATTGTCATCCGTTCGCATATCGAATATGCAGAAATATTCCGCCTCCCCAAAGTGCATGGAGATTTTGGACCTGAGACCCTTGTTCTCGGTGCACGGTACTGCATACCTTGTAAATTCCTTCTCCTCCGGCTCTATATGTATCAGGACCCTATCAACATTTTTTACCTCGGATTTGATCCTCTCTTCGATCTTATCGCTCAGTTGGTGCGCCCGTTCAAGGTCCACGAGATTCGTCCCGATCTTCATCTCGATAAATATAAACTTCCCGGAACTCCTCGCTCTCAAGGAATGTATCTTCTCGACACCATGAGTCTCGGATGCGATCTCTCTGATCCGGTTGAGACTCTCGTAATCGATGGATGCGTCCAGGAGAACCTTTATCGAATCCTTTAGTATCCCATATCCTGCAATGAAAATGAAGAGCGCGACCAGAATACCGGCAGCCGAGTCAAGGAAATAGAAACCAAGATAGTTTCCAAGTATTCCAGCGAATACAACTGCGGAAGAGAGTGCATCCGTCCTTGAATGCTTGCCATCCGCGATTAAACTGGGCGAATTTTCCGCTCTTCCGACCTTAAGCTTATAATTGCTTAAAAGCAAGGATGACACCAGAGATATCAGTGCAACTGAGAGCGCAAACGGAATATCTGCCAGGATAGTCGATCTGACTGCCGATATGATCGATGTGTGGATAATCTCGTACCCGGCATAAAGGATCGAAAGAGCGAGAAAGAGACTTACGATATTCTCTGCCTTGTAAAATCCGTAAGGAAACTTATCTGTGGGCTTGCGATCCGAGATCTTAAGACCGATAAAGACCGCGATGGAACTTATCACGTCGGTGAGTGAGTGGATCGCGTCAGCCATGAGGGCGATACTTCCCGAGAGTATTCCGGCAGCGTATTTTATGACCACCAGAAATGCGGTCACTCCTATCGACACCAGAGCTACTCTCTTATCCCGGCCTACGCGGATCATTAAGAGAGGATATACTGATGAACCTTTAAATACTTGCCCTGCAGAAGTTAACAGGATAGAAGATAGCGACAATGGCAGAAAAAGAATACTCCAAAGGAATAAAAGCACTTCTCGGCGATCCTAAAAAAGCCATCATAAAATTGTCGCTGCCAATGATCGTAGCTATGTCAGCGCAGACGGTCTACAATCTCGTTGATGCGATCTGGGTCTCAGGGCTCGGTGCTAATGCTCTCGCTGCGATCGGCTTTGTATTTCCGTTCTTCTTTGCAGCCATGGCGCTTTCCAACGGACTCGGGGTGGGCGGCGGGTCTGCCATATCGAGAAGGATCGGTGCCAGGGACAAGGATGGTGCGGACAATGTGGCGGTTCATACGATTGTTGTAATGCTCTTGCTCGCGGTTCTCTTCACAATCCCGCTCTTTGTCTTTGCCAGGGACGTCTTCACCCTGATCGGTTCCGGAAGTGCAACAGGGATGGCGGTCTCGTATGCCAGGATCATCTTCGCAGGCAGTATCTTCATATTCATAACAAACGTCGCAAGCGCCATACTGCGAGCTGAGGGCGATGTCAAGCGAGCCATGTACGCCATGATTCTGGGGGCAGGTCTCAATATTCTACTGGATCCGATCTTCATCTACACTCTCGACATGGGCATCGCGGGTGCTGCATGGGCTACACTCATATCACTGGCGATTTCGTCTGCGGTCATGGTAAACTGGCTGCTTTTTAAGAAAGACACGTACGTATCATTCAAATTTAGCGGTTTCAGGTTCGATAGGTCAATTGTCAGGGATATCTTTAAAGTAGGCATTCCGGCTTCTGTAACGCAACTCTCGCTGTCGCTTACAATGGTGATAATGAACATCATGGTAGTAGCGGTGGGCAGCATCGAGGGCGTGGCAGTCTACACCACCGGATGGCGGGTGGTATCGATTGCGACACTGCCTTTAATTGGTATCGCAACAGCGGTCGTCTCGGTGACCGGGGCTGCGTACGGTGCACGCGCTTGTGATAAGGTGAGCATCGCTCATCTCTATGCAACAAAGATCGGTGTGTTGCTAGAAGCGGTGATAGCGGTGGCAACCTTCATCTTTGCCCCACAGATCGCTGCCGTGTTCACGCACTCCGAGAGCACAGCACAGATCGCGCCTGATCTGATCATCTTCTTAAGGGTCGTGAGTCTATTCTATGCGGGTGTGCCGTTTGGGATGCTCTCTTCCTCGCTCTTTCAGGGGACTGGGAGGGGTATGAATGCGCTCATTGTCACGATCCTGCGCACGCTCATTCTGACCCCGATATTTGCAGCGCTCTTAGCGTTTAACTTTGATATGGGGCTTATTGGGATCTGGTGGGGCATGGTTGCAGCAAACATCACTGGTTCCGCAATAGCGTTTATCTGGGCGCGGCTGTATGTACGAGGGCTTCTTACAGGTAGGCGGCGAGACAGAGAGTGCGGAGTTTAGGTGCTACGAATCCTGGAAAACTGAGAATAGTGTTAAGGGATTTTGTGTGGTGTGCTGAATGACTTGATATAGGAGAAGGATAAAGATGGGTATGCGATGAGTGAAATTCGTCCGGAGGGCCGCATATATGGGCTATTCAGATAAAATATTAATAGACGCGATATGTGAAGTAAGTTTGGATATACAACGCTATCTGATTTTGTCCCGAATAACTACTGTTCGCTGTTCATGGTGACCTAAAAATGGAGAAAGAAACAACACACTGCCAGATATTCCGAGATTCGGAAAATAATACAGTGGCTCTGCAGGATATATTTAATCTCGGGATATATTATCCATGGGATGATGGCCATAATCCGAATTTCGATGCGTTCTCTCGTGTGATTCTCGATGTAAAAGATCAGCACATAAAAGGAATTAACTACTGCACGAATAGCTTGCGTTCCTTTCTTTCAAGTACGGAAGAATATGTGATCTGTGTTATCCCGACCCATGCAGCAGGAACCGAACCATCGGGAATAAGGACGATCGCGAAACAATTATGTTCG
>JAYEGI010000066.1:0-4710 GCA_034659035.1 Methanobacteriota archaeon
ACATGGTGCCCACCACCAGAACATATCATGTTCTTGATCTTCAAAATTCCTTCAGCTATACATCTTTTTCCATGTTTGCTGATTATATAGTATACTTTCATGCTGTCATGGACTAATATGCCAAACTATATAAATTTATTGCTCGCGATGTATCGTGATAAAAGTCATTCAGAAATAAAAAATTTTATTTAGATATGATAAAATTTATGTTAATTTTACCAATCAGGTGGCGAAGGTATTGGTATAAGTCAGGTTTTTGTTGCAACGGCAAACCTTTTTTTCACCCTTTTTTGTAGGGGCATTACAACATCAATAACCTTGACTGAAGTAGCACAGGAATGGCGTATCGAGTGCAGAGCGTTTTCCCTCATTAAACTGTTCAAGATTTTACTACAAATATATATCTTCGATAAGGTATTCCAACTACTCTGTCCGTAGAAATAGCGAATCTCCTTTTTAGCCCGTTCAGAGTTTAAAGATATGTAAAAACAAAAACAATACAATCGCAAAACTGTATGAATTCCCCGAAATCCTCTCGATGCCAAGATTTGGACGTAGCGAAATCCGACAGTCGTTTATTTCGGGAACTATTGTATGCAAGTGACCGAGTCGAAGCGGATATGCGGACGGCATGACTTTTGGTGGATTCAAGCGAAGGTGGAATAAGAAATGCGGTATTTGAACCGCATAAGTGTGCGCCAAGCCCGCCCAAACCCTGAACCAAATCACATTTATCCAGATAGAGACAGATAACCTAAACCATGTCCCTGCTACCCCAAACCGACATCGATATCATAACAAAGCGACTGAACCGCCCACCAAACCCGGTCGAAGAAGGCTGTTTCCTAAATCTCTGGAGCGAGCACTGCTCGTACCGCTCGAGCGCGAAACACCTCCGCACGTTCCCGACAGAGAGCGACCGCGTCATAATCGGTCCCGGGGACGACGCGGCAATCGTCCGCCTGAAAGGCGACCTCGTCCTCGCAATCGGGATGGAGAGCCACAACCACCCGTCCTACGTAGATCCCTATAACGGCGCGGCAACCGGCGTCGGTGGAATCGTCCGCGACATCCTCTCGATGGGTGCACGCCCGATTGCTCTTATGGATCTTCTCTACTTCGGGATGCCGGAGAGCGCAAAGAACGTGTACCTCTTCGAGCACGTGATCGAGGGCATCGCGGGCTACGGGAACTGCATCGGCGTTCCGGTGGTGCGCGGGGAGACCTGCTTTGACAGCGCATACTCGGGCAATCCGCTCGTAAACGTGGTCTGCGTCGGACTTGCGCACCAGAAGGATGTCGTGACCGCAACAGCACAAGCTGCTGGCAATGCGCTCATCCTGATGGGCTCGACTACCGGACGCGATGGGCTCGGGGGCGCATCGTTCGCATCAAGAGACCTATCAGAGGAGTCCGAGTCAGAGGACCGATCAAGTGTCCAGATCGGCGATCCGTTCACAGAGAAGCTGCTCATTGAGGCGGTTCTTGAGGCAATCGAGGAAGGCTATGTATTCGCATGTCGGGATCTCGGTGCTGCAGGGCTTGTCGGTGCTAGTTCAGAGATGGGTGCGAAAGGAGATCTCGGGCTCCACCTGAATCTCGACAATGTCCGCCTGCGCGAGTCCGGGATGACGCCTTACGAGATCCTGATCGCAGAATCGCAGGAGCGGATGGTGCTTGAGGTTGATCCGGCAGATGCAGAGGCGGTGCTTGCGATCGCAGAGAAGTATGACCTCAATGCAAGCGTGATCGGCGAGTTTACTGATGGCGGGCAGTATTTGGTCGAGCTTGATGGCGAGGTTGTTGTGGATCTGCCGATCACCTTCCTATCAGGCGGTGCGCCCGCGTTCGAGAGCGAACCGGAGATGCCGGAAGAGCAGGTGATAGAAGAGGAACTACCTGAAATTAAGGAGGATCTGAAGACCCGGGTTCTGAAACTGCTCGCAAGCCCTAATATAGCGTCGAAGGAGTGGATCTACCGCCAGTACGACCACGAGGTCCAGATACGAACCGTGATGAAGCCGGGAGATGACGCGGGCGTGCTGCGGATCGATGATGAGACTGCACTTGCACTCTCGTGTGGCTGCAACCCCGCGCATATCACGCTTGACCCGTACAATGGCGCGGCAGGGTCGGTTCTCGAGAACGCACTTAACCTCGCCTGCAAGGGCACATCTCCGGTAGCGATTGTCAACTGCTTAAACTTCGGAGACCCTGAGGATCCTCTGATCTACTGGCAGTTTGCGGAATCGGTGCGCGGGATCGGAGACATGGCTCGGGCGCTTGGCATCCCTGTCGTCGGGGGCAATGTCTCGTTCTACAACGAAAGCGACGAGTTTAAAACAGCGATCCCGCCGACGCCGAGCATCGGAATGGTCGGGATTTCAGAGGATTGCCACGTCCCGGCAATGGGATTTGCAGATGCCGGCGATGCAATCATCCTGATCGGGGAGACGAGAGCGGAACTCGGCGGAAGCGAGTACTACAGGGTCTACAGCTGCGCTGGCGGAAGCGTTCCTGTTCCTCCAGTAGGTCCGCAGAAGATCATCGATTCCGTGGTGGCTGCGATCGGAACCGGACGCGTCACTTCAGCGCACGACGTCTCAAGCGGCGGGCTTGCGGTAGCACTCGCTGAGATGGCACAATCGGTCGGGGCAGAGATTGACCTTACCGGCATTACCGGTGTTGCAGGTACTACTGGAGATACTGGAGATACTGGAGATACTGTCGCTACTGGCGTTACGGGTCTCGATCCTGATGCGGTGCTCTTTTCCGAGTCACACGGACGCGTGATTCTTACAACGCCGGATCCGGACGCGGTTACGAGGGTGCTGCAGGCGCAGGGTGTTTCGCACAGGGTCATCGGAGAGGTCGAGGGCTGCGATCTGCGGATCAAGACGGGTGCTGGTGGTGCGGTTGTGGTGCTGTCGCCTGGTGAGATTGCGGAAGCGGCAGAGAGTATTACGCAGATGATGCGGTGATGTGGGGGCTGGGGCGCTCGTTGGTTATGTGCTGGTGGGCATGTTGGATGCGATAGAGTAGCATGAGCGAAGGGTGGGATTGTGGGGGCGATCTCACCTTTTCACTTTTTTTGGCAAACTTAACATATTTTGGATTTTTAGATTTACCCGAACTCACAGACAAGTATTATTTCAGTAAACCTACCTTTGTCAGGTTTTTGATCCAAAACCGAACGTTATTATGGCATGGTTTACCTATACCTAACGTCGTAGCTGTATTGCACGAGATTCACAGTCTCGTTGTGGCTCACGGGGATGTACAGGACGTGTCAGACTCTCAACAGGACTCTGTGGAATCAGACAGGCGCGTAACAAGTCGCGGATTGATCCGGACAGTTCGGTGATTGCGCACCCGTTTGCGTGATACCACCCATGCGAGTGGTGGGAAACAGACGAATATATAAAATGGAGGTATGCAAGTGAAAGAATTAAAGAAAGCCCGGATGGGCATAATTGCACTGATACTGGTAGGGATCATGCTGTTGATGACTGCAGTAAACGTGAGCGCAGAAATTGACCCCGATAAACTACTGCCGCATGTTTCAAAAGAAATGTCTCAGAGGCAGGTATACTTCGTACCGCCACAACTTGAGATTTTTCAAACCTCTGAAACTGTAATATGATGATGACTTGTGTTCTTGCTCGTAAACGATATCGGTTCGGTTCCGCCAATAAAAAAATCGCAGTTTATGCCGGTGCCGAGTATAATCATCGGTTTTGAGGAGGGGGTCGGTGTTGACAGTCCGCAAGCACGAAGAGTGCAGCAAGAACTCATAAAGACGTATGGCGGAAAGGAAGTTGGGCGCAACACTAAATTGAACTGCGTTCTCGTAGAAGTGGATAAAGGGAAGAAGGTACAGGAATTTATTCGGGAGATAACGGCGACAAAAGGAAAGGGCGTTTGATACGCGGAACCAGATTACATCGTTACAATATTACACACGCCAAACGATCCGTTATATACCTTGCAATGGGGACCGTCAGCAATACATGGATATTGTCCTTGATCTACGAAATCACTGCAAGATTTTTGGAAAACCTAACATATTTCGGATTTTTGGAATTAACCTAACTTCTACAGGGGAATTCTTCTGGGAATCTAATTTTTTTATGGTTTTAATCCAAAACCGAACATTGTTAGGGCATGGTTCATACATACCTAACACCATATCGGTTCTGCGCGGGATTCACGATCTCGTTGTAATGAATTACACCACTCCAGACAAATCAAAACCAGATGGCTGGTTGGATCGATGTGGCTGGTGTGGAATGGATACCACGGGAGGATAAATGAAAGGAACAGAGAAAGCCCGATTGGGCATAATCACGGTACTGGCGGCAATGCTGGTATCGATTACGAGACGACTACCAGAGAGAAGACTCTCGTCTGGTATAACGACGCTAACACTGGCAGGAATCGTACTGCTGGTGGCGGCAGGAGGTGCGAGCGCTCAACTACCTGTGTGCCCTGCACCCGGAAATACGACGATAACGACGAGTTGCGAACTCAATCAAAGCTACACAGTCCCGGCAGGAGAGGCTGGCTATATCATAGGCGCGGACGGCATCACCATCAACGGTGCGGGTTACAAGATAACCGGAGACCTAACCGGAGCTACCTGTGCAGGTTGCGGCGCAGATGCACCATGCACTCTAAGCGGTATCTACAACGATGGCCATGACAACGTGG
>JAYEGI010000067.1:0-4703 GCA_034659035.1 Methanobacteriota archaeon
TGGGACCGGTGTAACTTGCTTTCGCCTCGGAGAGGGGTGCGCTCCAGTCCCAGTTGTCCCCCTCTGTCAGGTAGATCACACCGTGCTTCGAGGTCGAGTACATCTCCCACTGGGCATGGTCGAATCCCTGATGGCAGGTCATACATGCTTCGGGCCTTCTCGCCTCTTCTACAGAGAAACTGTGCCTCGTATGACAGTTGTCACAGCCTACCACACCGTAGTGGTACTCATCCCATCCGGTCTCATCCTTCGCTCCCATCTTGTGGCAGCCTCCGCAGCCCTTCTGACCCTCCATCAGTTCTTTTGGCTGGTCTTTCGTAGTCGGCATCACCTGAAACGCAGTCCACGCTAGGCTATGCTTTCCGTCCATATACTGGGAATCCTGCTCCGCATGGCACGCACCGCACGTCTTGTGTGTCGGCATCTTCACCTTATCAACGGTATCAGCCGAACTGTGTGCGAATCCATGACAGCTTGAGCAATCGACGTCATCGCCCATCTTCCCGCTCTGAAAATCCTCAACGATCTCAGGGGTAATGATGCTGTGACATTCTACACAGACTGATGCCGCTGCTGATCCCATACAAGCAAGGATCAGAAGTGTTGAAAGCACCAGTGACATCATAGCCACCGATGCAAAGTGTTGTCTCATCTTTTTATCCTCCATAATCTCATTAATCCGTTAATCTATTGATTGATTGATCCATTGATCTCGATCACCTCTTCTGTTCGAGCACGCTCACGTCAGGGTTCTCCTCGCCAAACTTCCTGACAAGTTCCGCCAGCACCTCGCCCCGGTCCATTCCCTCCTGCTCAAGCCTCTTTATCAACTGATATGCTGCAAAGAGCGGTGATGGACTGATCTCTGACGCGAAGTTGCCGACACCCTGATTCCAGACAAGGAGTGTGAATAGTTCGTCAAGTTCAGAAACAGTAACGCCCGCGTAGTACGCCTTCACAAGTTCCCGCGTCGCCTGACGAAGGCGACCCGCGCCAACACCATTTGCGAGCGAGAGTAGGTACAGGCTCTTCATGTCGATAGCAGGGTCTTCCTTCTTCCAGACAAGCTGCCAGAACTGCGACACAATCTTGCCGAGTGTCTTGTCGGTTTTTCCTATATTGGCAAGTGCTGCCGGGTGCAGCGGCATCGTCATGCTGCCTGATGCTTCTTTTACATCTTTCCGGTAAAAATACGCCCGGTATTCGTTATCTGAGATCTTCTCGGTCAGGTGATCAAATCCGATGTCCGCCAGAGTGGAATAGAGCGGGATCGGATCGAAACTCTGAATCACGCAGATTCCACTGCCCGCAGCAACTTTTTTGGCTTTCGTAAGAACCGCTGACAGGAAGTTGCCTGCAAGTCCCCTGCCGTCCAGTACTTCATACGATTCCTTGTTGTCCTTCCATTCGTTCTCCATGAATTGCTACCTCTAACGATTGCGTAAACCTTTAATAGTCTACAGTCATAGTAGTATATATTGCGAGTATATAACATTATGGTACGAAAATCGTCCATAAATCTCGATAAAAGTACGAAAATTGATATGGTGATATGCAAATGATTGACGAAAGAGACCTGTTGATAATAGACATACTTCGCGAGAACGCACGCACACCGCACACCGAGATTGCTGCCCGACTCGATGTTGCCGAATCCACAATACGAAACCGTGTGCGTGCGCTCGAAGAAGAAGGGGTCATCAGACAGTACACCGTCGTAACCGATCCGGCAAAGCTCGGGTACAACTCAGTCGCCCTCGTCGGAATCGACGTTGAACCAACACGTCTCCTCGATGTTGCACTGCGTTTAAGCGAGTTTTCAGAGGTTAAATTCGTTGCGACCTCGGCAGGAGATCACATGATCATGACCGAAGTGTGGCTTACGGATGGCGGGGCACTCAGGACATTTATTGCGGAGAAGGTCAGGAAACTTGCTGGCGTGCAGAGCGTGTCGCCGACTGTGATCATGGATAACTGGAAGGTGCGTAGCGGGAATCTGCTGCCGTGAATTTGAGCTCAATGAAACTGCAAATCCGGTACAAGGAAACTTCGGGGAACGGGTGGTGCGAAACTTTGCAAACAATTTTCGTAACTACTCAGGTATGTTGATTGGTTGCCCGATTGCGATTCTGTACTTTCTGGCAAGAAAAATAACCGCGGAGAGCGCAGAGGAACACAGAGGAACGCTAGAAGCATTTAACCGTTTATTTCCCCTCTGCGTCTCTCTGCGTACTCTGCGGTTAAATTCCCGGTTTGGTTACAGTATCCCCTATTTCCCAGGTAGTCCCTGTATAGTGAAGTCCCCTGAATAGTGGTTTTAGGTACCTGAGTAGTTACCAATTTTCTGATTCTGCAAATCATGCGATCCGCTTGCACCCCGCAGCCTCTCGCGCTTAATCCAGGCACATGACTTTCATGGGGTGGTGAGGTTTAAATACAAGCGATACACATATTGGTTGGAAAGTCATGATTTAAAAAATCCGAGATGCATGGGGTTTACCCTCTCGGGTGTCATGACATGTACATCGATGAGTGCCGAGGAGGGGCGCTTCTATAAGTACCCAGAAGAAAAGGAGGTGAAAAGAAGATGTTGTTCATAACATGCGTAAACGTCAATTCGGGCATGGTGAAAAGCGCAAAAGAATTCGGTGACCGGATGCTCAATGAGCCGCCAAAAGGCGTCAAGTTCTTAAAAGCGTATCACACGCTGGGCAGGTATGATGCTGTATGGATTTACGAGGCAGATGATCCGGCTGTGATAGAAGATTTCCTCCATCAGAGTAGGGATGTCGCAACAACGGAAACCTGGGTTGCATTTGAGAGAAAGATGTAAATAGAGGAGTGTTTTTAAATTTCTCTATTTTTCATTTTTAAAAAACATGTTGTCCTTCAGAATATGTGTGGTGGTAAGGGCTATGGAGGCACCATCAGAAAGTTCTTATTAAAAACCGGTTCGATGGTTGGGCAGGTTGAGAAAGCACAGGAGGTCCGGCCACGACACGATTGCGGGATCAAGATTGCAGCACCACGCCCGTCACCGATAGGTATTTATGTGTCGTAATTAAAGCGTCGGTTAGCGATCTGTTCATCATAACCGCATATTTCACGGACACAATTAAAAGAGGCATGTTATTATGGAAAAAGAAATAAAAATATGGTATGATAAAGAAGGCGATTACCTTGAAGTTATCTTTGACCGGAAAGCCGGGTACTTCAAGGAAACCGAGAACGACGCAGTGATGAAAAAAGTCGATGAAAGTGGAAGTATTATCGGATTTTCCATCCTGAAGGTGAGTGCACTCAAAGGACAAAAACCACTTTCAGTCGGTCTCGCAGGTCAAATCGCCTGACATGCTGGCATTACGTCTTCAACACTTCACAAGAATGAAATTACTGATCCTGTACGGAGGGAACTTCGGGGAACGGGTGATACGAAACCTTGTAAACGACTCCGAATTCTGCAAATCCTGTGATCCGCTCTGCACGCACTGTAAATATGAGAGGTATTGCTACGCAGAAAGTATCATCGGCACGATCAGATTCCCTGCACCAGAGACGCTACCCGATTTCATCGACGACCCTGCCCCCTACATCCCTGCGCTACCATCTGCGGACATCATGATCGCAACAGAGATTCATCCCGACATACTGATGGAGATGCCTCCGCGGCTGAATGACGCCGGAATCAAAGGCTTGATCGTTCCGGTCGAGCAGTCAAGAGAAGCCTCTTCAGGGCTTGCGAAGCAGGTTGGAGCGAGGTGCAGCGCAGCGGGAATCGAATCCGTATTCCCAAAGCCGTTCTGTTCGCTGGATGCGACAGAAGGGATCATCGGAAGATTTGTTTCCGAGTTCGGGATTGGAGTTCCGGCTGTCGAAATCAGTGTTGCAAACGGGGTCATTTCAGCAGTCACGGTCAAGCAGAGCGCGCCTTGTGGATCGACATGGTTTGTTGCAAAGAAACTGATCGGAACGTCTGCACACTCACAGCAGGACATTCGCGATATCGTTGCTGAAGCACACCACTCATACCCCTGTACCGCTGACATGACTGTTGACCGGGAACTCGGAGATACAATCCTGCACCGGGCAGGGTACCTGATCAGAAGTGCGGTTGAGGATGCGCTCTCACTCTGACAGTATCTGAAATACCCAATCTTTTCGACTTTTTTTCAGAAATCGTAGACCGGAAATTGCCAGCAAGCCCCATGATATCCGGCACTTCGAATGGTTCTTTTTTTTGTAACTACTCGGGTATGTTGATTGGTCGCCCGATTGCGATTCTGTACTTTCTGGCAAGAAAAAATAACCGCTGAGGGCGCAGAGAAACGCTATAAGAGTTTAACCGTTTATTTCCTCTCCATGTCCCTTTGTGCACTCTGCGGTTAAATTCTTGGTTTGGTTACAGTACCCCTCACATCCCGGGTGGTTCCTGCATAGTGAAGTTCCCTGATGGTGGTTTTAGGTACCTGTGTAGTTACCTTCTTTTATCGTTCCATTCGTTGGTACTATGTTACCACCTAAAACCCATCTTCGCCACTATGAACAAAAAACGTTATCTATGGACCAATACCCTCGTCATCAACCAACATTAATACTGCCGATTTTCGTTATCCTATAAAATATCTCTTGAATTAAAATTAGGTCTGGTTTTTGCGGTAGTAATTTTAATGTTTCGCGAACATATCTGCCACCTCTGAAGTACG
>JAYEGI010000068.1:0-4698 GCA_034659035.1 Methanobacteriota archaeon
AATGAGACTCCGGGTCTCTGCGTGTTGACCGATGCCGGATATGTGAAGGTTAATGGAGAGACGACACAAGGGTGTATCGAGACAATCCGGAAGGAAACTGGCTGTTCTATCGGAGATGGGAACTTACTGCCGATCCACAGATCGACAGACAAGCCGTTCTGGTTCGCAATCTTTGATAACGCGACAAAGAACTGCGTTTACGCGATTTACAAGAATGGGGCGTTCACAGCAACAACGAAGATCAATATCGCTGAAGAGATCGTAACAACCGGTGACGGCTGGAACGCGACAAAGAAGGCGATCGGACCGGACGCGTTCACGATCGCTTGCATTGCGAATGCATGGGGTTACGGCGCACCTTCTGACCTTTTGAAGTGTGCGGAAATCCACAACCACCTCTGCCCCGGACTCACGTCCGGCTACCTGATCGCGGAATACATCCATGGGAATTACCCGCTCGGTCCGGGTGAGCGCTATACCTGGATCGGATGCCCGAACTGGTGCAAAGAGGATGCCATTCAGGTTCTTCTGGATTTAACACCCGGAAAGACGAGTTTGATTGCGAAACAACGTTCCGGCGAACTCTTCGCAAAAGAGATACCGCTTGCAGGAATTCTCATAATATGGAACGATACAACAAAATCCGGGCGTGGTGTTGCTTTCCAGTACGATTGGGGGAAGATGTGCAATCTTTCTGACACCAATCTCAGTGATTTCAAGCCACCGGGAGGTAAAACGAATCCTCTATTCTGGACGACCCGGATAAAGGGCAGTCTTGGATTTATACCACATGTAGACCAGCCAGAAATGTTCGTATCACTGGCTTCTGGCGAGTTCGAGGTAACTTCTGAACAGCTCAATCGGGCGAAGGAAGCAGGGGTCGACCCTTATGTCGAATTTGGACTTGAGGAGCCAACCGAGGTGCGTGGAGACTTCAACGGCGATGGCAAGGTCACATCCGCTGACGCACTGATACTGCTGCAGGCGGCGGTCGGGAAGATAACTCTGTAACGAGTGAATAAAAACGTGAGGTGAACCGGGCAAGAGTGAGGAATCGCCCTTTGCCCCATCCACGTTTTACTCAAGAGGTCATGGTTATGTCGGGATGAGTCTGTTATTTGAGGTACTTGCATTGAATCGTCATTTCAGAGAAGAGACCGATCAGGAGGTTTTTGGCTGCTCGCATACGTGGTGTGGAACATTTAATATAAAAAAGATTTAGATGGTGTAGTGGTGAGCGAGTTATGCCAAACCAGAACATTTTGGCGGAAATTGTGCAGAAAGTTGTGGAATCGGCAGTTCCTGATAAAATTATCCTGTTCGGCTCAAGAGCGAAAGGAGAACAGGCAAAGGATAGCGATTATGATATTTTCGTCCTGAAGAGCGGTGTTGTTCATAAGCGGAAACTTGCGCAGAGAATATACCTCATGCTCGATGTGAATGTTCCGGTTGACGTGATCGTAGAGACTCCCGAAACATTTGATAAGCTAAAAGATAATCCTTTTCTAATATACAATGAAATTGCAAAATACGGGAAGGTAGTATATGAAAAATAAAGATATTATTTCAGAATGGTTGAAAAGAGCAAGAAGTAATTTAGAAAGAGCAAGAGCAGAAAATATCTCTGATGTGGTACTTTATGAAGACCTTTGTTTCGATGCACAACCAAGCAGTTGAGAAATCTCTGAAGGCGTTACTTGTCAGACTTGGCAAACCATTTCCAAAGACGCATTCTATAGGAATGCTTCTTAAACTCGTCGAAGAGACTGGTGTCGAAATACCGGATGATATTAACCGATCTAAAATTCTCACTGAATATGCTTATGGACACTCGCTATCCCGGCATGTACGAACCGGTAAGTGAGGGGGAATATAAAAGGGCGCTAAAGCTTGCAGTGGTGGTTTTTGAATGGACAGGCAAAATTATAAAGAGTAAAAGTTAAAATCAGCGATATAATGATAGGGGGTGAGCAACCCGGTTTCATATCCGCGTCGTTTTCGTTGCAAGTATCATGGAGCATCAGGATCTTTCCTGCATTCCCCGCATGCAACAATCACAGACACCCCTTTTGCAACAAGTTTCTCCCGAAGCAACTGCTCGATTACCTGACCGCCTGCTGTCTCATCGATCACAGAAACATCGCTGCAACATGCACGGATGATCCGCTCCGGATCCGGCACCTTCTGCCCCCCTGTCATCGCTGAAACCATGTTTGCCAGAACGATCACCAGAACGTCTCTCTGGTTAAATTCCGCATCGATAAGCGCCTGCAACCCTGAATGGACGAGACCGAAATCGCCTATGATGGCGATACTCTTCACAGGCATCCCTGACGCGACCCCGATCGCACCACCGAGCGCGTAAGCAACGTCCACAACCCCTGTCGGCGCAGTCCGTATCGAGCAGCCCATATCCCCTGCGACCATCATCCGGCTGCCATTGCTCTTCTTGACCGCTCTAACCGCATCGTATACTGGTATGAACGGACAGTCCTCGCAGATGTCCAGGGAGTATCCCCGGTTTTTCAGCGTCTCCGGAATGATGTCGAGAGTGATATCATTTTTGTCCATATTCTCGATCGCAAAGAGGATATCCTCTTCTGTCAGACCCCCATACGGCAGATGCCCCGACCTCCTTCCGAGAACATTACAAGTTCCGGTTCCGAGTTGACCCTCGATCACCGGCTCTGTCTCCTCAACAACAAGGACACGCCGGGCACCGATGAAATCTGTTACCCGCTTCACAGGCAACGGACTTACAAATGAGAGCGAGATATGCGGCATCTTGATTCCTTTCCGGAGCATGATCGATGTGACGACCGTCGAAGCGTAGCCGGATGAGATGACGCACACCTGCCCATCTCCTGACCAGCTCCCTTCCTGGTATCTGTTGAGATGCGATCTTTCGGACAGATCCTCAATCAATGGATACGTATCCCTGTGAAACAACTGGTGCCTGCCATGCATCGAATATTCCCAGATCGACCGGTCGAACGGTTCTGGCAGGTTCAGCGTCTGCGCCTTCCCTCCCCCCGCACATCCCGATCTGAGCACACGATCCGTCACCCGGACAATCACCGGAGTGCGCACGGTCTCGCTGATGCGGTATGCTTCAAATATCGCATCGTGCAGGTTTGTGGGGTTCGGATCGAGTACCGGAACCTCTGCGATTAAGCCCCAGTACCTGGAATCCTGCTCGTTCTGGGACGCCAACGCCATCGGATCATCTCCAGCGATGATCACGAGCCCTGCGCCGATTCTGTGCGTGCTTGCCGTGATAAGCGGATCTGACAGAAGATTCATGCCGACATGCTTAACGATCGCCATCGACCGGATGCCAGACGCAGACGCTCCGAGTGCGATCTCGAGTGCAACTTTCTCATTGATGCACCACTTCGCATCCGCCTCTGTTATCAGGAGCTCTGCAAGTTCGGTTACCGGATACCCTGGCACGCACGTGATGTTTCTGACATCGCATCTACGGACTGCTGATGCGATTTTATCGATGCAAAAGATTGCTTCAGTCATGGTTTGTGGGGCGTTTTGGTGGTTGGCGGGCGGTCTGCTGAAGACTTTTTAATTTATTCTGTTGTGGTCGAATTGATCCCACACAGGCGGTAAAAGCCACTGGATTTAACCACAGGAGACACGGAGAGCACAGAGTTTTTAAATCGATCCTTTGTATCCCTCTGCGTTCTCTGTAGCTTTCCTGACCCATTTAAGACGATACTAAAAAATCTCATTGGGGTGGTTGATGGGCGATTTACGGGGCAACGTGTATCTGCGTCATGCATAAGCATCTGTTAAGTGTGATCCCAAAAAATCCTGCGTGATATCCAAATCCGATCTAACCCTTTACAAAGGGATTGTGAATCAGCGCCTCGATCCCGGGAAGCGTGCGCCCGGATAGGAAATCGATGCAAGCACCGCCGCCTGTGCTTATATGCGAGATCTTTGACTCGATGCCGAGGGTGTATGCCTCTGCTGCGATGTGTCCGCCTCCGATTATTGAAAATTTCGATTTTGTTGCTGCAAGGATGAGTTCTCTCGTCCCGAGTGCGAAAGCATCCTTTTCGAAGATGCCAGCAGGTCCGTTCATGATCACAGTATCTGCGTTCTTAATCTTCTCTGAAAACGAAACCGCTGTCCCGATTCCGATGTCATTGACCGAGAGGTCGGTTGGCAGCTCGGATACCGGTATCTCGACGCGTTTATCAGGATCGTCGTGGCTGGCACCCGCGAGATCGGTGGGCAGCTCGATCTTGTCGCCGTATTCGGTAAGTAGTTCACGTGCTCGTCCGATCTGCGTGGTACAGCCGATCGAATTTATAAATTCGAGATTCTTACTGCCGAGATCGACGTCACTTGCAGCCAGAAACACATTTGCAACAAGTCCGGTTACGAGAATTGCATCCACTTCATCACGCGCGGCAACGTTCTCGATAACATCGATCGAGTCGTTCGCCTTGACACCGCCGAGCACGTAGACAGTCCCTTTCTTTGAAAGCCCCCTGCTCAGTGATTTAATCTCCTTCTCCATCAACCGTCCGGCAACCGGTTGCAGAACAGTGGTAAACCCGACAACAGAGAGCTGCGATCTGTGCGAGACCGCGAACGCATCGTTCACGAACATATCTACGTGCGGAGCAAGTCTTTTTACCATGCATGTTCTTGCATGTTCGGCAGGGGATCTGGAGA